>JAMFRW010000077.1 GCA_026224975.1 Rhodoferax sp. | reverse complement strand
CGTCAAGCAAGTGCGTGTGCAGATCGAAGAAGCCACCAGCGACTACGACCGCGAAAAGCTCCAGGAACGCGTGGCCAAGCTGGCCGGCGGCGTGGCGCTGATCAAGGTCGGTGCCGCCACCGAAGTCGAGATGAAGGAAAAGAAGGCCCGCGTCGAAGATGCGCTGCACGCAACCCGTGCCGCCGTCGAAGAAGGCATCGTGGCCGGTGGTGGCGTGGCCCTGCTGCGTGCCAAGCAAACGGCTGGCGAGATCAAGGGTGACAACCCCGATCAAGACGCCGGCATCAAGCTGATCCTGCGCGCCATCGAAGAGCCGATCCGCATCATCACGCAAAACGCCGGTGACGAGCCGAGCGTGGTCGTGAACGCGGTGCTGGCCGGCAAGGGCAACTACGGCTACAACGCCGCGAACGGCCAGTACGGCGACATGATCGAAATGGGCATCCTGGACCCGACGAAGGTGACGCGCACGGCGCTGCAAAACGCAGCTTCGGTCGCATCGCTGATGTTGACCACCGAGTGCATGATCTCCGAAGCACCGAAGGACGAGTCCGGCGCTGGTGGTGGCATGCCTGGTGGCATGGGCGGCATGGGTGGCATGGGCGGTATGGACATGTAATACCTCCGGCGCCGCAGCTTGCGGCGCTTGGTACGTCATTCGAAAAGGGTCACCGAAAGGTGGCCCTTTTTCATGGGCGCGCCGTGTAACGCCTTGCGGCATTTGCGCGGCGGCGGCGATGCCCACGCGAGCGGCGCGGCAGGATAATGAATTGGCCTCGATCCGAGGTGATCCTGCCCGGCCCAGAGATGGCGATTGCCCCTTTGCTGAAGCGTTTCGTGAGCGACGAGCTGGCGCGGTCGGCCGACCTGATCGCGCAGGCGCTCGCCGGTACGTTGACGGCACTTCGCGATTCCAGATCGCTTTCCGGCCCGCCGGTGGATCGCGCGCACATCGTGCAGGCGATCGAGGCCTTGCAGCGCCACGCGTTGCCGTACCAGAAAGCATTCATCGATGCGTTGCGCACGCAGGTGGTCGAAGGCCTGAAGGAGCAGCAGGACGACGGCGCCACGGCCAGCGATGCCGCCACCGGTGGCCTGCAGTTGATGGACGAATCGCGGGTCGAGGAAGACATCGAAATCTCGCGCGCCATGCAGTTCATCGACACCACCGCCGAGTGGGAGTTGCGCGAGCTACAGACCTTCACCTCCACGCTGATCGGCCAAGGCCATGTGAGCGCCGAATCCAACCCGCTGCGGCCATTGATGTACGCGACCGCGCTATGGCAAGCCGCCTGCGTGGTGACGCCGGTGCCGCTGCAGCGTGCGGCTGTTCTGCGCGCCTCGGCTGGCGCGATGGCGGCGCTGCTCAAGAACGCCTGGGCGGCCGCCTGCACGCGGCTCGAATCACAGGGCATCGAACCGGGTGTCTACCGCACCACGCTGCTGCCCGGCAGCGCCTCGGCCTACCGCGAAGCGCCCACCGTCGAAGCAGCGCGGGCGACGGCCATGGGCGGGCTGCTGGCGAGCATGCCGAGTGGCACGCCGCGCACCATGGCCGATGTGGACT
>JAMFRW010000540.1 GCA_026224975.1 Rhodoferax sp. | reverse complement strand
ACTTCCATCCGACCATGAACCGCGGCGAGCGTTCCATCACCATCGACGAGGTGGACCTGAACTGGTGTTTCCAGCCCGGGGTGAAGCTGGACTTTCGCCATTTTGCCGACGGCTATGTGGTCACCGCCGCGGACGTCGAGGCCGAATTGAAGCGCATCAACCATACCTTGAAGCCGCTGGAAATCGTGGTGGTCAACACCCGCGCCGGCGAGCGCTATGGCCACAACGACTTTGTCAGCGCCGGCTGCGGCATGGGCTATGCGGCCACCATGTACCTGCTGGAGCGCGGCGTGCGCCTGACCGGCACCGACGCCTGGAGCTGGGACGCGCCGTTCGTGCACACCGCGAAGAAGTACGGCGAGACGCACGACGCCTCGCTGATCTGGGAAGGCCACAAGGCCGGACGCGACATCGGCTACTGCCACATCGAGAAGCTGCACAACCTCGAAGCATTGCCTGCCGACAGGTTCTATATCTCCTGCTTCCCGCACAAGATCCGCGGCGCTTCGGCGGGCTGGACGCGTGCAGTCGCGATCTTCGACGACAAGCTGATGGCTGCCTGAGCACGACCGTCGGACAAGGACACACACGATGCAACTCAACCCTACCCATGACGTCACGCGCAAGAGTTGGCTGGCTTCTGCGAACAAGCCGGGCTGCGACTTCCCGATCCAGAACCTGCCGTTCGCGGTATTTCGCCGCGCTGGCAGCAACGAAGCGTTTCGCGGTGGCGTCGCCATCGGCGATCAGATCGTGGATCTGGGCGCGCTGAGTCGAACGACTCTGCTCGACGGCCTCGCCGCGCAGGCCACCAGCGCCTGCGCGCAGCCCGCGCTGAACGACTTCTTCGCGATGGGCCCCGCCGCATGGCGCGCATTGCGCCATGACCTGTTCGCGCTGCTCGAAAGCACCCCGAAGTCGAGCGCCACCGATGTGCTCCGCGACTGCCTTGTGCCGCTGGCGGCCGCTGAGTTCACGGTGCCGGCGCGCATCGGTGACTACACCGACTTCTATACCTCGATCCATCACGCGCTCAACGTCGGCCGACTGTTCCGCCCGGAAGACCCCCTCACTCCCAACTTTCAGTGGGTTCCGACGGCGTACCACGGGCGGGTATCGAGCATCGGCGTCAGCGGCCAGAAGGTTCGACGGCCCATGGGTCAAAGCATGTCACCGGGCGAGGCCGCACCCGTGTACGGCGCTTGTGCCCGGCTCGACTACGAGATCGAACTCGGCCTGTTCATCGGACAGGGCAACGCCCAAGGTGAGCAGATCGCCGTGGACGACGCCGAAGCCCACGTGTTCGGCATCTGCATGCTCAACGACTGGTCAGCGCGCGACATCCAGTTCTGGGAGATGGCGCCGCTCGGCCCGTTCCTGGGCAAGAACTTCGCAACCACGATCTCGCCGTGGATCGTGACGATGGAGGCGCTGGAACCGTATCGCCAGGAATGGCATCGCGCGGCCGACGAACCCCAGCCGCTGGCGTACCTGGAATCGAAGCATGTTCGTACCGATGGCGCGCTGGACATCCAGCTCGAAGTCTGGCTCGAGACAGCGCAGCATCGTGCCCGCGGCGATCACGCCGAGCGGCTGAGCCGCACGAGTTTCAAGCACCAATACTGGGCCGTTGCGCAGATGGTGGCGCATCACACCGTGGGCGGCTGCAACCTGCAGCCCGGCGACTTGCTGGGCACCGGGACCATCTCAGGCCCCACGGACATCGAGGCGGGCGCCATCATCGAGCTGGCACGCGCAGGGCGAACTCCCTTGAAACTCATCAACGGCGAGGAACGTTCCTTCCTGGCCGACGGTGATGCGGTGATCTTCAAAGGCTGGTGCGAGAAGCCCGGCCATGCACGCATCGGCTTTGGCGAGAACCGCGGCGAAGTCCATCCAGCGCTCAACGCGCAATAGGCGATGGACGCAGACCTCGTCGACGCGTGGATGGGCGATGACGCCATGAGCCCATAGCCGCAGGGCTGCGCGCCCACCTCCCGGTTGAATGACCGACCCGACGCGGCTGCCCAGGCCGCGCGGTGGAGTCGCTCGCCCATTCGTTCCCCCCACCCATCCCGGAGCAGCAGCCTTGCCGCCCCGTGATCAACCTCAGCCTCAAGAGACGGAGACTCTCATGAAAGGACTTGTATTCGCAATGTCAGCCTTTGCACCGCTCTTCGGCGCAGCCCAGGCTCAGTCGAGCGTGACGGTGTACGGCGTCGTAGACGCGCTGGCGTATCGAAAGCAGCTGGCCGGCGAGGCCGCGATGAACAGGGTCGATCATGCCGGCATGACCACCTCGTGGCTAGGCTTCAAGGGAAGGGAAGACCTGGGTGACGCGTTGGCCGCGATCTTCGATCTGACGAGCTACGTGAACGTCGACACCGGCGTTGCCAGCCGCAATCCCGCCACCGATACCTTCTGGAGCCGCTCGGCACTCGTCGGCCTGGACAGCCGCTACGGAACGCTCACCTTCGGGCGCCAAACGACGCTCGGCTTCTTGAACCTGATTCGGTACTCGGCGTTTTACGCATCCTCCACCTTCGGGCCGAGCCTGCTCCACAACTATCTGCCGCCCGCTGTCGGGCCCATGATGACGGGCAGCGGCAGCGCGGGGCTCGGTGACTCCGGGTGGTCCAACACGGCCGGATACGCCTCTCCGAACCTCGGTGGCTTCACAGGTTCGGTGCTGGTGTCTGCAGGTGAAGGGACTCCGGCTGGCCGCCGCGTGGGTGCATCGTTGAACTACGCGATGGGTCAGTT
>JAMFRW010000539.1 GCA_026224975.1 Rhodoferax sp. | reverse complement strand
GGCTCTCATCGTCAACTACGACGAGAACGACGGCTTCTTCGATCACATGCCGCCGGTCATGGCACCCGAGAGCACCAGCCGCGGCCGCAGCACCCTCGCCGCCGGCACGCAGGGTGAGCTGTACAACGGCCAGCCGATCGGCCTCGGGCCGCGCGTGCCGGTCACGGTCGTCTCGCCGTGGAGCAAGGGTGGCAAGGTCTGCTCGCAACTGTTCGACCACACCTCGGTGATCCGCTTCGTCGAAGAATGGCTGGTTGCGCGCGGCTACCCGCGCGCGCAGGTCACCTGCCCGGGCATCTCGCCCTGGCGGCGCGCAGTCTGCGGCGACCTCACGAGCGCATTCAACTTCGCATCGCCGAACGCGGCCTGGCCGAGCAGCGTGCCGAGCACCGCGCTCTACGTCAAGGGCTGGGGCACCAAGGACGCACTGCCGCCGGCCACCCAGGTGACACCGCGTCAGGAAGCGGTGACGACCGGCGTGCCGCGCCCGGCCGCACCGCTGCCGTATCGCCTCGGCGTCGTCGGTGCCGGGCCCGGCACCGTCCGCCAGTTCGCCCTCGGCTTCGGCAACACGGGCAGCGTGGCCGCCGCCTTCATCGTCTATTCCACGCTGCGCAACGATGGCCCTTGGCACTACACGGTCGAACCCGGCAAGAGCATCGCCAACGAAGTGTGGAACTGGAGTTCAGACAGCTACCACCTCGCCGTGCACAGCCACAACGGCTTCTTGCGCGAGTACCAGGGCAGCTTGGCAACTGCAGGCCGCCGTGTGCAGGTCGGCCTGACCGAAGACGCCGCCGGCCACGGCGTCACGCTCGCGTTCAGCAACACCGGGAGCAGCGCCTGCACCATCAAGCTCGCCGATGCCGCCTACGGTGACCGCGCGGTGCTGAGCATTGCCGTGCCGGCTGGGCAGACCCGCACCCAGATCCGCACGCTGGACTACAGCCGCGGCTGGTACGACCTCGTCGTCACACTCGAAGGAGATAGCGCTTACCGCGTGCGACTGGCTGGCCACCTCGAAGGGGCAGGCCTGGACTTCACCGACCCGGTGCTCAACGGCCTCGCGCAAGTGGCATGGGTGACGCCGCCCGTGCTGACCTCGACACCGCCCTCATCGACCGTGAAGTTCAGCGCCGACACCGACAAGGTCCGCGTCGGCAGCGGCCCTGTGCTGACCTGGAGCGGCCTGACGGCCAGCGCAACCAACTGGATCGGCGTCTACAAGACCGGGCAGACGCCCGGCGTGCAGGGCTCGTTCAAGTGGAACTACATCGCCACGGCGAGCGGCAGCCAGCCGATGCCGGATCTGCCGGTGGGCGACTACTTCATCGGCCTGTTCCTGAACGATGGCTACGCGGAGGCCGCACCGCGCCTGACGCTGAAGGTGCTGAAGGCCGGCGACATCGATGCCAACGGCCTGGTCGACGCGGCCGACCGCGATGCGCTGCGCAGCAAGATCGGCTTGCGCGAAGGCCAGCCGGGCTACTCGGCGCTGGCCGACTTCGATGGCGACAAGACCATCACCCAGGCCGACTACCGGGCCTGGACGCAGATCTTCGTCAAGCAGTAAGCCTCCATTTCCACACCGCGAGCCCCGTGACGGGGCTTGCCCGAACCAAGGATTTCCACGTGAAACTGAAATCGATTCTCGCGGCACTGATGCTGGCTGCGGCCACCTTTGCCGGCCATGCCGCCACCGTGCAGTTGGCCACCATCGGCACGCCGCAAGCCGGCCAGTCGTTCGATCTGCAACTGCGCCTGGACGATCCGTTCAGTGGCCTGGCCGCCGACGAAGAACTGCTGTCATTCGGCTTCCACCTGGGCTTCGACAGCAGCCTGCTGAAGCTCGCGTCGTTCGCACCCGCCAGCGGCTGGGACGACGACAGCGCTCACCTGGGCGCGAACATCTTCAGCGCGTCGATTTTCCCGGGCCTCGCGAATCAGGGGCAAGCGAGCCTCCTGCTCGCCACGCTTCATTTCGACGTGCTGCGGCCTGGCACGACGAGCATTGCCCTGGCGACCGATGCGGGGGATTTCAACCAGGGCATCGGCTACCTGTTCACGGACCCGGTCGCCTTCGACGTCTCGAAGACGCTGGTGCTCTCGCCGGTGCCCGAGTCGGGCACCTATGCGTCGATGCTGGGCGGGCTCGCCGGCATGATGGCCTGGCGCCGACGTCGGGTCTGAAGCCCCACGAAGACCTCGGCGCCTGGCCCATCGCCTCTCCAGCACTCGCAAGTGAGTGGTGGGATCCTGTGGAAATTAAGGGAACTCAGGAGACTCGGGTCGGAGATTGATATCGAAGGGATCGATGGTCTCATCGGGTAAAAAACAGCAACTCCAATTCGCGAGGGTTTAATGTGACCTTGCAAAACTTCTCAATTGTTTACAAGCACCGCTCCGGTGTCTTGTCTTTGTCGACAACTTTGGGAAGTTCGCATGTTGAACCTACGAATGATTCGAATCGCTGCTGCGGCTGCGAGCCTGTGCTCTCTGGGCAATGTGGCCTTCGGTGCCACCTCCAGCTTCGGCGTGGTGCTGATGCCCGACACACAGTTCTATTCGCGATACGCGACGCCCGCCGAGGGCAACCAGTTCATGAACCGCTACGGCAGCGAACCCTACGCGACCCAGACAAGCTGGCTTGCGCAGAATGCCAAGACCCTCGGGATTCCGTTTGTCATCCACCTCGGCGACGTCGTGGACCAGCAGGACAAGAACGCCCAATGGGTCGTGGCCGACGCGGCGATGAAGACGCTCGAGGCGGGCAAGGTTCCCTACTCGATCCTCGCAGGCAATCACGACGTCACCAACGGCTGCGGCTACAACGGTTTGCAGACCGACTGCACCGACGCGCAGCGCAACCTTGCGGCCGAGCCCTACCTTCGCTGGTTCGGCAACGCGCGTGCGCAGGCGCAGTCCACGTTCAAGGGCCGTGATCCGAGCGGTTTCCATGAATATCACATCTTCGAGGCACAGGGCCAGAAGTACATGGTGCTGTCCTTGTCGTGGCGCATCTCGGATGCCGGCATCCAATGGGCGCGCGATGTGATCCGCGCCAACCCGACGCTGCCCGTGATCGTCTCGAGCCACGAACTGCTGGGAATTGCCAGCGATGCGGTGACCGCTGTCGAGTCCGACTACAGCAAACTTCTCTGGGACCGCCTGGTCAAGGACAACGACCAGATTTTCATGTTCGTCAGCGGCCACAACCACGGTTCGGCGCAATTGACGAAGACCAACAACTTCGGCCACGCCGTGCTCGAAATGGTGGTCGACTATCAAATGGCTTACCAAGGTGGTAACGGCTACTTGCAAATGCTCGAATTCGACCTGAGCAACAACAAGATCAAATCGCTTTCGTTCTCGCCATGGGTTCCATTGAAGCCCAAGCCTTCGCTGAATCAATTCGACCGCGCGGTGTTGACCGAGCCGAACAATGAATTCACTTATGACATGAATTTCGCGCAGCGTTTCGCGGGATTCAATCGCAACTTCAGCGCCGGGCAGCCGAACCGCGAGGTGGCGTTGACGGAGACCGTGCGCTCGATGATCCTGGCCAACTATCAGGATCCCCAGCCGCCGGTGTTGAGCGCCCCGTTCGACAGTGACGACTATGTTCACAACAAGAACACGCTGGCCCACTGGCGCTTCGTCGGCGGCGTCGCCGGCCAGACGGTGGCGGCGGGCACCACCATCGCCGATCTTGCCGGCGGCAACCCGCTGCGGCGTGCGCCGCTCGTCGGCAATGCCCTGCTGCAGGATGCGGTCTGGTCGAGCGATCACGATGCGAAGTCGGCTGCGTCCGGCGCCGTGTGCGTGAACCCGGGCAGCAATTTTCTCACCGACGTGACGGCGCCGCTCAATGCCGAAACCCTGCAGACGGGCTACACCATCGAGGCGATCGTGAAGATGGCCAAGACCTGGTCCGCCGCGAACAATGCATGGATGACGGTGATGTCGCGTGGCGGCCCGCGCGCCAACCTGCCGGGCTGGAGCGGTTCGTACGGCGACTCGAGCCCGCTGCAATTCGCCGTGTCCAATCTGCGGGAGTTCCAGTGGGAGGTCACGACGATCCCCGCGCCGGGCCGGCTGCAATCCAAGACCAACTGGTCGGGTGAGGTGATGGTCGATCAGTGGGAGCACGTGGCCATCGTCAACGATCCGGTCACGCACGACACGACGATGTATGTGGCCGGCGCGCCCGTACTGCGCAACGTGCAGAACGCGATCGGCATCGCCGGTGCGGCCAACCAGCCCTGGGTGGTCGGCGGCACGGTCAACGGCGCCAGCGGCGGCGGCTTCTTCGGCTGCATCAACGAAGTGCGCATCACGCGCGCGGCGCTGAAACCGCAGGAGTGGTTGACAGCACGCAAGACCCGCGTGATGGGCACCGGCGGACGGCAAGCCATCGTCGGCACGGACGGCGATGACATGATCTCCGGCAACCAGGCAGCGGACACCCTGACTGGCGGCGCGGGTGCGGACACCTTCGTCTTCATGAGCATGCGCGACGGCACCGACACGATCACCGACTTCACGCCGGGCGAAGACAAGCTCAATTTCAAGGGCGTTCTCGAGTCGGTCGGCTACCTCGGCTCCAACCCCATCGGCGACGGTGCCGTGCGTGTGCTCGACAGCGCAGGTGGTGCGGTCGTGCAGGTCAATGTGGCGGGCAACTACCGCACCTTGGCGATCCTGCAGGGACGCAACGCGGCGGAGATCGCGCATCGAGAAACCTTCGTCGATTGAACCTTCACCGAACTCACACCAACCCATACACCATGAAATCAACCACTTGTCGCCTTGCCGTCGCAGGCGCTGCCTACGCGCTGTTTTCCACTTGCGCCATCGCACAGACCACCACCTTCGAGAACGGATTCGGCGGCTGGGAAGTGCTCGGCGACACCGCACTCGTCACGTCCGGTTCGAACCGTCTCGCGGCCCTGACCACCGCATACAGCTCCGCGCAGGACGACTTCGACCTGCCGGCCGGTGCCTTGAATCTTTCGGGACGTGACCCGGCTGCAGCCGGCTACGATCTGGAAACGTTCGTGGGTGTCGCACCCGGAGCCCTGGACCGCGATTCGGTGGCACAGGCCACCGAAGGGTCGGCCATGCGGCGCTCCTTCACGGTGATGGCCGGCGACCGTCTCAGCTTCGACTGGCAACTCGCCACCCGCGATACCGACCTGGCACTCGACTACGCGTTCGTCGTGATCGACGGGCAGCGATGGGACCTGGCAACCGCCGCATCCGCGACCGCCCCCGGTTCGTCACACTACCTTCAGCAGACCGGCACATCTCACGCGCAGTACACCTTCCAGCGCAGCGGTGAGATCGTGGTCGCGTTCGGCGTGGTGGACGTGGGGGACTACAGCGCCACGTCGGCGGTGTACCTCGACAACGTCTCGGTATCGGCCGTGCCGGAACCTTCGTCGTATCTGTTGATGTTGGGCGGGATCGGCGCCATCGCCGGTTTGAGCATGCGCAAACGTTCCTGAACGCACGAAGCTCGCCCGGCGCAGCCATGCCGGGACATGAATGAGATACATCCTCGCCGGACACTGCCGATATGGCGTTCAGGACGCCGTGTCCGTGTCCCGAAGGATTGCGATGAATCCCATGGCCTTGCTGACTTTTCCGGTGGACGCCTTGCGCGAGGTGGCCATTCATTCGGGCCTGGCTTCGCCGCGTGGTGAAGGTGGCGAGTCGGGCTCGCGTGCGGCTGTCGCATTGCTGACGCTGGTTGCGTTGCTGGCGCTGGTGTCGAGCCGGAGTGCCTGAAGCCTAGAAGCGCCGCACGTCGTCCGGTCCTTCGATCGCCAGACCCGCGCTCGACAGCTTGGCCTTGTGCTTGGCCGATGCGGCGGCCGACGCCACTTGCTCGGGCCGTGAGAAAACGCCCAGCCGCACCGGCACCGCGCCGATCGAGAGCGTGGTGAACTCGAAGAAGCGCCGCACCCCGTGGCGGTCCTCTGCATGGATGCCGCCTTCGGCCTGCGCGGCGTCGTCGAACAGCAGCAGAGCCTTTTCGTTGAAGCTCGAGACGATGCGCTCGCAGCGGTCGAACCAGTCGCTGCTCTGGAACAGCACCACGAAATCGTCGCCGCCCACATGGCCGACGAAGTCGCGGCGCGGATCGCAGTGCGAGGCGAGCGTTCGCGCCACGAGGCGGATCATCTCGTCGCCGCGCCAGTAGCCGTAATGGTCGTTAAAGGGCTTGAAGTCGTTGAGGTCGGCATAGCAGGCCACGAACTCGCCGCCACTCACCAGCAGCCGCGCGATGTGTTCGGTGATGGGAATGTTGCCAGGCAGAAAGGTCAGCGGGTTGGCATGGCGAGCCGCTTCGATGCGCACTTCGGTCACCACGCGCACCAGTTGTTCGCCAGTGCCCAGGCCGAGGTAACGGCCGCCTTCGGTGACGATGAAGCCTTCGGTCAGGTAGCGCTGGTCGGAAGACGTGAGCACCGCAGTCATCGCGTCGAGGCCGGTGTGCTTGTCGAGCATCAGCGGCGCGGTGTTGGCGAACAGGATGCACGGCTTGCGGCCGTAG
>JAMFRW010000538.1 GCA_026224975.1 Rhodoferax sp. | reverse complement strand
GGTGCCCGGTGGGGGCGATTTCTGGGGCGACGGAGGCGCGCAGGTTCGAGGTCGGCACGCTTGCGCGCTTCGTGAACTGACTCGCCGCGGCTGTTTGAACGCAGCGCACGAAGTAAGCGTAGTGAGTTCTGCGGCGCGACCTCGGGCCTGCGCGCCTGCGTGCAGTCGGCGTACCCGCCGACCGCCACAGCATGAGCCCCCACCGGGCGCCCCCTGCCGCGCCTCGCGCCGCTCTCATCAGCCCGAAAACAGCACCAAAGAACAAACCGAGACAACAAGCTGACATGGACATCTGGCACAACCTTCTTCAAGGCTTCGTCACCGCCGGCACGCCGGTCAACCTGCTGTGGGCGCTGCTGGGTTGCACCATCGGCACGGCCATCGGCGTGCTGCCCGGCATCGGGCCGGCCACAGCTGTGGCGATGCTCCTGCCCATCACGCTTCAGGTCGAACCCACTGGTTCGATGATCTTCTTTGCCGGCATCTACTACGGTGCGATGTATGGCGGCTCGACGACCTCGATCCTGCTCAACACGCCGGGCGAAGCGGCTTCCATGGTCACGGCCATGGAAGGCAACAAGATGGCCAAGAACGGCCGTGCAGGTGCGGCGCTGGCCACGGCGGCAATCGGTTCGTTCGTGGCGGGGACCATCGGCACGGTCGTGGTGACGATCGCGGCACCGGTCGTGGCCAAATACGCGGTGCTGCTCGGCCCGCCCGAATACTTCATGCTGATGGTGCTGGCCTTCGTCACCGTGAGTGCGGTGCTGGGCAAGAGCACGCTGCGCGGGCTGACGGCGCTCTTCATCGGCCTCGCGATCGGGCTCATCGGCATCGACCAGATCACCGGCCAGGCGCGCTACACGGGTGGCGTGCCGGAGCTGATGGACGGCATCGAGGTGGTGCTGATCGCGGTGGGGCTGTTCGCCGTGTCGGAGGCGCTCTACGTCATGCTCTACGAAGGGCGCACTGTCGAGACTCAGAACAAGCTCAGCAAGGTCCACATGACGAAGGAAGAGTGGAAGCGCTCGTGGCCGGCCTGGCTGCGCGCCACCGCCATCGGCATTCCCTTCGGCACCATTCCGGCAGGCGGCAGCGAGATCCCGACCTTCCTGAGCTACGCGACCGAGAAGAAGCTCTCCAAGCACCCCGAAGAGTTCGGCACCATCGGCGCGATCGAAGGTGTCGCCGGGCCGGAGGCGGCTAACAACGCGGCCATCACTGCCACGCTGATCCCGCTGCTCACGCTCGGCATTCCCACCTCCAACACCGCGGCGATTCTGCTCGGCGCCTTCCAGAATTACGGCATCCAGCCCGGCCCGCAATTGCTCGACAAGAACGGCGCGCTGGTCTGGGCGCTGATCGCCTCGCTCTACATCGGCAATGTGATGCTGCTGGTGCTCAACCTGCCGCTGGTCGGCCTGTGGGTGAAGCTGCTCAAGGTGCCCAAGGCGCAGCTCTATGCCGGCATCCTGATCTTCGCGACGGTCGGTGTCTACGGCATGCGGCAGTCGGCCTTCGACCTCTTCCTGCTCTACGCCATCGGCCTGCTCGGGCTGGTGATGCGGCGCTTCGACTTTCCGGCCGCACCGGTCGTCATCGGCATGATCCTCGGGCCGCTGGCCGAAGCGCAACTGCGCAACGCGCTTTCCATCGGCGAGGGCAAGTGGGGCGTGCTGGTGGAGCGGCCGGCCTCGGCCATCCTGTTGACGATTGCCGTGCTGGTGGTCGTGATGCCGCGGGTGCTGAAGATGCTGAAGGCGCGCAAGCGCATGGCGCTGGGCTGATCAACCGGCCCGCCGGTTGGCGCGGCAACGCGATCAGGCCGAAGCGCCCATCGCCAGCGCGCGCTGCTTCTGAGCGGCCAGCGCTGTCGTATCCGGCGTGGCCTGCGTCGGCCAGCCTTGCAGGTGCTGCACGGCCACGCCGGCCAGCGCTGTGATCCACTCGTGCTGGTCGTTCAGGCAGGGCAGGTAGTTGAACTCCTTGCCTCCCGCGTGCAGAAAGGCTTCGCGCGATTCCTGGTTGATCTCTTCCAGCGTTTCCAGGCAGTCGGAGGTGAAGCCGGGGCACATCACGTCGACGCGTTTGACGCCTTGTTGCGCCAGTGCGATCAGCGTCGGTTCGGTGTAGGGCTGCAGCCATTCGGCCTTGCCAAGGCGGCTCTGGAAAGTGACCATCAGCTGATCGGCCGGCATACCCAGCCGCTCGCCCAGCAGGCGCGCGGTCTTGAGGCATTCGCAGTGGTAGGCGTCGCCGAGCATCAAGGTGCGCTTGGGCACGCCGTGGAAGCTCAGCACCAGCTTGTCGGGCCGCTGGCTCGTCGCCCAATGGTCGGTGACGCGCTTGGCGAGCGCGGCGATGTAGCCCGGGTCGTCGTGGTAGCGGTTGACGAAGCGAAACTCCGGCAGCGAACGGCTTTGTTGGCCCCACTGGAACACCGCATCGGCCACGCTCGCGGTGGTCGTACCCGAATACTGCGGGTAGAGCGGCACGATGAGCACGCGGTTGACGTTCTGCGCCTTGAGTTCGTCGAGCACCGAGCCGATGGAAGTGCTGCCGTAGCGCATGGCCCAGCGCACGGTGACGGCATGGCCGCGCTCGCCCAGGTAGCCGCCGAGCAACTTGGCCTGCTTCTCGGTCCACACCTTCAGCGGCGAGCCTTCGGGCGTCCAGACGCTGGCGTACTTCTTCGCCGACTTGGCCGGGCGAACTCGCAGGATCACGCCGTGCAGGATCAGGAGCCAGAGCAGGCGAGGTATCTCGACGACGCGGCGGTCACTCAAGAATTCGGCAAGGTAGCGGCGCACTGCCGGCGCGGTGGGTGCATCGGGCGTGCCGAGGTTGCACAGCAGTACCGCGGTGCGCGGAGCGGTGCCATGCTTGTGGTCGGGTTCGGGTGCGAAGCTCACAGCTTCGACCCGTCACCGTAGCGGATCACCTCGAAGCGCACGCTGGAGCCGAAGGCGTCGTCGGGCGGCGCACCGAGGCCGATCACGCCACTGCCGTGCAGAGTGCACTGGCCGCGGCGCAGGGCGATGATTTCGGGATCATGGTCGAATCGCACGTAGGTTCCGTTGTAGCTGAGGTCGGTCAGCGCGAAGGTGCCGCCGTGCCACTCGATGCGCGCATGGGATCGAGACACATGCGTGTCGTCGATCGTGTAGGTCGCCTGCGGGCTGCGGCCCAGCACCACGGGCAGGGTGGAGCTGGCGTAGACGCGGTTCATGTCCAGCCACACCAGGCGGATGCCTTCGGGCTCGGGCACCGCGAGCGCGATGTTGCCGAACGCGGTGGTCGCGGTATCGCCGAAGCGGCGGGCCGATTCGAGCAGGTGCACATGCACCGGCTCGACGCGGCCGCGAAGCTGCATGCGATTCAGGCTGCGAAAGCGCGCTCGCTCCCAGTCGTTGAGGCCCTCGAGCACCGAGGTGGTGGCGAGCGTTTCGTTGTCGCCGGCATGGTCGAGCAAGCGCGCGGCCACGTTGACGGCATCGCCGAACACATCACCGCCCATCTCGACGACTTCGCCGCGGGCCAGGCCCACCTGCAGGCGAAGGGGCGTGGCCGGGACGGCGTGGGTGGCGGCGGCGTCGGTCACGTAGACGTCTTCGAGTGACTCGTGCATGTCGTCTGCCGCGGCGACCGCGGCCGAGGGCGAACCGAAGATCGCGAGCAAGCCATCACCCAGCGTCTTGACGACCTCGCCCTGGTGCTGCGACACCACGCCGCCCAGCAACGCGACACTGCGTGTGACCACCGCGGTGGCTTCGGTGTTGCCGAGGGTTTCGTACAACGACGTGCTGCCACGCAGGTCGGCAAAGAGCACCGTTCTCTCGACGATCTGGGTCATGCGAGACGTCGATCAGAGCGTGTCGAGGTAGGTGCGGAGCTTGTCCGAGCGGCTCGGGTGCTTGAGCTTGCGAATGGCCTTGGCCTCGATCTGGCGGATGCGTTCGCGTGTCACATCGAATTGCTTGCCGACTTCTTCCAGCGTGTGGTCGGTGCTCATCTCGATACCAAAGCGCATGCGCAGCACCTTGGCTTCGCGCGGCGTGAGCGAGTCGAGGATGTCCTTCACCACATCGCGCAGGCCGGCCTGCATCGCCGCTTCGATCGGCGCGGTGTTGTTGGTGTCTTCGATGAAGTCACCCAGGTGCGAATCGTCGTCGTCGCCGATGGGCGTCTCCATCGAGATCGGCTCCTTGGCGATCTTCATGATCTTGCGGATCTTGTCTTCCGGGATCTCCATCTTCTCGGCCAAGGTTGGCGCATCCGGCTCGAAGCCGAATTCCTGCAAATGCTGGCGCGAGATGCGGTTCATCTTGTTGATCGTCTCGATCATGTGAACCGGGATGCGGATCGTGCGGGCCTGGTCGGCGATCGAACGGGTGATGGCCTGGCGGATCCACCAGGTCGCATAGGTCGAAAACTTGTAGCCGCGGCGGTATTCGAATTTATCGACCGCTTTCATGAGGCCGATATTGCCTTCCTGGATGAGGTCGAGGAACTGAAGACCGCGGTTGGTATATTTCTTGGCAATCGAAATCACGAGGCGCAAATTGGCTTCGACCATTTCCTTCTTGGCCTGGCGCGCTTCGCGCTCGCCCTTCTGCACGGTCTGGACGATGCGGCGGTATTCGCCGATCTCGATGCCGGTTTCTTCCGAGACTTTGTGAATCTCGGAACGCACCGCGTTGATCGTGTCCTTCTCGGCTTTGGCAAACGACTTCCAGCCCTTCGCCTTCAAAAGGCCGACGCGCTTCAGCCAATTGGGATCGAGCTCGTGGCCGCGG
>JAMFRW010000537.1 GCA_026224975.1 Rhodoferax sp. | reverse complement strand
CTCAGGAAACCACTGCCTGTGCGAGCACGGTGCGGCCTTCGTGCAGCATCGGCGTCAACGCGATCAGGCCGGCGCCCGCGACGAGCGGCTGCGCCGCGGTGGCCAGCGTCACCATCGCGACGACAAGTGCCGGCCTCATGGCCGCCCCGGTTTCAAGCTTCGAGCAGCTTGCGCTGAGTGAGCCAGTCGCGGATCAGCGCGGTTGCCTCCTTGAGCAGCTCGGGCTGGCCGGCGTAGTAGTGCGTCGCCCCCTTTATCACCTTGAAGGTTTTGTCGGGCGAGCCGGCCGCATCGAACAGCATTCGCGGATGGGCCGGCGGTGCGGCGTCGTCGGCGCTGTTTTCGATCACCAGCAGCGGTACGCGGATGCGTCGCGCGCCTTCGAGACCATTGCCCTTGGAATCATCGAGCGACCACTGCGACAGCCACGAACGCAACGTCGAGAAGCGCGCCAGCCCGACCGGGCCGTTGTTCACGGTCTCCGGATTGCCCATGTAGCACCAGTTCGGCTTGCGGTCGTTCGCGTCGAGCGCCGGGTCGAGGAAGCGCGGGTCGGCCAGCGTGCGGTGCACGACGAAACCGCGCTCCATCTCGCCGGTGCTGCGCGCTTTCAGCTCGGCCAGCGTGTCCTTCACCCAGGCCGTGATGCGGCGCATGCGGGCGAGCTGCGCGGCGCGGTAGCGCGCGATGTAGGTGGCCGAATACGGCGGCTGGTTCGGGTTGCGCGGGTCGTAGATGTCGAGCTCGACATCGCGCTCGTCCGGCTTCAACTCGTCGCGCACCGACGGGTCGATGGTCTCGGCCAACAGGTGCGCGCGCGACAGGTGCGCAGCCTGATAGATGATCGCGTCGGCCGGGATCAGCCCGCCGTGCTTGATGTTGACCGGATCGCCTGCCGGCGTGTGCGTGATCGTCGGGTCCTCGGCCTCCGCTTGATAGCTCACCGCGAGCGCCCCACCGCCGCTCCAGCCCACCAGCACCACGTGCTGGTAGCCCCAGACCTCCTTGGCGTGGCGGATGTACGCGCCGAGGTCGAGGAAGACTTTCTCCATGATCAACGCGGTATCGTTCTTTGCGTAGCGGCTGGCCGCGCACAGCACATGCGCACCGGTCGCGGCCATCGCGCGCGGCACCGGCAGCAGCTGCAACGTCGACGCCGGATGCATGAAGATCATCAGCGTGTCCGATGCGTGGCCTTCGGGGCGGAAGCGGATGCCCTCGAGGTTCACCGCACCCTGGTTGCCGGAGAAGCCGTAGGTTTCGGTGAACGCGGCGCGCTCCTCGTACTCAAGATGCACCCACTCGGCCTGGACATTGAAGGTTGGATTCATGAGGGGACTGTAGGCCGGGCACGCGCCGGTGCCTGTCCCCCAGGAGGGGACAGACGGAGTCCGCGCCCGCACCGACAGTCTTGTCCGACTAGGACACCACCATGACCCTCGCCTCTTCTTCATCCTCCTGGCTCGAACTCACGAACAAGGTTTGCGTCGTCACCGGCGCAGCCAGTGGCATCGGCGCCGAGATCGCGCGCGAACTCGCCGCGGTCGGCGCGCGCGTTGCGCTGCTGGACCGCGACGAAGCCGGCGCCACAAGAGTCGCTGGCGAGATCGCCGAGACCGGCGCGCGCACGCTTGCGGTCGGCTGTGACATCACGAGCCAGGCCGACGTCGCGAGTGCCGCGAGCACGGTGGAGCGCGAATTGGGGCGCTGCGACGTGCTCGTCAACAACGCTGCCGCGATCTACGCCGCGGCACTGATGGACATCGACCTGGACAAGTGGAACCAGCTGCTCGCCGTCAACCTCGGTGGCGTCCTGCTGTGCTCGCAGGCCTTTGGTCGCCAGATGATCGCCGGCGGCGGAGGCAGCATGGTGCACATCGCCTCGATCTCGGGCCGCGTGCCGCAGCCCTACAGCGGCCCGTACAGCGTCAGCAAGGCCGGCGTGAAGATGCTCTCGCAGCTGCTCGCAGTCGAGCTCGGCGAACACGGCGTGCGCAGCAACGTCGTCAGTCCGGCGATGGTGCGCACGCCGATGAGCGAGGTCATCTACAGCAACCCCGAGGTGCTGAAGCGGCGCGAACAGATCGTGCCGGCGCGGCGCATCAGCGGCCCGCGCGACATCGCCGAGGTCGTGCTGTTCCTGGCCAGCCCGCGCTCCGGCTACGTGAGCGGGCAGGACCTGCTGGTCGACGGCGGCCTCAGCAGCGCCTGGCTGACGCTGATCCCGCGCCCGGGCTTCGAGAAGCAGGACGCGGAGAAGGCATGAGCGGTGGCCCGGCGCCGGCCGACGCCATGCGTGTCGACCATCTGCGGCAGCTGGTTGGTCCGGAACACGCATGCGGCAGGCGCGGGGGAGTGCACCTGATGCTTCGAAGTTCCTTGCGATTCAGGTGCCGGTGCCGACGACCTGGCGCGGGTGCCGATCGCTGTCCACTTCATCGAGCAGCGCGCAGGCGAAGTCCGGGTACGTGATCGTGCTGCGGCCGGTCACGTCGCTGACCAGAGCGCCTACGGCCAGCCGATAGCGGCCGGTGCGCTCACCGCAGACGATCTGCGCCGCCGGCGCCACGCAGGTCCAGTGCAGACCCGAGGCTGCCAGCGCCGCGACCGCGTCGGCGTGGGCCTGGACCTTGGGCAACAACGCGGACGGAAAGCCCTCGGTGTCGGCCAGCCGCGTGCCGGCGCGCACCACCAGGCCGCCGGCTCCGCCGACGCTGATCACGCGCGCGACGCGCGCCGCCAGCGCGGCCGCGACGATGGCCTGCGTCGCCGCCGCCAAGCGATGGGGCGCATCAGCCGGTGCGCCATATGCGCTGACCACCACGTCCTGTCCCCGCAGCGCTGCGGCCAATCCTGCGGCATCGAATACATCGACGTCGCGCGTCGCCAGCGCGGCGTCCGGCCGCGTGCCGCCGGGACGCGCGAGCGCCAGCACGGCGTGCCCGCGCGCCAGCGCTTCACGCGCCAGATGACGCCCGACCTTGCCGGCTGCGCCGATCAGCGCGATCTTCATCGCGCGCGACTCACGCGGAGATACGGCCGAGCCCTGCCCGGATCGTCGCGCCCGGCGCCGGTTCGAGCAGATTCACCTCGGCGCGCTGGAATACCGCGGTGCCCAGGCTCTCGCGCTGCGCCGCGAACTCGGCGCGCAGCGGCGCGTGCGCGTCGATCAGGTGGCGGCCCGCATGCCAAGCGGCAGCGTCGCGCCAGGCATGCAGCAGCACGATCTTCTGCATGCCTGCGCCGGCCGCCATGTCGAACACGCCGAGTACGCGCGCGCCGGCTTCGCGCAGCATCGGCAGCCAGCGTTCCGTCAGGAACGTATTGGCGTTCGCGTTCTGCCCCGGCGCGATCTGCTGCTGCACCAGCTCGTGCAGCCCACCGACCGCCTCGTCGGGCGCCGCGTCGGCAGCCCAGGCCGCATTCGGCTTGAGGAAGAACAGGTCGTGGCGTTCGACCATCTCGTGGCCGGCGTTCGTCTCGGCGCGGATGCGCCACCACTCGGCGTCTTGGTAGAAGCTGGCCCAGACGGCCTCGCGCTGCGCGTAGTCGCGGTAAGCCATCATGTAGACAAAGCGCGGCGCATCGGGCCCCGCCAGCGCGACCCAGCGTGCAACGCAGTCGACCCCGTGCTTCGCGAACAGCGCCGGGAAGTGGTGGTTGAAACGGTGGTGCACGTCTGCCATTCGGCCGGGGGCGACGGCATAGAGGCGCAGCTCGTAGATCATGGCGGGTGTTCCTCGGACAGTGACCTCGACCATAGCCGCACGGCGCGTGTTGTCTGTCCCATCCGAGGGGGGCATACGTGCTCCGGACAGTTCCCTAAGCTCGGGCCATGAAAGCCATCATCTCGACTCCGGAGGGGGCGCGCCTCGCTGATGTGCCGGTGCCGCAACCGCGAGCCCACGACATTCTGGTCCGCGTCAAGGCCGCGAGCCTGAACCGTGCCGACCTGGCCGGGCTGGCGGCAAAGGACGACAAGGTGATCGGGATGGAATGGTCTGGCGAGGTCGTCGAGGTCGGCGCGGAGGCCGGCCCCTACAAGCCCGGCGACAGAGTCATGTGCACCGGCGCCGGCGCGTATGCCGAGTACGCTGTGACCGACGGCGGTCGCGCCTGCAAGATTCCCGATGCCGACCTCGCGTACGACGAAGCCAGCGTGCTGACACTGGCGCTGCAGGCAATGCACGACGCCCTCGCGACGCACGGCCGCCTGGCGCGCGGCAACGACGTATTGATCCACGGTGCGAGCTCCGGCATCGGCCTGATGGGGCTGCAGATCGCGCGGCTGCTCGGTGCCGGCCAGGTCATCGGCACCTCGGCCGACGCGACGCGGCGCGTCCGCCTGGCCGAGTTCGGCGCCGACCTGGCACTCGACCCGAACGAAGCCGATTGGCACGCGCGCGTCCTGCAGGCCACTGGGAACAAGGGCGTGGAGATCATCGTTGACCAGGTGACCGGCGCGCGCTTCGCACGCACGATGCAGACCGCCGCGATCGGCGGGCGCATCGTCAATCTCGGCCGCCTCGGCGGCGCCGGTGGCGCGTTCGATTTCCAGCTGCACGCGTTGCGCCGCCTGAG
The DNA here is from genome assembly GCA_026224975.1 of Rhodoferax sp. Taxonomy (GTDB): domain Bacteria; phylum Pseudomonadota; class Gammaproteobacteria; order Burkholderiales; family Burkholderiaceae_C; genus LMDS01. The sequence continues at coordinate 8,590 of JAMFRW010000537.1, read as the reverse complement.
CTACATCGGCGTCACCTTCCGCACCCGCACGGTCGACGAGATCAGACGGCTCAACGCCGCGATGCTCGCCGACCTCGGCGCCGCGATCGCCGATCGCCGGCTGCGTCTGCCGATCGACAGCCGCTTCCCGCTCGCTGAGGCCGGCGCCGCGCTCGCCCACATGAGCACCGACCGCCATTTCGGCAAAATTGTCCTAACCGTCTGAACCCATGACCAACCTCACCGTCGTCTACTACAGCAGCACCGGCCAGACTTGGCAGATCGCGAGCGCCATCGAGGAAGGCGCGCGCGCCGCCGGGGCGCAGACCCGCTTGCGCAAGGTGCGTGAACTCGCGCCGCCCGAGACCATCGCCGCCAAGCCCGGCTGGCAAGCCCATCTGGACGCCACGCGCGAGGTGCCGGAGGCCACCCTGGCCGACCTCGAGTGGGCCGATGGCTTCGTGTTCGGCACGCCGACGCGCTTCGGGCTGCCGTCTGCGCAACTGAAGCAGTTCATCGACACCACCGGCCCGCTGTGGGCACAAGGCAAGCTGCAGGACAAGGCGGCAGCGGCCTTCACCGGCGCCGGCAACGAGCACGGCGGCCAAGAGTCGACGCTGCTGGCGCTGCACAACGTCTTCTACCACTGGGGATCGATCATCGTGCCCGTGGGCTACACCGACAAGCTGCTCTATGCAGCCGGCGGCAATCCCTATGGTGTCAGCTTCACCGACGGCCGCGGCAAGCCGCTGCCGGAGGAGATACTCGCGGCAGCGCGTTATCAAGGCGGACGCGTCGCGCATTTCGCCGCAGCGCTGGCAGCAGCGCGCGCGTGACCGGGCAGCGTCGTCTGCGCGGGCGGGTGACGGGAGCAACGACGCGGATGACCGACGAGAACGACAGCGGCAACGGCAATGGCGATGAAGGCAGCGGCGGCGTGCAGGCGGTCGACACAGCTGTGCGCGTGCTCTCCGCATTGATCGACACCGGCGGGCCGCTGATGCTCAAGACTGTCTCCGAGCGCGCCGAGATGCAGCCGCCCAAGGCGCACCGCTACCTGGTGAGCTTCTGCCGCACCGGCCTGGCCGAGCGCGATCCCGCCAGCGGCGGCTACCGACTCGGCCCGCTGGCCGTGCGCATCGGCCTTGCGGCGCTGCGCCGCCTGAACATCGTGCAGATCGCCTCGCACACGTTGAGCGACTTGCGCGACGAGATTGGCTTCACCGTCGGTCTGGCGGTCTGGGGCGCGGCCGGCCCGACCTTCGTGCGTTTCGAGGAAACCAACGACGCGCTGATCATCAGCGGCCGCCCCGGCTCGGTGATGCCGGTGCTGAGTTCGTCCACCGGCCGCGTGTTCGGTGCGTACCTGCCGCGCTCGGTCACCGGGCCGTTCATCGAGCGCGAACTCTCCGGCGTTCCGCACCCGGGCGGGACGCCCAACAGAGCCATCGCGCGAATGAGCCAGGGCGACGTTGAGGCGTTGTTCGCGGGCGTGCGGCACCACAAGCTCGCCAGCGTCCACGGCGACCTCAACCCCGGCCTGCACGGCGTGTCCGCGCCGCTGTTCGACCATGTCGGCGCCGTGGCCGGCGTGTTCACGGTGATGGGCTCGGCCGGCCTGATCGACACGCGCCTTGACGGCCCGGTCGCGCTCGCGCTGACGGCCCGCGCCGAGGAAGTCTCGCGCCGGATGGGCTGGGCCTGAATCGTCCGGCCGTCGGGTCTCAGGGTTTGCGCCAATGGCGTCGGAATTTCGATTGACGTAATCTGATTACGTATATTGGAGCCCGACTGCCGAAAAAAGAGCCGGGCCCGAGCGCCTGCGGGCGGTGTACAGCCCCCCAGGAGACGAACGATGATGACGGTGATGGTTCAAGACCGGGTGGCCCCCGGCAGCACGCCCGAGGCCACCCTCGCCGCGCTGGTGGACTGCCTCGGGCAGGACCGGTTCGGGCCCGCCCTCGCACACTTCCTGCACTCGCTGTGTGGCGCCGATCACTTCGCCGCGTTCCGCATGGGCCGCGACGAGTTGCGCGAGGTCGCAGCCTCCTGCGTGCAGCCCGAACGCACCGCGCGCCACCTCGTCGAGAGCTACGTGCGCCAGGGCCTGTGGAAGAGCGACCCGGCGATGACCGAAGCGCAGCGCTGCGTCGTGGGCCCGACGCCCACCATCATCCATGTCGACTTCAGCGACCGCGGCTACATCGACCTGCGGCCTCGTGTCTACCCGCACGTGCGCGACCGCATCCTGCTGTGCGGCCGTGCGGCCGGCGGCGCGTTCGGCCTGAGTGTGCTGCGCGCCGACTCGCACACCCCGTTCGCCGATGAGGCGATCGAGCGTCTGGGCCGGGCCGCCGAGTTGCTCGTCACGATGTTGGCCAAGCACGCCGACGTCTGCCAGAGCCGACCCAATGTAGCGCTGGCGCTGACCGAACTGCCCGAGATCGAGAACTGCATCGTCGCCACCAGCGACCTGCCGCGGCGCGAGGCCGAGGTCTGCGCGCGCATCCTCTACGGCCTCTCGTCGGTGGGCATCGCACTCGACCTGACCGTCAGCGAAGAGACCATCAAGACCTACCGAAAGCGCGCCTACCAGCGGCTGGCCATCGGCAGTGAACGTGAACTGCTGACCTGGTACCTCACGCGCTGGGGACCTTGGAGCGCCGAGCGGTGTCTGACCGCCGCGGCCGCGCTGCACTGACCAGCATCACGACCGAAGCGAGCCCGAATGGGCACACGGGCGTACTCTTCGAGTGCCTTGTTGTCCCTTTGGATGGCACTGGCGCCCTCAAACGGAGCACGCCCAAAGGCGCGCCGCGTGCAAAGCGCGGTGCGCAATCAAGTGGCGTTGCCCGCCGGGCACAAGGCCCGTGCCGTGTGGGCCTTCGTGCAGTCCAAACGCGCCGATCCGGCCTGAGGCGAGTTGCTGCGCCTGCGGGTCCGTCGACGACCTGCCAAGCAGCCGCGCCAGCAGCCACCTTTCGAGCTTGAACACACCGGTGCCCGTGAATTCGAATCTCACCGCTTCCGCCAGTTCATCGCCTTTCCGCTTCGCTGCGGTGAGGCCAGTCAACCGTCGGCGAGAGGCAGCCGCCCCCGGTCGATCGGCTGAAATTCGCCGCCTCACGCGCTACGGCTTGAGCGGCGCCACGGCGCCATCACAGGCCAGTCGCAGCAGCGCGGAATCCAACACTTCAATCATGCCGTGACTCAGCCGAATCGCCCCGCTGTTCTCCAGCTCGCGCAACGATTTGTTGACGCTGGAGCGGCCGTTGCCCAGCATCCGCGCCAGTTGCTCTTGTGACCAGCGCACCGAGTACACGGGGTTGTCTGTGCGCCGGCCCCAGCCATGGCAGGCCAGCCACAGGCGGCGCGCCACGCGCTGCGTCAGCGGGCTGCGCATTCCTTCATCGATCACCTTGTAGACGATGCGCAGCTTGCCCACCGCCAGGCGGGCGATTTCGCGCCAATGGCGCGGGTGGCCTTCGAGCCAGGCCAGCATTGGTTCGCGTGGCACGCAGAAGACGGTAGTGGGCACATCGGCCACGACATCGTGCGAACGCGGCTGGCCATCGGTGAAGGACAGTTCGCCAAACCAGTGGTGCGGATCGATCACCGCCAGCACCGGCATCTGGCCCTCGGTGTCCACCGACTGCACCGTCAGGCAGCCCGACACCACGCAGAACAAGCCCCCGCCCTCTTCGCCCTGGGCGAACAGGTGCTCGCTGGGCACAAGCTTGCGCATGCGGCCATGCGCCAGCAGGGCATCTTGCATGGCGCTGTCGCAGCTGCGAAACCAGATGTCGGCCTGCATCGCAGCGCGAAGGGGCATGGCGTCAACGGAATCAAGCATCAAGGAGCGCGCGTCGGGGCGGAATGGGGGGGCATGGGGGATGGATTGCCGGTGGCCTTGATCCTCGCGCGAGACCCGAGCTGCGGCCCCCGGGGGTAACCCCGAAGCTGCGCGATGCCAGAGTGTCTGAACGCAGACAGTCCGGGTCAAGGCCGCCCCCTACGCTGCACCTGCCGACCTTTGGCGCACGGAGCAGAGCATGAACCCAGTTGCCACCCACTCGGCCGTTGCGAACGCAATGGCGCCGCGCGATGCCGGCGTTGAGGCGCTGTATTCCAAGGTCAGCTGGCGCCTCATGCCGCTGCTGATCGTTTGCTACATCATCGCCTTCCTCGACCGCATCAACATCGGCTATGCGCAACTGCAGATGAAGCAGACGCTGGCCTTCAGCGATGCTGTCTACGGCCTGGGCGCGGGCATCTTTTTCATCGGCTATTTCCTGTTCGAAGTGCCGAGCAACCTGATGCTGGAGAGAATCGGCGTGCGCAAGACGCTGCTGCGCATCATGTGCTGCTGGGGCGTGGTGGCCACGGCCATGATGTTCGTCACCACACCCATACTGTTCTACGTTCTGCGTTTCCTGCTGGGCGCCTTCGAGGCCGGCTTCTTCCCCGGCATCATCCTGTACCTCACCTTCTGGTACCCGCCGGCGCGGCGTGGTCAGATGATCGCCCTGTTCATGGCGGCCACCACGGTGGCCAGCGTCATCGCCGGCCCGCTGTGCGGCGGCATCCTGAAGTTCATGGACGGCGTGAACGGCTGGCACGGCTGGCAGTGGCTGTTCGTGGTGCAGGGCCTGCCCGCCTCGGTGCTGGGCATCGTGGCTTACTTCTATCTGCAAGACAAGGTGGAGGATGCGCACTGGCTGAGCGCGGCCGAGAAGAAGACGCTGCGCGATCAGCTTGAACACGACCAGGGCCTGGTCGAGGGCACGGCCCACCGCTCGTTCTGGCAGTTGCTGCGCGACCCCAAGGTGTACCTGCTGTCGCTGGTCTACTTTCTGCTGCTCGGCGCCACCTACACGATGATTTTCTGGCTGCCCACCTTGATCAAGGGCTGGGGCGTTTCCGATCTGCTGCGGGTCGGCCTGTACGCCGCCATTCCCAACCTGGTGGGGGTGTTCGGCATGGTCTGGATCGGCCGCAGTTCTGACCGCCAAAAAGAGCGCCGCTGGCACTTCGTGGCCTGCGTGCTGATCGCCGCCGTGGGCCTGGGGCTGACCACGGCGACGCAGGGCAACCTCGTGGCCTCACTCGCCGCCTTGTCGCTGGCGGTGATCGGCATCGCCTCGGCCACGCCCTTGTTCTTCACCATCACCAGTGAATACCTGCCGAAGGAAGTGGCCGCGGGTGGCATCGCGCTGATCAGCAGCCTGGGTAACCTGGGCGCTGCCGTCAGCCCGGCCGTTACCGGGGCCATCAACACGGCCACCGGCAGCCCCGTTTACAGCATGTACTTGGTGATGGCCTTGTACGTGGGCGCAGGGCTGTTGCTGCTGGCCTGCGTGCGCGCGGTGCGCAGGGCCTGAACCGGTCACAACGAGGAGGCAAAGCCATGACCGACACCCCCGCCCCGTCGCCGCGCACGGGCTGTGCAAGGCCGGTTCCTGCGGCTGCCGGTGCCGGGCGTCACGCTCTCGCTGCGCGCGTTGGACGACGCGGCGCGCGAGGTGGCCGTCCGCGCGTCATCGAAGAAGCGCTGTACGAACACCCCGCGGTGCTGGAAGCCTGCGTCATCGGCACCCCTGACGAATACCGTGGCCAATCGCCCAAGGCCTTTGTCGCGCTGAAGCCCGGGGCCGCGCCCTTCACGCTGGAAGAACTGAAGGCCTTCCTCGGCCAGCGCCTGAGCAAACACGAGATGGTGCAGGCGCTTGAAATACGCGACAGTCTGCCCAAGACGGCGGTGGGCAAGCTCTCGAAGAAAGAACTGGTCGACCAAGAGGCGGCGGCCCCTACCACCGCGTGAACGACAGCAGGAGATGACGATGGATCACTTGAGCGGAATGGATGCCTCGTTCCTGCACCTGGAAACGCCCGAGATGCCCATGCATGTGGGCAGTTTGATGGTGATGGACCTGCCCGAGGGCCACGCCGGTGACTTTTACGAAGACGTGAAGCGCCACGTGGCCAAGCGCCTGCACCTGGCGCGGGTGTTCCAGCGCAAGCTCGCGCTGATGCCCTTCGAGCTGGCCAACCCGGTGTGGGTGGATGATGAAGACCTCGACATCGACCACCACATCCGCCACATCATCGTGCCGCGCCCGGGCACGCGCGAGCAGCTTGAACGCCTGGTGGGCCGGCTGCATTCGCCGCTGCTCGACCGCAGCCGCCCGCTGTGGGGAATGGTGGTCATCGAAGGCCTGGCCAGCGGGCAAGTGGCGGTCTATTCCAAGGTGCACCACGCGGCCGTCGACGGCCAGGCCGGGGTGGCGCTGGCGGCGGCCTTGCTTGATTTGACGGCCACGCCGCGCGTGGTGAAGCCGCCGCGGCCACGGCGCCAACCCCACCGCTACCAGCTCGGCGTGGCCGAACTGGCCAACGCCGCCCTGGGCAACACCTCGCGTCAGGCTGTGAAGCTGGTTCAGACGGTACCGACCATGTTGCGCGCCTTGCGCAGCGTATTGCTGCCGTTGGATGAAGGCACCGGCAAGCGCCGGTTGACGCTGCCCAAGGGCTTGAAATCCGCGCCGCGCACGCCGCTGAATGTATCGATCACCAACCAACGTTCTTTCGCCACCCGCGCCCTGCCGCTGGCAATGTTGAAGCAGATGGCCAAGGCCAGCGGCACCAGCCTGAATGACGTGGTGCTGGCCATTTGCGCCGGTGCACTGCGGCGCTATCTGGACGAATACGACTGCAAGCCCATCAAACCCCTGGTGGCCGGCGTGCCGGTGTCGCTGCGCGAACAGGGCAACCAGGACATGAACAACCAGGTGTCCTTCATGATGGTCAGCCTGGCCACCGACATCAAGGATCCGCTGGCGCGGCTGCAGGCCATTCATGCGTCGGCGGCCAGCGGCAAGAAGGTCTCGGGCCAAGTCAAGGGTGCCATCCCGATGGACTTTCCTTCCTTCGGCACGCCCTGGCTGATGAGCGGGCTGGCCTCGCTCTACGGGCGCTCACGCTTGGCTGACCGCATGCCCCCGGTGGCCAATGTCACCATCTCGAATGTGCCCGGTCCGCAGGCGCCGTTCTACCTGGCCGGGGCCAAGGTGGCCACCTATTCGCCGGTGTCGATTCCAGCGCATGGCATGGCGCTGAACGTCACGGTGCAAAGCTACAACGGTGCGATGGAGTTCGGCCTCACTGCCTGCCGGCGCGCCGTGCCCGACATTGGCGATCTGGGTGATTACATGATCGAGGCTGCGCATGAGTTGGCCAAATTGGTGGCGCTGGCAGCTCCCGCCGCTGAAGCCGCCGCAGTGAAAGCCGCACCTGTCGCTGCGCCGGCCCCCGCCCGCCCGCCACGCGCCCGGCGCGCTGCCGCCAAGCCGCTGGCGCCCAGCGTTGTCAAAGCCGAACCAGCCCGCCGCCGGCCTGCAGCCACCGCCTCATGAACACCGCAATAAAGAAGTTGCCGCCTCCGGGGCCGCTGCGCCTGGCGCTGGAGTTGCGCGCCCCAATGGAGGCCGCCGCCACCCTGGCCCTGTGGCCCTGGATGCGCTTGGGCAGGCCGCGCGCCTTTGCGCCGGAGCTGATGGCCCGCCTGAACGAGCCCGTGCCCGTGCCCAGCACCTCGATCTACAGCCGCAGCGACGGCAGCGTCGATTGGCGTGTCAGCCAGCAGGCCGCCGGGCCGATGGCACAAAACATTCGGGTGCCGGCCAGCCACACCGGAATGGGCGCAAACCCCCTGGTGCTGCGGCTGCTGGCCGAACGCCTGGCCCAGCCCGAAGATGATCGGCAACCCCGCAAAGGATCGCTCGTATGCAAAGTGTCTTGATCGACCGTTTCGGTGAACCCGCCGAAGTGGTTCACCTGGGTGAACGCCCGCTGCCCGAGCCCGGCCCCGGCGAAGTGCGCGTGCGCATGCTGCTGTCACCCATCCACAACCATGATCTGGCGATCGTGCGCGGTGTCTATGGCTACCGGCCGGCGCTGCCGGCGGTGCCCGGCACCGAGGCCCTGGGTATCGTCGATGCCTTGGGCGAAGGCGTGCAAAACCTGCGGCTTGGCCAGCGCGTGGCAAGCGCGTCGGCCCAGGCGGCGTGGGCCGAGTGTTTCATCGGCCCCGCGGCCAAGCTGGTGCCCGTGCCCGATTCCCTGCCCGACGAAGCCGCCTGCCAACTGCTAGCCATGCCCTTGAGCGCGCTGATGTTGTTGGAAGACATGAAGCTTCAACCCGACCAGTGGATCGTGCAGGACGCCGCCAATGGCGCCGTGGGCAAGGTGCTGGCCACGCTGGCGGCCGCGCGCGGCATTGGCGTGGTGAACCTGGTGCGGCGTGTGGCAGCCCTGGATGATCTGGCCGCTGCAGGCATCGGTTGTGGCGTGGCCACCGACACCCCGGGTTGGCAAGACCGCGCCCGCGCGCTGGCCGGCGGCGCACCCATCGTGCGCGCCATCGATTCCATCGGCGGCGAAGCGGCAGGCGAGGTGATGGCGCTGCTGGCCGAAAACGGTGAGCTGATCTCCTTCGGCTCGCTGACCTTCAAGCCCCTGCTGATCAGCGGCGGCGATCTGATCTTCAAGCAGGCCGTGGTGCGTGGCTATTGGGCCAGCAAGCGGCTGGCCGCCACGCCGCCCGCCGCGCTGG
>JAMFRW010000536.1 GCA_026224975.1 Rhodoferax sp. | reverse complement strand
GTTGGCCTTGGCGAAGATCGGCCAGGCCTTGCGGCCGGCATCGAAGACCGGCGCGCCGAGCTTCTTGCCGTTCAGATCGGCCGGCGTCTTGATGCCCGATTTTTTCAGCGCCAGCACCGCGGCCGGTGTGTTGTTGTAGACCATCATCACCGCCACCGGCTTGTTCGGCGCCGTCGGGTTGTTGGCCTGGAATTCCATCAGCGCCGCCAGGTCGGCAAAGCCCATGTCGTACGCGCCCGAGGCTACCCTTGTCACCGTGCCGCCCGAGCCGTTGCCGGCGTCGACCGTCACGTTCAGCTTCTCGGCCTTGAAGTAGCCCTTGCTCACCGGCACCAGGAACAGCGCCGCCGGGCCTTCGAAGCGCCAGTCGAGCTGGAACTTGATGGGCGTTTCCTGCGCCTGGGCGGCGCCGAAGGCGAAGAGGGTGGCGAGCGCTGCGCTGGCAAGGGCGGGGAATTTCATCGGGGGAATCCTGTAGGTGACGGTCTTGGTGCAGGTCATTCAAGTTCCGTGCCGGAGCCGCGTTTCTGTCATTCGCTTCAGTACTTCGTTCCAAAATTCGCCGTCACCCGCCGATGCAGATATTCCCCCGCCGTCATCGCCTCGTACTTGCCCTCCGGCCCCTGCATCGTCACATCCTTGTTGGCCTGACAGAAGAACGCCAGGCTGTAGCGCGCGCCCTGGTATTCGTCGGGCATGGGGTTCTTCACGCGGTGGAAGTTGGACTGCAACTTGTCATCGCTCCAGCGCATCAGCATGTCGCCGATGTTGCAGGTGATCACGTCATCGGCCGGCTCGATCGGCGTCCATTGCTGGGCCTCCATGTCCTTGCCGGGGCACACCTGCAATCCCCCCTGGCCGGCCTGCTGGAAGAGCAGCGTGAGGCAATCGAAATCGGTGTGCGCGCCGGCACGCCACAGGTCGAGCTTGTCGCGAATGGCCGGGTCGATCGCGTAGTAGTGCAGCAGGCGGAGCGTGCTCTGGTAGCTCTCTTTCAAGGGGTCGTGCGCCTGCGTGAAGAACTCGCTCGCGAAGCCGAGCTTGTGGGCGAAGCACGAGAGCAGCTTCATGCCGACAGCCCAGCAGCGCGCCTCGAAGTCCAGCATGGTCTGTTGAAAGCCCGCCAACTCCGCCTCGCCCGGCCACAGGCCCTCCATGTGCGGCCGAGTGATCTGGTACGACTCCTTCTGGTCCGGCGTGCCGGTGGAGGGGCGAACCTGCGCGCGGCTTTCCCACCCGGCGTTCAGGCCTTTCTTCAGCGGATGCTGCGCCTTGACGGCATCGGGCAGCGCGAAGAAGGCTTGCGTCATCGCGAAGGCCTTTTTCACCTCGGCGATGTCGATGCCGTGGTTCACGACCTGGAAGAAGCCGATGTCGCTCGAGGCCGCCCAGAGCTGGTCGGCGATCTCGGATTTGCGCCGCTCGAAATCGGCCAGGTCGATGCGGCGGATCTCGCGGTGGTGGGTTTCCGAGCCCATCGCGCCCATGCGCGATTCCTTCTCTAACTCGCCCATGCGCGATTCCTTGTCGAGTTCGTTGAGGCGGGAGGGGGATTGCAGGGTGGTGTTCATGATGGTTTTACGCAAAGAATTCGTGGGGTGAGTCTCGCCCGTTCGCTCATCCGCCCGGACCGCTCGGGCTGAGCTTCGTCTGTTCGCTCCTTCGCCCGGACCGTTCGGGCTGAGCCTGTCGAAGCCTGTGTGAGTACCACCACAGGCACTTCGACAAGCTCAGTGCGAACGGAGGAGAGTGGGCAGTGCGGACGGACTAGCGGAAGCGTCAGCCCCGTTTCCAAAACGCCGCATGCGGCACGGTCGCCTCGGCTGCCAGCGCCGGCCCGATGACCTCGAAAGCTTGCGGCGAGGTCGCAAACACCTCCCGGCAAGACATCTCCAGATCACCCGCGCCCACGTGCATCTGCCGGAAGCTGCGGAGTCGCACGGCGTCCAGCCCGAAGACCACGCGGCGGATGCCGGACCAGAAGATCGCGCCGGCGCACATCACACACGGCTCGCCTGACGCGTACATCGTCGCGCCCACCAGCGCTTCGCGCGGGTGCTTCGGCGCCGCGCTGCGCAAGGCGTTGACTTCCGCATGGCCGGTGCAATCGCCACCGCTCAAGGTGTCGTTCCAGCCTTCGGCCAGCAGCTCGCCATCGCGCGAGAGGATGACGGCACCGAAGGGTCGGTTGCCACTGTGGCCGGCCTGGGCCGAGAGTTCGATGGCGCGGCGCAGGTAGAGCGCATCGCGGTCGTCCAGCGCGGCATCGGCCGGGCCGTTGGGTGTGTCATTCGGCAGGTCATTCGAAGCAGTGTTCATCGTTCAGCCTTTCACGGTACGTTCCGCCACCGGCGGCAAAAAGCGCAGGTCGTAGATCGCGTCGAAGCCCGCCCGCGCCTTCAGGCCGAAGCTGTCGGAAACCTCCGCGATCTGCTGCTCGACGAATGCACGGTTCACGCCACCCAGGCCGTGCTCGCGCGTGTCGGGCGCGACCACGTAGCCGGCGGTGATGCGCCAGCGCTCGACTTCGGTCTTGGCGCTCAGCATCGGCTCGCGGGCCACCACATGCGCCATCGCAGCGGCCGGGTCGGCCATGGTTTCCAGGAGCGCGCGGTTGGTGGCCTTCACGAAGCCGCTCACCGCCGCCGGGTTGGCGGCCATGAACTTGCTCGATGCCAGCACCGCGTTGCCGTAGAGCTTGAGCCCGGTCGCGGCATACGAGAGCACCGCCAACTGGTCGGCCGGGATGCGCTGGAAGAGCGACACGGCCGAATCGTGGAAGAAGGTCGCGCCGTCCACATCGCCGCGCACGATCACGTTGTCGCGCTGCGAAAAGTCGGTGGTGATCCACTCGAAGGCGTCGGTCTTCATGCCCAGGTGTTTCGCCGCCATCGGCCAGGCGCGCCGCGTCGATTCCACCGCCGCCGCGCCGATGCGCTTGCCGGCCACGCTCTTCCAGTCGCTGGTGAGCCCGCGATCCTTGCGGCCGATGATGACGAAGGGCGCGCGGTTGTAGTACTGGTACACCGCCCGCACCAGCCCGGCATTCGCCGGCTCCGCGCCGAACTCGATCAGCGCGCTGATGTCGCCGAAGCCCATGTCGTAAGCCCCGCTCGCCACCCGGGTGATCGAGGCGACGGAGCCATTGCCCACGTCGATCGTCACATCCAGCCCCTGCTCACGGTAATAGCCCTTGGCCAGCGCCAGCAGAAAGGGCGCGACCTGCCCCGAGATGCGGAAGTCGAGCGTGAACTTCAGCGGCACAAGCTTCTCGCCCGCGGCGAAAACGCGGGGTGCGGCGATGCCGGCACAGGTGGCGGCAGCGATCTGTATCAGTTGGCGGCGTTGCATGTCGTGGGCTCCTGGATGAACTGGGTTCAGTCTAGGAAAGCGGAGGACATGGCAGAAGTCAGGGGGAGGCCATAGGGGGCATGGCTGGGAGGCCATGGTGGGCCGCGAGCCGCCCAACACGCAGGGAGCGAATCCTCATGATGGAAGGATCAGCGGTCTCGCTCCTCGAGAGATCGCACGTTGCTCATGTCTCGGTCCCCGAGTTGACGCACATCGTCGAGGCCAAGGGTGAGCACTGCCTGCGTTCGGCCGGAGGCGGTGACGAATTCGACTTCCATAGCGTCCGGGCCGTGGAGTTCGACAACCGCGCCTACATCACCGCAGCGCAGCTCCGCGCCCGGTATGTCGTGAGTCAGCGCAACGGTGTCGAGCAGTTGGTGCATGGCTGGCCGCGAGAATGCGTAAAGCGCGTGTCCGAACTCGACGCTCAGGCGTGCAGTTCGCGCAGGACTTCCGGGTGAGATACCGCCACACGCAGCAATGTCTTCGCAGCGCCCGTGGGCTCACGGCGACCTTGCTCCCAATCTTGCAGAGTTCGTGCCGACACGCCCAGGAGAATGGCAAAGTCTTGCTGAGACAAGCCGACCAGCGCACGCGCTTCTGCAGCCGCCGGAACCTTGACCTTGGTGACGCGAGCGCCTTGCTTGCGGCCCATCTGCTTGACGGACTCCAGCAGGTCATTCTGGAACTTCTCGATGTCGGAGGGCATCTTCGACTCCTTGCTTTAGTTGCGCGATGAAAGACGTAGGAAGGTTGTCGAACTTGGCTTTCTTGTAGACGATGAGCAGCCAGATGGTTACTTCGTCAAGGTTGAAGTAAATCACTCTCGCGCCACCGCTCTTGCCTTGCCCGGCGCGTGACCAGCGAACCTTGCGACAACCGCCGCTGCCACGGATGAGGTCTCCAGCTCCTGGATTTGCTGCGATCCAGTCGATGAACTGCTCGCGCTCGCCTTCGACCCAGACCTCCGCCGCGTAGCGCTGAAAGATGGGGGTTTCGGCGACCGTTCGCATGGTGCGATCATACGGCATTGCCGTATCAAAGGCAAGCAACGCGATTTTGCGCTTGCTCTCTACGGTACCCACGCTTGAGCCAGGGGCAGCGCTGCGAGATGGCGCTTGGGGCGGGCCGATGACAGCGGCCAGGAGTCGGCCGTGTGCCCGCTCTCGCGCAGCAGGTTTAGGCGTCGCGCTTCAATAGATACGGCGTGAGGTCAATTGCTTGCGTCCCCTTCTTGAGTCGGAGCGTGTATTTCTGATCCTCTCGATAGATGACCACATGCCAGTAGGTTCGATCACCGTTATCCGTGACCCATGTGTTCTTCAGCCAGGGTTCGAAGTCTGAGTAAGGAATTAGGAGAAGATTTGCGCTCGATCCGCAGCCATAGGCCACATACGAAGTCTCATGCTTCTTGAGGAAGGCTTCTTGGTGTGGATGAAAGGCAAACCAGTAGTTCGGATTTGTGTCGGTTCCGTGTTCCTTGGACACAGAGCAGTTCAGCGCGACAGAGTTGTCCGGCGTTGTGTAGCCCGATCGGCTTCGCTTGACCAGCGTTACGTTGAGCTGCTTCTGAATGCGTTGCACGCAAGCTTCGTGGAACGCCACTGGCGTAGTCTTCGGTGTGTCGGCTTTCGGCTCGTCCAACTGTTCCTTCACCTCGATAGGCGTCTCGTCTTGCTTGACTTCCTCCGTCGCAGTAAAAAGAACTTCGGCAATTTCATCTAATCGGGTGAATTCGTGGGGGATCAGTATGTTGTGTATCCGTCGAATAATCTTTGGATCGTCAACCTCTTCTACTATTTGCATGAGGCGGATCAACGATTCAACGGAAATTATCCGTACATCCCACGCATGTCGAGAGCCTCGTATTTGAGCTTCAAGATCGCCCGTGTCTTGGCGACCGACAACCAAGAGAATCGAGGAGTTGGCCTCGGTTGTCTCACCCGAAAGTATCAGCTTCCGCCGATACTCGGCGACGACATTCAAGTCGATCCGATATGTGTCTGTTGTCTTGACTTCGATGACGATGGAGTTCCCGGCGGGAAACTTCCACAAACCGTCAAATCCGTTGTGTTTTCGCGTTCCTCGGTATCTGCCCCGAGTCGAAGTGGCACCCAGTCGAACGCCAATCTCATTGACCACGTCTTGAAGTGCCATTCCAGAGTCTGGAAATGATTCGACAAGACACTGCTCAGAATACTTCTCCAGCTTTTTCGATGGCACGATGGCAAGAAACGATCGAAGTTCGTCTGAGCAGACGCTGTCGTCCAGCAGCTTCCCTCCACCGGCGAAGGCGATCAGCTGATGTACTTGCTTGTCTTCAAGCTGGTCGGGCGTTTTTGCCCAGATATCAAGAAGTGGCATAGGTGATTTGCTCTGCGACCCGTAAATCTGTTGTCAGGCGACGCTTGCTGCATATCGCTAGCTCCTACCGCTTCTTCGCGTGCCTGCATGAATTTGACGATACCCCATTCAGTGCAACTCGGCGGCTGCTGCGTGTTGAATCTTCGGAGCTTTGTTGATCGGAGACGCCCACTCCGGTTGATCGCATGCGTGTGCCTACGTGTCACTTTCACTACGGCCGCTGAATGTCCCCCATCCCCGCCGCCACGCTAGCCACCTGATCCCGCAGCCACCGACTCGCCGGACTCGCATGGCTCCGCTCATGCCACAGCTGATAGAACCGCATCGGCGGAATCTCCGACGGCGCGCGGACGACGACGATGGGCATCATCGCTGCATAGTGCTCCGCAAACCGCCGCGCGGTCGTGAAGACCAGGTCCGATCGAGTGAGCACGTAGGGCACGAGGTTGAACTCGGGCACGGTGGCGGCGATGTTGCGTTGGTAGCCGGTCTTGGCCAACTCGCCGTCGATGGGGCCGGTGCGGGGGATGGCGCTGGCGTGGGGCACGAGGTGGCGCAGGCGCAGGTAGCGGGCGAGTGAGAGGCGACGGTCCTGGGCGAAGGGGTGGTCGGCGCGCATCATGCAGACGACTTCATCGGTGTAGAGCGGGCCGATGCGCAGGTCTTCGCGGGGGCGCGGCTCGTTGCTGATGACCAGATCGATGCTGCCGGAATCGAGCGCCTGGGCGATGTCGAAGGCCGGGTCGACGGGCCGCACATGGGCTGCGATGCGCGGGCCGGCGGCTGTGAGCTGCGCGATGACTTGGGGCAGGAAGGTGGGCGGCAGGCAGTCGGCGCAGGCGATGGTGAAGGCGCGTTCGGTGGTGGCGGGT
Organism: Rhodoferax sp.; assembly: GCA_026224975.1. GTDB lineage: Bacteria > Pseudomonadota > Gammaproteobacteria > Burkholderiales > Burkholderiaceae_C > LMDS01. The sequence continues at coordinate 3,176 of JAMFRW010000536.1, read as the reverse complement.
TCGAAGCCGGTGCCGGCTTCCAGCCGCGCGATCTGGGCGAGGATTTCCTGCAGCGGCTCGCGCAGCGTGAGGGCGCGTTCGGTGGGCACCAGGCGGGCGCCGCTGCGCACCAGCAGCGGGTCGCCCAGCACCTCGCGCAGGCGTTGCAGCTTGCGGCTCACGGCCGGTTGCGCCTGGCCGGAGCGCTCGGCCGCGCGGGTGACGCTGCACTCCTGCAGCAGCAGGCTGAGCAGTTGCAGGTCGTGCAGGTTCAGCGACAGCAGGTTGTCGAACATCGCCGATTGGCGGCCTGCCGAACGCTGCATACGGCTTATGAGAGCAGATCGAACAGCGTGCGCGCCACAACCTTCGTCGCGCGGCGCAGGTCTTCCAGCACCAGGTGTTCGTCGGCGCGCTTGGCGTTCGATTCGAACACGGTGCGCGGGCCGGCGCCGTAGATCGCGGCCGGCACGCCCGCTTCGCCGTAGAGGCGCACATCGGTGTAGAGCGGTGTGCCCGATGTGGGAATGGGTTCGCCGAAGACGGCTTCGCCGTGCTTCTGCAAGGCATCGACCAGGGGCTTGTTGCCGGGCAGCGGCTGCAGCGCGTTGGCAAGCAGCAGGCGCTTGATGTCGACGGTGATACCGGGCACGCTCGCCGCCGCATCGGCAATCACCTGGCGGATGGTCGCTTCGACTTCGGCCGGCTTCTCCTCGGGGATCATGCGGCGGTCGAGCTTCAACACCACCTTGCCGGGCACGACGTTGGTGTTGGTGCCACCTTCGATGCGGCCCACGTTGAGGTACGGGTGGGTGATGCCGGCCACCTTGGACGTCACCTGCCTGTAGAGCGTGTTCTGGTGGTAGAGGGCGTTCAGGATGGCGACGGCGCCTTGCAGCGCGTCGATGCCGGTATCGGGAATGGCGGCGTGGGCCATCTTGCCGTGCACCGTCACTTCCATCTGCAGGCAGCCGTTGTGCGCGGTCACCACCTGGTAGCTGAAGCCGGCGGCGAGCAGCAAATCGGGTTGGGTGAGCTTGTTCTTCAGCAGCCAGCCGGGGCCGAGTTCGCCGCCGAATTCTTCGTCATAGGTGAAGTGCAGTTCCACGCCGCCTTTGAGCGGCGCCTTCAGCGATTCGAGCGCGCGCACGGCGAAGGTATAGCTGGCAAAGTCGCTCTTGCTGACGGCCGAGGCGCGGCCGTAGAGCTTGCCATCCACCACCTCGCCGCTGTAGGGCCCGTGCGTCCAGCCTTCGCCGGGCGGCACGACGTCGCCATGCGCGTTGAGCGCGATGGTCCTGCCGCCGTTGGCGTAGGGCCGGCGCACGATCAGGTTGGTCAGCGTGGTGAGGCCGTAGGCTTTTACGTCGGCTTCGGGCACCACATGCTTTTCGGCGTCGAAGCCAAAGGTGCTCAAGAGCTCGGCGGTGCGCTCGGCATGCGGCGCGTTGTTGCCGGGCGGTGTGTCGGTGGGCACTTGCACCATGGCTTGCAGGAATTTCACTTCTTCGTCGAAGTGGGCGTCGATCCAGGCGTCGAGTTGTTCGTAGTTGTTCATATCGTGTGTTTCAAGATTCGGTAGCGACTTGGCCGAGCAGATGCATGAAGGCATCGATGCTCAATTGCATGTCGTCGCTGGTGCTCGATTCGAGCGGGTTGTGGCTGATGCCGGAGTTCTCGCCGCGCACGAAGAGCATGGCTTGCGGCATGGCTTCGTGCAGCTTCATCGCGTCGTGGCCAGCGCCACTCGGCATGCGGAAGAGGGGCAGGCCGGTGGCTTCCACCGCCCGCTCCCAGCGCGCCTGCCATTCGGGCGCGCAAGGGGCGGCCGATGCGCGCATCGTCTCTTCGATGGTGTGGGCCAGGCCACGCCGTTCGCAGATCTGCACGAGCTTGGCGAGCACATCCTTGGCGCAGGCATCGCGCACGTCGTTCGTCGTGGCGCGGATGTCGAGCGTGAACTGGCAGCGGCCGGGCACCACGTTGGTCGAGCCGTTGGGCACGGTCAGGATGCCCATGGTGCCGACGAGGTGCGGCGCTTCCGCGGCGCGTTGTTCGAGGTACAGCGCCAGTTCGGCCACTGCCGTGGCCGCATCGCGCCGCGTGCCCATCGGCGTGGTGCCGGCGTGGCTCGCCATGCCGATCACCTCGCCGAAGTAGCGCAGGCTGCCGTTGATGGAGGTGACCACGCCCAGCGGCAAGTCCATCTCGGTGAGCACCGGGCCTTGTTCGATGTGGACTTCGACGAAGCCGAGGTACTTCGAAGGGTCGCGCTTCACGGCCGCAATGGCGTTGAGCGTGCCCGGCCGGCCGGCGTGTTCCATCGCCTGGCGCATGGTGATGCCGTCGGCGTCTTTCTGGTCCAGCCAGGCCGGGTCGAAGTGGCCGGTGAGCGCGCCCGAGCCGAGGAAGGTGGCCTTGTAGCGCTGGCCTTCTTCTTCCGCAAAGCCCACCACTTCCAGCCCGTACGGCAGGCGCGTACCGGCGCGGTGCAGCTCGCGCACGCAGATCATCGGCACGAAGATGCCGAGCCGGCCGTCGTACTTGCCGCCGTTGCGCACGGTGTCGTAGTGGCTGCCGGTGATGAGGCGCTTGGCGGTCGATTCGATGCCGTGGTAGATGCCGACGACGTTGCCCACCGCGTCGGTCGAGACCTCGTCGAAGCCGCATTCGCGCATCCAGCTTTCGAGCTGCGAAGCGCAGGCGCGGTGTGCATCGGTCAGGTAGGTGACGGTGAGCTGCTTGAGCGCTTCGTAGCCCGGGTCGGTGTGGTGGGCCAGCAGCTCGGCGCAATCCCAGGCCTGGTTGCCGAGCGTGGGCGAGAAGCCGAACTTGTCGTTGAGGCGGATCTCGGCAATGCGGTGGATGTTGCGCAGGTTCTCGCCGAGTTCGAAATCGGGGTGGTTGCCCAGCCGCCGCTCCACCGCCGCGATGATGCTGCTGCTGCGGTGCAGGCCGGCGCCACGCGGGCCGCGCACCGCGAGCACGAAGGGGAAGCCGAACTTCGCGATGTAAGCGGCGTTCAGTTGGCCGATGTGCGCCATCTCTTCGGGCGTGCAATCGGTGAGGCCGGCCTTCTTTTGTTCACCAGTCGATTCGGCGGTGAGCGATTGGCTGACCATCTGCTTGCCTGCCAGTTCGGGGTGGGCGCGTACGAGTGCCACCTGCTTCTCGCGGCCTGCCGCGCGCACGATGGC
>JAMFRW010000535.1 GCA_026224975.1 Rhodoferax sp. | reverse complement strand
TTGTTCGGCAGCGGCGGCGCTTTGGGCGTCACCAGCGTGACTCTGCCGCGCCTTCGCCGCTCGTGCAAACCCGCCGTCGCCGCGCCTGTTTTGGCCTGCGTTTCTAGGCGATGAAACCGAGCGCGCGCGCCTCGCTCTCATAGGCGGCATACGAGGCTTTCATCGTCGCGCCGTTGAGGATCATCTCGGCCACCAGCTTGCGCGAGCCGGCTTCGTACACGCGGGTTTTCACCCAGACCGATTCGGTGCGCGCGCTTTCGCTCAGGGCGATGATTTCACGCTCCAGCTCGTAGGGCTGGTCGACGAACAACGGCCCGGCGATGAGCCGGATCTCCTGCCCCGCGAAGAGCCCGACGGCCGGCCCGCGCCCGCGGAACTCCGCCTCGGCCGAGGTGCTGCCCAGCAGCACGCTGATCATCTCGAAGGGGATGATCGCGCGGCCCCAGGGCGAGGCCGCCCCACCTTCGGCAGTATACCAGGCGCAGGGTTCGGTGATGACCGCCAGCTTGTCGGCCAGCGTGAACGGGTAGTGGTCGCCCATGTGCTGATCGAAGCCCATGGTGATCTTCTCGGGCCTGGCGCCGCGCTGGCCCACGCGCAGGTCGCGGTTGATGACCAGTTGCGTGGCCGGCCGCAGCTTGGCGATGCGCTGCTGGATCTCGCTGATGTTCCCCTCTGGCGCGCCGACCGATGCGGTGCCCATCAGCACCGGCGTGCCATCGCGCTTTTCGGCCCAGATGCGCGTGAAGCGCGCGCCCGGCTCGGGCAGCTTGACGAAGGCGCGAACCTCTTCGCCTTCGACCACCATGTTCTGGTAATGCGCGCTGATGCAGCCGGTTTCGAACCATGCCTGGCCGAACAGCTGGTGCAGCAGCGGGTCGAACTGGCTGAAGTGCGTGGGCCCTTCGATGGGGCCGGCGCGCAGGCCGAGACCGGTGGCCATGTCGTCGTCGTGGATCGATTTGTGGCCGTCGTAGGACTGGTGGGCCAGCATCTGCTTCGGGCTGCGGAGTGCGCCGCAGAGAGCGGGTGAATCGGCAAAGGGAGTCGTCACGGGGGTGGTCAAGATGGCAGTCTCCAAAGGTGGCCACCACTGCGGGCGGCATGCCGAGTCTTTATAACAAAGGGCCGTCATATGCCGTGTCGCCCCGGTGTCTTCAGGATCACCGGGCCAATTCACCCCTTACTCCGGCGATGTGAAACGGGCTCGCCTGACATGCTTGCAGGTGATTCGACTTGCGGATCGTCCACAGGAATGCCATGTCCGCTTTCACCGACGAACAAGCCCGCGCCTACATGCACAAGCTGCTGGGCGCCATGAGCCAGGCGGGAGGCTCCGACCTCTTCATCGCCAGCGATTTCCCGCCCAGCATGAAGGCGCACGGCAGCATGCAGCCGCTCACGGCGCAAAAACTCAGCGCCGACCTCACCAGGAAGCTCGCCCACGCGATGATGAACGAGGCCCAGCGGGCCGAGTTCTCCAAGGAGATGGAGTGCAACTTCGCCATCTCCATCCCCGGCCTCTCGCGCTTTCGCGTCAACGTGTATGTGCAGCAGCAGAGCGTGAGCATGGTGATACGCACCATCGCGGCGGAGATCCCGAACTTCGAGAAGCTCAAGCTGCCCGAAATATTGAAAGACGTGGTGATGAACAAGCGTGGGCTGGTGCTCGTGGTGGGCGCCACCGGCTCCGGCAAATCGACCTCGCTCGCCGCGATGATCGACCACCGCAACCGCACCTCGGCCGGCCACATCATCACCGTGGAAGACCCTGTCGAGTATGTGCATGCGTCGCGCATGTCTCTCGTCACGCACCGCGAAGTGGGCGTGGACACGCACTCCTGGCACCACGCGCTGAAGAACACGCTGCGCCAGGCGCCCGATGTGATTCTGATCGGCGAAATTCGCGATGCCGAGACCATGGAGCACGCCATCGCCTTCGCCGAAACCGGCCATCTCTGCCTGGGCACGCTGCACGCCAACAGCGCCAGCCAGACGATCGAACGCATCATCAACTTCTTTCCCGAAGAGCGCCGCGCGCAGTTGTTGATGGACCTTTCGGCCAACCTGCGTTCGATCGTTTCGCAGCGGCTGATCCGGCGTGAAGACGGCAAGGGCCGCACCGCCGCGATCGAGATTCTGCTCAACACGCCGACGATCGCCGAGCGCATCTTCCAGGGCGAGTTCAACGAGATCAAGGCGATCATGGGCAAGTCGCGCGAGCTGGGCATGCAGACCTTCGACTGGGCGCTGTTCGAGCTGTACAACGCCGGCACCATCAGCTTCGAAGAGGCGATGCGCAACGCCGATTCGGCCAACGAACTGCGGCTCAACATCAAGCTCAAGAGCGCGCGCGGCGAGCCGGCGTCGTCGGGCTTCATGTCGCTCTCGATCGACACCGAACCCACGGCGCAGGAGCTGGAAGAGCAGAAGCACCAGGAAATGCTCGCCCAGCACGAGGCCCGCCGCCAGCAGGAGGAAGAGCAGATCCGCGCCATGCGCGAGAAGCGCCGCGCAGCGGATGCGGGCGGCATGAAGGTCTAGCCACGTCCATCCACGCGCCTTGCGCGCAGCGCGAGAATGGCGGCCCCACACAGGAGCCTGCCATGACGATCGAAGTGATTCGCGACCGCTCGCGAAAGATGAAGCACACCGTGCATGTCGGCCGGTTTTCGTTTGCCATCGACGAGCCGGCGGCCAACGGCGGCGAAGACGAAGGCATCACGCCGCACGATGTGTACGACAGCGCCCTCGGCGCCTGCAAGGCGATGACGGTGCTCTGGTATGCCCAGCGCAAGGCCATCCCGCTCGAAGACATCACCGCCACGGTGGACCGCGACGACAGCGAAGAGCGCCGCGGCACCTACCGCCTGCGCGTCACGCTCAAGCTCGGCGGGCCACTCTCCGATGCGCAGCGCCAGGAGCTGCTGAACGTCGCCGAGAAGTGCCCGGTCCACAAGCTGATGACTGTCGCGACGACCGAAGTCCATACCGAGTTGGCCCCGGCCTGACGTGTCGTGACGATGCTTGCGAACCACGAATCGGCCACAGCGCCCACCACAAGAATCGCCGTGATGGGCGCCGGCGCGGTCGGCTGCTACTACGGCGGCATGCTGGCCCGTGCCGGCCATCCGGTGGTGCTGATCGGCCGGCCGGAGCATGTGCAGGCGATCGAGCGTGACGGGCTCCGACTCGAAGCTCATGGCCGCGATGAGCAGATCGCGCTCGAAGCCAGCACCGAGCCCGGCGCCATTCGCGACGCCAGGCTGGTGCTGTTCTGCGTGAAGTCGACCGACACCGAATTCGCCGCGGCGCAGATGCAGCCGCACCTGGCACCCGATGCACTGCTGCTCACGCTGCAGAACGGCGTCGACAACGCGGAGCGGCTGCGACGCGTGTTGCCGCAACCGGTCGCGGCGGCTGTCGTTTACGTGGCAACCGAGATGGCCGGCCCCGGCCATGTGAGGCACCACGGGCGAGGCGAACTGGTCATCGAGCCATCGACTGGCAGCCTCGCCGCGCAGCAGATGCTGATCACCGCCGGCGTGCCCACCGAGATCTCGCCCAACGTGCGCGGCGCGCTCTGGGCCAAGCTGATCCTGAACTGCGCCTACAACGCGCTCTCGGCTATCGCGCGCCTTCCGTACGGCCTGCTGGTGCAAGGCGAGGGTGTGACCGAGGTGATGCGCGATGTGGTTGCCGAATGCCTCGCGGTGGCCGCGGCCGATGGCGTGGAAGTCGTCGGCGATGTGCCGACCGCCGTGGCCCGCATCGCCCGGACCATGCCGTCGCAATACTCCTCGACCGCGCAGGACCTGATGCGCGGCAAGAAGAGCGAGATCGACCACCTCAACGGTTTCGTGATGCGCCGCGGCGAGGCCCTCGGCATCGCGACGCCTGCCAACCGCGTGCTGCACACGCTGGTCAAGCTGATCGAAAGTCGCCGGCCCGGACAACCCCTAGGGTGACAAAGCACTTCTCGTGCATGTCGGACGACTCTGGCAAATAATCGCGTCCTTGGCTTGCCCGGGCGAAGAGGTCTGTCGAAGAGCATGGGCGGTCGACACTCGATCTGCTCCATGTTCCCACTGCGCTACTGGATCGTCGCTGTTTTCCTGCTCTCGGCCGCTTATGCCAACCTGCGTGGCAAGGTGCGGTTCGGCTGGCGCCGCGCGCTGACGGATTTCACCGTGCTGCTGGCGCCGCTGAACGCCGCCATTTACCTTTCGTCACGCGTGCAGCCGCGCCCTTACCTGGATGCGCGCTGCCTGCCCGAGCTCGATGTGCTGCGAGAGAACTGGCAGGTGATCCGCGACGAAGCGCTGCGCATGCAGGGTGAAGGCCGCATCCGCGCGGCCGACGGCTACACCGACATCGGCTTCAACTCGTTCTTTCGCACCGGCTGGAAGCGCTTCTACCTCAAGTGGTATGGCGATGACCTGCCCTCGGCACAGGCCGAATGCCCTCGCACGGTGGAACTGCTGAGCCGCATCCCGACGGTCAAGGCTGCCATGTTCGCCTCACTGCCGCCGGGAGGCCGCCTGGTGCGCCACCGCGACCCGTACGCCGGCTCCCTGCGCTATCACCTGGGCCTGGCCACGCCCAACTCGCCGGGTTGTTACATCGAGGTCGATGGCGAGCGCTACCACTGGCGTGATGGCGAGGATGTGGTCTTCGACGAGACCTTCATCCATCACGCAGAGAACACCACCGATGAGCAGCGCGTGATCCTCTTCTGCGATGTGGAACGGCCGCTGCGCTGGTGGCCGATGGTGTGGGTCAACCGCTGGTTCGCCCGCGTCGTCATGCGGATGTCGGCGACGGAGAACGTGCCCGGCGAGCCGGTCGGCGCATTGAACCGCTTCTTTGCCCATGCCTACAAGGTTCGCCTCTGGGGCAAGGCGCTGAAGGTGCGCAGCCGGGTAGGCTACTACACGCTCAAGTGGGCGCTGATGGCGGGTGTGTTGCTCGCCATCTTGGTTTGATGTGGGAGGGTGGTCGCTTCGTCACCAAGACGAGGCCGCCGGGCAGTCCCCTCCGCGAATGTCCTCCGTCGGCTTCGCCTCCTCCCCCTTGATTTCGCTGCGGGAACTACCCGACGGCCTCGTCATCTCACCCCGCCGGCATCCTACCGAGACGGCACCGCGCGTCGCTTAGCCAGGTACGTGAGCGTTGCCAAGCCCACCAGCATCAACGCCCAAGCCGTCGGCTCAGGAACAGGCGCAGCGGCCACCATCGCAATGTTGTCCACATCCATGCCCGAATACCCACCCGGCCCGGCTGCGGTGAAGACCACATGCGCGCCGAGTTCGGTGGTCTGCTGCGTGAAGGTCAGCACGCCGGCCTTCCAGTCCAGCCCGTAGTAGAAGCCGGCGACTTCGTTGTAAGTGACCGAGTGGCTGCCGAGCGAGGCGATGATCGAGGTGTCGAACGGCCCGTTGCCGGCGCTGAAGGCCTGGCGCGAGTATTCGAAGGTGAGGCTGTATTGATAGCCCGCCATCAGGTCGAAGGTGCCGACCGAGCGCACCGTGCTCGTGCCGAGATTCGTGGCGTTGTTGTAGTTGGGCGAGTACCAGCCCGAGGCCAGGTCGAGGAAGTTGCCGCGGCCCGGCGCCGAGTCGGTCTGGATCCAGGCGTATCCGGCCACGACTTCGAGCGCAGTTCCGGGGAGCACACCGCTCGAATACGCCGAGTTGCTAGGCGTGGCCGCATCGAATCCCTCCGTGCCGGCCGCGAGCGCCGGGGCGAGCCAGAAGAACGGGGCGGCGGCGATGGCGCCGGTCAACAGAAATTGCCTCATCGAGAGCTCCTTGTGGGTTGAAGTTCGCCGCGTCTCAGCGGTTGCCCCAAGCGTCGCCGCCGGCCGTTAGGCGACCGTTAGCGCAGCGGCTAACGCATGGCCCCCATTCACGGGGTGCTCTTAATGGTCCACCGTCACCACGCAAACAGAACAACCGGCGCGCTTTCGTTCAAGCCAGCGCCAGGGGTGCGCCCGTACGCTCGCCGCGACGATCACTTGCCAAGGAAACAACCATGCCCCTCACCGCCACACCCACCCCCGGCGCCAAGCTGCTCACCCCCACCGACCACACGCTGGTCATGATCGACTTCCAGTCGCAGATGGCGTTTGCCACGCACTCGATCGAAGCGATCACGCTGCGCAACAACGCCGCGCTGGTGGCCCATGCGGCAGCCGGCTTCGGTGTATCCACCATCCTCACGACAGTCGCCGAGAAGAGCTTCTCCGGCCCGATGTTCGACGAGATCACGACGGCCTTTCCCGGCCAGGCGATGCTCGACCGCACCTCGATGAACACCTGGGAAGACGCGGCCGTGATCGCGCGCGTCAACGCAATCGGCAAGAGCCGCATCGTGCTCTCGGGCCTGTGGACGGGCGTGTGCATCGTCGGCCCGGCGCTGTCGGCCATCGACCAGGGCTTCGAGGTGTATGTGATCGCCGATGCTTGTGGTGATGTCTCGGCCGAAGCCCACAACCGCGCGATGGACCGCATGGTGCAAGCCGGTGCGCGGCCCATGACCTCGCTTCAGTACCTGCTGGAGTTGCAACGCGATTGGGCCCGCACCGGCACCTACGAGATGACGACCGGCATCGCCAAGAAGTTCGGCGGCGCGTATGGCCTGGGCGTGACTTATGCGAAGACCATGTTCGCGGCCCACGAAGGCTGAGCCAGAGGCGGATCGATGAAACCCTATCTCGTGGCCCTGGCGGTCGGCCTGCTGGTCGGTGTCATCTATGCGCTGTTCAACGTGCGCTCGCCGGCGCCGCCGGTGATCGCGCTCGTGGGCTTGCTGGGCATCCTGGCCGGTGAGCAGATCCCGCCGCTGGTGAAGCGGATGTTCGCGAGCGACACCACCACCTCATGGCTGCACGATCAGGTCAAGCCGCACATGTTCGGCGAGTTGCCGCAATGCCCGAAGGCCGATGCTGCAACCGCGAAAACCCCTTTCGGCTCCGGAGACAAGCCCCATGGCTGACATGCCGCACACCTCGCCCGAGCTGATCCTGCACCGAGGGCTCTTCACGACGCTGGACCGCACCAACCCGAACGCCAGCGCCGTCGCCATCACCGGAGGCCGGTTCACGCATGTGGGCCGCGAGCACGACATCCTGCCGCTGGCCGGCCCGGCCACGCGCATCATCGACCTGCACGGCAAGCGCGTGCTGCCCGGCCTGATCGACAACCACCTGCACATCATCCGCG
>JAMFRW010000076.1 GCA_026224975.1 Rhodoferax sp. | reverse complement strand
GGACCGCAAGATATTCAAGGATGCGGTCCTTGACCTTGTCGAGGCCGTAATGGTCTTCGTTCAGCACGATCTCGGCGTTAGCCAGGTCGTGCTTGATCTTGGTCTTCTTGCTCCACGGCAAACTGACCAAGGTGTCGATGTAATTGCGCACCACGGTCGCTTCAGCGGACATGGGCGACATCAGCTTGAGCTTCTTGAGCTCGGCATCGACCTTCTTGCGCGCCTCCTTGGGCATCTTCGCTGCGATGATCTTCTTTTCGAGCTCCTCCATGTCGGCGCCTTCTTCGCCGTCACCGAGTTCCTTCTGGATCGCCTTGACCTGCTCGTTCAGATAGTACTCGCGCTGGCTCTTTTCCATCTGGCGCTTGACGCGGCCGCGGATGCGCTTCTCGACCTGCAGGATGTCCACTTCGTGCTCGAGCTGTTCGAGCAATTTCTCGAGCCGCTTGTCGACCGCGTAGAGGTCAAGCACCGACTGCTTGTTCTCGAGCTTGAGCGGCAAGTGCGCGGCGATCGTGTCGGCCAAGCGGCCCGCATCGTCGATGCCGGCGATCGAGGTCAGGATCTCGGGCGGGATCTTCTTGTTCAGCTTGACATACTGGTCGAACTGCTGGGTCACCGCGCGGCGCAGCGCTTCGATCTCGGGCTTGGTGTCCGCTTCGGGCGGCACCGGGGTCACTTGCGCGACGAAGTATTCGCCGTTGTCGGTGATGCTGTGGGTGTTGGCGCGCTGGATGCCTTCGACCAGCACCTTCACGGTTCCATCGGGCAGCTTCAACATCTGCAGGATGCTGGAGACGCAGCCGACCTCGAACATGTCATCGGGCTTGGGCTCGTCCTTGCCGGCGGCCTTTTGCGCGACCAGCATGATCTGTCGGCCGGCCTCCATGGCGACTTCGAGCGCCTTGATCGATTTGGGGCGGCCCACGAAGAGCGGGATCACCATGTGGGGGAAGACCACCACGTCCCGAAGCGGGAGCAACGGGAGGGTGATTTCTTCGGCTGGCAAAACGGGATGTCCGGACATTGAGAAACCTCTCTTTCTCGAACCGATGTAGGGCCCGAGCGGTCAATTGCAAGAAGCCGTGCGGCGAGCCGCAGGCTGGAACCGGACTAGTTCTGGATCGCGTATCAGGCGCTGGCCTTGGCCTGCTCCCGGTAGACGAGCAAGGGTTTCGCGTCGTCTTCTATCGTGTGCTCGTCGAGCACGACCTTGGCAACGCCGTCTAGCGTCGGCAAGTCGAACATGGTGTCGATCAGGGACTGCTCCATGATCGACCTCAGGCCACGCGCGCCGATCTTGCGGGCCAGCGCCTTGCGGGCGATGGCTTGCAGGGCCGACGGGCGGATCTCGAGTTCCACACCATCCATGGCGAAAAGCTTCTGGTACTGCTTGACCAGCGCGTTCTTCGGCTCTGTGAGGATGCGCACCATCGCGTCGTCGGTCAGCTCGCCAAGGGTCGCGACCACCGGCAGGCGGCCCACGAGTTCCGGGATCAGGCCGAACTTGATCAGGTCTTCGGGCTCGACATCGCGGAACACTTCGGAGACGCGCTTTTCACTCTTGGTGTGCACCATTGCGCCGAAGCCGATGCCCGACTTCTCCGAGCGGTTCTGGATGACCTTTTCCAGGCCATCGAACGCACCGCCGCAGATGAACAAGATGTTCGTCGTGTCGATCTGCAGAAAGTCCTGGTTCGGGTGCTTGCGGCCACCTTGCGGCGGCACGCTGGCCATCGTGCCTTCGACGAGCTTGAGCAGCGCCTGCTGCACGCCTTCGCCCGAGACATCACGCGTGATGCTGGGGTTGTCGGCCTTGCGGCTGATCTTGTCGATCTCGTCGATGTAGACGATGCCGCGCTGCGCCTTCTCCACGTCGTAGCCGCAGTTCTGCAGCAGCTTCTGGATGATGTTCTCGACATCTTCGCCCACGTAGCCGGCTTCTGTCAGCGTGGTCGCGTCGGCGATGACGAAGGGCACATTGAGCAGGCGGGCGAGCGTTTGCGCGAGCAGCGTCTTGCCGGAGCCGGTGGGACCGATCAACAGGATGTTGCTCTTGGCGAGTTCGATCTCGTCCTTGGCGCGGCTCATGTGCTTGAGCCGCTTGTCGTGGTTGTAGACGGCGACGGCGAGCGTGCGCTTGGCGACATCCTGCCCGATCACGTACTGGTCCAGGCTGGACTTGATCTCGCTCGGGATCGGCAGATCGGATTTGGTCGCCTTCGCGTCGGCGCCTTCGGCTGGCACCTCATCACGAATGATGTCGTTGCACAGCTCGATGCACTCGTCGCAGATGAAGACGCTCGGGCCGGCGATCAGCTTTTTGACCTCGTGCTGGCTTTTGCCGCAAAAGGAGCAGTAAAGAACTTTTTCGCTCGACGAGCCTTTTTTGTCGGCCATACAGTGTGTTTATCTCAAGGCGAAGGCAAATGCCTGAACTAATGATAATTCAAAAGAAAACGGGGCCTTGGCAGTAGAAAAGGCCCCGTTTCCGGTGTTGTTGCTGGCTACGCGCTGCGCCAGCGGCAGTGCGGAACCCGCCCGGTCAAGTGTTGTTGGCCGGCGTGGCGCGTGTATGCAACACCTGGTCGATGAGGCCGTAGGCCTTCGACTCTTCCGGGTCCATGAAGAAATCGCGTTCCATGTCTGCGCGGATCTTTTCGATGGTCTGGCCGGTGCGCTCGGCGTAGATCTTGTTGAGCTGCTCGCGAGTCTTGAGGATTTCGCGGGCGTGGATCTCGATGTCGGTCGCCTGGCCCTGCGCGCCGCCCGATGGCTGGTGGATCATCACGCGCGAGTTCGGCAGTGCAAAGCGCTTGCCCTTGGCGCCGGCCATCAGCAGGAAAGAGCCCATGCTGGCAGCAATGCCCATGCACAGCGTCGACACATCCGGCTTGATGAACTGCATGGTGTCGAAGATCGACAGGCCTGCGCTCACCGAACCACCCGGCGAGTTGATGTAGAAATTGATGTCCTTGTCGGGGTTCTCGCTCTCCAGGAACAGGAGCTGCGCAACCACCAGGTTGGCCGACTGGTCGGTCACCGGGCCAACCAGAAAGATCACCCGCTCGCGCAGGAGACGGCTGTAGATGTCGTAGGCCCGTTCGCCGCGGCCGGAGGTTTCGATGACGATGGGCACCATGCCCAGGTCGTTAGTGTCAAGCGCGCTCATGGCACTCCTCATGAAGATGTGATGACGATGTCGGGGCTGATTATGTGACTACAAGACCAGCGAAGGACCGGCACCCGAAAACAAGAAGGCGCCGACACGTTGCCGCGCGGCGCCCCCGGTGCAGAACGGCGTCGATCAGCCGGTCATCAGCTCATCGAACGGCAGCACCTTGTCGGTGACCTTGGCGTTGGCCAGCACGTAATCGGCCACGTTGTTCTCGACGACGACGGCTTCCACTTCGGCCAGGCGTTGGCGGTCGCCCAGGTACCAGCGCACCACTTCCGAAGGCTTCTCGTAGCTCTGCGACATCTCTTCGATGTGGGCCTGCAGTTGCTCCGGCTTGGCTTGCAGGTTGTTGCTGCGCACCAGCTCGCCGACCACGAGGCCCAGGCGCACGCGCTTCTCGGCTTGCGGCGTGAAGATCTCGGAAGGGATAGGTGCCGTTTCGGCATCCTTGACGCCGCGCTTCTTCAGGTCCGCACGAGCAGCTTCGACCATGCGCTCGGTTTCGCCGGCCACGAGTGCATTGGGCACATCGAGTTCGGCAACTTTCACCAGCGCATCCATCACACTGGCCTTGTTACGGGCCAACACGCGGAACTTGACTTCACGCTCGAGGTTTTTCTTGACGTCGGCGCGCAGGCCATCGACCGTGCCGTCCTTGATGCCGAGCGAAGCTGCGAACTCGTCGTTCACCTCGGGTAGGTTCGGCACTTCCGTCTTCTTGATCGTGACCATGAAGTCGGCTTCCTTGCCCGCCACGTCCTTGCCCTGGTAGTCGTCGGGAAACTGCAGCGGGAAGGTCTTGGAGTCGCCCGCCTTCATGCCCCGCACGGCCTTGTCGAAGGTCTCCAGCATCTGGCCTTCGCCGATGATGAACTGGAAGCCCTCGGCGCGGCCACCGTCGAAGGGCACGCCGTCGATCTTGCCTTCGAAGTCGATGGTGACGAGGTCGCCCTCGGCCGCACCTTCGGCCTGCGGACGCTGCGCGAAGCTGCGCCGCTGCTTG
>JAMFRW010000534.1 GCA_026224975.1 Rhodoferax sp. | reverse complement strand
TGGGCTCCAGCCCGCCCGGCACCTGGATCGAGCCATACGGGTAACCGGCGTCGACGATGTTCGACGGATCCGAGCCCGCGCCGAACGGCGGCGTGCGCTCGCGAAAGGCGAGCGGCGTGCCGTTCTTGTAGCGGTAGCCGATGCGGTCGGCTTCGGGCGCGACTGCCCATGTGTCGGCGAAGAAGGTCTCGGCCGAGGCATCGGTCAAGCGGTGGTAATAGAGCCCCGGCAGCACGCGCAAGGTCATCTCCTTGGTCAGCGGGAGCACCTCTTCCTGTGGCGCGACGCGGCCTGCGCGTGCCCATGGCGATGCCTGGCCGACCGGCAGCACGTCGCCCGCCCGCAGCTTGCGGCCCTCGTAACCGCCGAAAGCGCCCAGTCCGTAGGTGGACCGGCTGCCCAGCACCACCGGCACATCGATGCCACCGGCGACGGCGAGGTAGAGCCGCGCGCCCAGCCGCATGAAGTCGAAGCTCAGTGTGTCGCCGGCTTTCACCGCGAACGAGGCGTTGCGTTCCATGTCCACACCGTTGAGCCGCGGGATGGCCTGCGCGCCGGTGGCGGCGACGATCGCATCGGCATCGAAACGCAGCTCGGGCGCGAGCAGCGTGCACTCCAGCACGGCAGCGCCTTCGTCGTTGCCGACCAGCAGGTTCGCCAGCAGATACGCCGCCTGATCCAGCGCGCCCGAGAGCGGAATGCCGAGGTGGTAGTAACCCACGCGGCCCGCGTCCTGAACCGAGGTGGCCAACCCCGCCTTGAGCACCTCAATCGCCATGGAGCACCTCCAGCAGTTGTTGGTTGTAGCCGGCCGGGTTTTCGAGAAAGGCCTTCAGCGAGAACTTCACCGGCCGGATGCGCAAATCGAAGGTTCCGGCCGCCACCTTGGCCGCCTCGCGCTCGTAGGTGTCACGGTCGATCGGCTTCCACTTGACGATGTCGCCTGGGCGGAAGAACACCATCAGATCCTTCAGGTACGGCAGCCCCTGCTCCGGGTCGAAGATGGGTGACGGCGTGATGCCGAACATCTGGTAGCCGCCCGCACCGCGCACCGAGTAGATGCAGGCGAAGCAGCCGCCATGGCCGATGGTGAGTTTGGGCGTATCAGTGCGTGGCCGCAGGTACTTGGGCACTTCGAGCTGGCGCTCGCGCTCGACCATCTGGAAGAGAAACGGCAGGCCGGCGACGAAGCCCACCATCGAGACGAACCACGGCGAGCCCGAGTGCGCGGCGATGAATTCATCGACCGAAGCCTTGCCGTTGATGCGAGCGGCGTATTCGATGTCGGTGCTGGTCGGGTCTTGATGGCGCTCGCGAAAGCGCATCAGCGTCTCGTGCGTCCACGGGTCGTTGTAGAGCACCGGGATCTCGACGATGCGGGTCTCGAGATCGAGCGACGCGCCGCCGACCTCGTCTTCGATGCGCTGCAGTGTCTCCAACATCGCCTGCGGTGCGATCACGTCGGGGTCGAAACGCACCTGGTACGACGCGTTGGCCGGGCAGATTTCGGTCACGCCCGGGATCGCCAGCCGTTTCAGCTCGGTGCAGATCGCCATGCCCTTGAAGAAGGCCGGCAGCGACATGGCGTCGTCGATCTCGACGAACACGTGTTCATCGCCGCCGAAGGAATAACGGGCTCTCGGGTTCATGCCGGGCTCCTCGGATGGGGTGGGGCGGCTGGCGCCACGAAGGGGTGCTCGGCCAGCCAGGTTTCGAGAAAACCGGTGTGGAACTGCGCCTCGCGGATGGCCGGCTCCTCGCACAGCCGCTGGTGCAGCGCCGCGGTGGTGTGGATGCCGGTCACCACGAGCTCGCCGAGGGCACGGCGCAGGCGCGCGAGTGCGCTGGCGCGATCTTCGTCGTGCACGATCAGCTTGCCGAGCAGCGAGTCGTAGAACGCCGGCACGGTGTAGCCCGGCAGCAGCATGGTGTCGAAGCGCACGCCGGGGCCGCCCGGCACGATGAGTTCGGTTACCTTGCCGGGGCTGGGCATGAAGTTCTTGGCGGCGTTTTCGGCGTTGATGCGGACCTCGATCGCGTGGCCTCGCAGCACGATGTCGTCCTGCTGCAGACGCAGCGGCTGGCCGAGCGAGATGCGCAGCATTTCCTTGACCAGATCGATGCCGGTGACCATCTCGGTGATCGGGTGTTCGACCTGGATGCGGGTGTTCATCTCGATGAAGAAGAACTCGCGCGTTTCGTCGTCGTAGAGGTATTCGAGCGTGCCGGCGCCGCGGTACGACACGGCGTTGGCGAGCCGCAAAGCCGATTCGCACAGCGCCGCACGCGTGGCGGGGCTGATCGCGGCAGACGGCGCTTCTTCCCAGATCTTCTGGCGCCGGCGCTGCAGCGAACATTCGCGTTCGAAGCAATGCACCACGCGCTCGCCGTCGCCGAGGATCTGCACTTCGATGTGCCGCGCGCGGCGGATGAAACGCTCGAGATACACCGCGCCGTTGCCGAACGCAGCCTTGGCCTCGGCCATCGCGAGCGGCAGTTGCTTCGCCAGTTCGGCCGCGTCGGCTGCCACGCGAATGCCACGCCCGCCGCCGCCGGCCGAGGCCTTGATCATGATCGGGTAGCCGATGTCGCCCGCCATCTGCAGCGCCGCCTCGGCGCTATCGACCACGCCCGGGCTGCCCGGCACGCAGGGCACACCGGCGCGCAGTGCGGCGGCACGGGCGGCGGCCTTGTCACCCATGGTGCGGATCGCGTGCGGCGTGGGGCCGACGAACACCAGCCCGGCCGCTTCGACCTGCTCGGCGAACTCGGCGCTCTCGGAGAGAAAGCCGTAGCCCGGGTGCACCGCACCGGCACTGCAGCTGCGCGCTGCATCGAGCACGGCGGCGACGTTCAGGTAACTCTTGCTGGCATGTGACGGGCCGATGTGGACGGCCTCGTCGGCCATGCGCACCGCCAGGCTGTCGGCATCGGCATCACTGTAGACGGCCACGGTCGCGAGGCCGAGTTCCTTCGCCGCGCGGATGATGCGGACCGCAATCTCTCCGCGATTGGCGATCAGCAGCTTCTCGAACTTCGCAGTCATCGCGCCGGCCTCAGGCCACGTCGATCAGCACGAGCGCCTGGCCGGGATCGACCGGATCGCCGTTCGCGACCAGGAAGCGCTGTATCCGGCCGGATGCATCGGCAGTGACTTCGCTGAACTGCTTCATCACCTCGACCAGACCGATGACATCGCCTTCGGTCACCGCGTCGCCATCCGACTTGTAAGGCTCGGCCTCCGGCGAAGCGCGGCGGTAGAAGGTGCCGGGCAACGGGCTCTGGACTTCGTGGGGTGTGGGCATGGTGGCCTCGCTTGGAATATCGGATTCACGATCAGGTTGGGGGCAGTTGCAGCGCGGCCAGGCCGACCACGGCGATGCCGTGCGCGCTCAGTGCCTCGCGCGTGGCGACCACGAGTTCGAGTGCGCCGGGTGTGTCGCTGTGGATGCAGACGGAGTCGAAATCGATCGCGACCTCGCCGCCATCGATCGTCTGCACGCTACCCTGCTGGCAGGCGCGCAGCACCTTGGCGGCAACGGCGGCCGGGTCGAGCCGGCTGACCTGGCGGGTGAAGACAATGGAGGCGGTCTGGTCGTAGTCGCGGTCCGCATAGAACTCGCGCACCACCGGTTGGCCGAGTTCACGGGCGATCCGGTAGGTGACCGACTGTTCCATGCAGTAGAGGTAGAGGCTCGGCTCGATCGCCTGCAGCGCGGTGACCAGCGTGCGCGAGAGCGCCTCGTCGCGGGCCGCATGCATGTAGAGCGCACCGTGCGGCTTGAAGTGCTGCAGCGTCGTGCCTTCCAGCCTGGCGAACTCGCGCAGCGCCCCGAGCTGGTAAACCATGTCGTTGACCAGTTCTTCGGCCGGTGCGTTGATGTGGCGGCGGCCGAAGCCCACCATGTCGCGAAAGCCCGGGTGTGCGCCCACGCCCACGCCGTGCAGCTTGGCCAGGCCGACCATCTTGCGCATGATGTTCGGGTCGCCGGCGTGGAAGCCGGTCGCGATGTTGGCCGAGCTGATCAATGGCATCAGTTGTTCGTCCACACCGTCACCGATGCGCCAGGGGCCGAAGCCTTCGCCGATGTCCGAGTTGAGGTCGATGCGCTGTTTCATGGGGATGTCCGAAAGGTCGAAGCGGAGACTAGGGCGGGTGGTGCATTCGCGAAAGCAGGATTTTTCGATTCGGCGATATCTGAAAAACTGCTGGCCCGCGGCGGACGCGCCTTTGTACGAGGAAACCCTTGTCCTCGGATCGCCGCTGCTGCATGCTCGGTGCCTGCCCGCAATCAGATACCAGAGACACGCCCCATGTCCTTCTCGATCCGCCAGCTCAAGTACTTCGCCGCCACCGCTGAGCTGGGCCGCATCTCGCAAGCCGCGGTGCAGCTCAACATCTCGCAATCGGCCGTGACCACGGCGATCCGCGAGCTCGAGGAGATCCTCGAACAGCAGCTCTTCGAGCGCCAGTCGCACGGCGTGGAACTCACCGATGCCGGCCGGCGCTTCCTCGGCCACACCTATGCGGTACTGGCCGCGGTGGACGACGCGATGCGCATGCCGAACCAGCAGGTCAGCATCGAAGGCAGCCTGACGGTGGCCGCGAGCTACACCGTGCTCGGCTACTTTCTGCCGCACCACCTGCAGCGCTTCGCGCAGCGCTACCCGCGCATCGAGGTCAAGGTGCACGAGGTCACGCGCGAAGCCATCGAAGAAGGGCTGATCACCAAGCAGTACGATATGGGCCTTCTGCTCACCTCGAACGTGATCAACCGCGAGCTGGCGCTGGAAACCTTCTTCGGCTCGGAGCGGCGCCTGTGGGTGCCGGCCAAGCACCCGCTGCTCGAACGCAGCGAGGTCACGCTGGCCGATGTGGCGCAGGAGCCCTACATCATGCTGACGGTGGACGAAGCCTCGGCCACCGCGCTGAAATACTGGAGCCGCACGCCGCACCAGCCGAAGATCCGGCTGCGCACCAGTTCGGTGGAGGCGGTGCGCAGCACGGTCGCCAACGGCCTGGGCGTGACGGTGCTCTCTGACATGGTGTACCGGCCGTGGTCGCTGGAAGGCCGGCGCATCGAGACCATCAACCTGAAAGACCCGATCCCGGCGATGACGATCGGCCTGGGCTGGAAACAGGGGGCAGAGCACACGCCGCCGATGCAGGCCTTTCGCGATTACTTCCGCCAGCTCTTCCTCGACCCGACCTCGGGGCGATCGGCTCGCGGCAGGCCCTGAAAACACCCGCCCCACTAGAATCCGGCCGGTCGTGCGGGCCCCTGAGCGCCCACTCCTGAACACGCGCCGAACATGAAAACATCAGACATCCGCCAGACCTTCCTGAACTTCTTCGAATCGAAGGGCCACACCGTCGTCGCCTCGAGCCCGCTGGTGCCCGGCAACGACCCGACGCTGATGTTCACCAACTCGGGCATGGTGCAGTTCAAGGATGTGTTCCTCGGCACCGACAAGCGCTCCTACGTGCGCGCGGCCTCGGTGCAGGCCTGCCTGCGCGCCGGTGGCAAGCACAACGATCTGGAGAACGTGGGCTACACGGCGCGCCACCACACCTTCTTCGAGATGCTCGGCAACTGGAGCTTCGGCGACTACATCAAGAAGGAATCGCTCACCTGGGCCTGGGAGCTGCTGACGCAGGTCTACAAGCTGCCGGCCGACAAACTCTGGGCGACGGTCTACATCGACGACGACGAGGCTTACGACATCTGGACGAAGGTGATCGGCCTGCCGCCGGAGCGCGTGGTGCGCATCGGCGACAACAAGGGCGGACGCTACCAGTCCGACAACTTCTGGATGATGGCCGACACCGGGCCGTGCGGCCCGTGCAGCGAGATCTTCTACGACCACGGCCCCGAGATCCCCGGCGGCCCGCCCGGCTCGCCCGATGCCGATGGCGACCGCTACATCGAGATCTGGAACAACGTGTTCATGCAGTTCGACATGCAGGACGACGGCAGCGTGAAGAACCTGCCCGCGCCGTGCGTGGACACCGGCATGGGCCTGGAGCGGCTCACGGCCATCCTGCAGCATGTGCACAGCAATTACGAGATCGACATCTTCGAGACGCTGATCTCCGCGGCAGCGCGTGAGACCGGCGAGAAGGACTTGGCGAACAACTCGCTGCGCGTGATCGCCGACCACATCCGCGCCACCTCGTTTTTGGTGAGCGACGGCGTGATCCCGAGCAACGAAGGCCGCGGTTATGTGCAACGCCGCATCATCCGCCGCGCCATCCGCCACGGCTACAAGCTGGGGCAGAAGAAGCCGTTCTTCCACAAGTTGGTGCACGACCTCGTCGCGCTGATGGGGGACGCCTACCCGCGTCTGCGTGCCGATGAAAAGCACATCATCGAAACGCTGAAGACCGAGGAAGAGCGCTTCTTCGAGACGCTCGCCAACGGCATGGAAATTCTCGATGCCGCGCTCGATGGCGGGGCGAAGGTGTTGCCCGGCGAAGTGGCTTTCAAGCTGCATGACACCTATGGCTTTCCGCTGGACCTCTCGGCCGATGTGTGCCGCGAGCGCGGGGTCGAGGTCGACGAAGCCGGCTTCAACGTCGCGATGGAGCGCCAGAAGGCGCAAGGCCGCGCGGCCGGCAAGTTCAGGATGGACCGCGCGCTCGAATACACCGGTGAGGGCCACCAGTTCACCGGCTATGACCGGCTCGAAGAAGAGGTGCGCATCGCGGCGCTCTACTTCGAAGGCGCCTCGGTGGCCGAGTTGGCGGAAGGGCAGGCTGGCGTGGTCGTGCTCAGCTCGACGCCGTTCTATGCCGAGAGCGGCGGCCAGGTCGGCGACCAGGGCACACTGAGCGCCGAGGGCGTGCTCTTCGGCGTGGAAGACACGCAGAAGATCAAGGCCGATGTGTTCGGCCACCACGGCCAGGTGGGCCAGGGCCGGTTGAAGGTGGGCGATACGGTGACGGCGCGGGTGGATGGGGCTGTGCGCGCCGCGACCATGCGCAATCACAGCGTCACCCACCTGATGCACAAGGCGCTGCGCGAAGTGCTGGGCGGCCATGTGCAGCAAAAAGGCTCGCTGGTGAACGCCGAGCGCACGCGCTTCGACTTTGCCCACGGCAGCGCGGTGAGCGATGCGCAGATCCACGAGATCGAGGCGCGTGTCAATGCCGAAATCCTCGAGAACCAGCCCACGCAGGCGCGCGAGATGGACATCGAGTCGGCACAGAAAACCGGTGCGATGATGCTCTTCGGCGAGAAATACGGCGACACCGTTCGCGTGCTCGACATCGGCTCCAGCCGCGAGCTGTGTGGCGGCACGCACGTCACGCGCACCGGCGACATCGGCCTCTTCAAGGTGGTCGCCGAAGGCGGCGTGGCAGCGGGCGTGCGCCGCATTGAAGCTGTGACCGGCGTGAATGCACTCGCGTATCTGCAGGAGTTGGAATCGACGGTGCACAGCGCCGCGCAAACGCTCAAGGCGCCACCGGCCGAGATGCAGACGCGCCTGGTGCAGGTGCTCGACCAGGTGCGTTCGCTGGAGAAGGAACTGGCCCAGCTCAAGGGCAAGCTCGCCTCATCGCAAGGCGACGATCTGGCAACGCAAGCCGTCGATGTCAACGGCGTCAAGGTGCTCGCCGCCATGCTCGACGGTGCCGACGCCAAGGGCCTGCGCGACACGCTCGACAAGCTCAAGGACAAGCTCAAATCGGCCGCCATCGTGCTGGCAGCGGTCGACGGCGGCAAGGTGCAATTGGCGGCTGGCGTCACCAGCGATCTGATCGCCAGCAAGGCCGGCAAGTTGAAGGCGGGCGAGCTGGTCAACTTCGTCGCGCAACAGGTCGGCGGCAAGGGCGGTGGCAAGCCCGACATGGCCATGGCCGGTGGCGCCGACCCGTCGAACCTGGCGGCGGCGCTGGCTTCGGTGCGCGGCTGGGTGGCCGAGCGGGTCTGATCGCAGGGCTGTGATGCCGTCCCCGCCCGGCCGCATCGTCGTTCGCCGTGCACTGCCGAAAGACGCGGTGGCGTACACGCGGATGATGGGCGACCCGGCGGTGTTCGCGGGCCTCATGCAGATGCCCTACCCGAGCGAAGACGTCTGGCGCGCGCGGCTGTCGGAGAGCAGTGACCCGAATCGCGCCGATCTGCCGCTGGCGGCTGAGCTCGATGGCGAAGTCGTCGGCTCCGCAGGGATGATGCCCGCGAGCCCGGCACTGCGGCGCAGGCACGCGATGATGATCGGCATCTCGGTTGTGCCCGAAGCTCAGGGCCAGGGCGTCGGCCACGCACTGATGGCCGCTATGTGTGATTACGCTGACCGCTGGATGGGCGTGCTGCGCCTGGAGCTGACGGTCTACGCCGACAACGAGGTGGCGATCCGTTTATATCGCCGCTTTGGCTTCGAGATCGAAGGGCGCTTCAGGGGCTATGCGATGCGGGATGGAAAGCTGACGGATGCGCTCTCGATGGCGCGCTTTCATCCGGATCCGCCGCGAATCGAGGCGCCTGCCGCGGAGTAGTCCCCCCGCGCCAGAATGGTTGTCGTCCCTTTAGATCTTGTATCTGAGGTTCAGGGTCTCAGATAGTGGTGGGAGGCGGTGGAGCTTGTGGGCGAAGGTCGGCGCGGTGGTCAACGCAACGCGTTGT
>JAMFRW010000533.1 GCA_026224975.1 Rhodoferax sp. | reverse complement strand
GATGCGCGCGATGCTCGACATGAGCACCACCGCGCAGATCAAGGACAGCATGCGCGTGGGCAGCGAGGTGCTCACGCGCATGGGCAAGGTCGGCAAGCTGCATCGCGGGCAGGTCGAGCAGGCCAGCTTCGCGGTGCTGAAGGCGCCGGCGATCCCGTCGATCCTGGTCGAGACGGCGTTCATCTCCAACCCGCAGGAAGAGGACAAGCTGCGCGATCCGGACTACCGCCACCAGCTCGTCGAGGCGCTGTTCACGGGCATCGACCGCTACTTCGCGAAGAATCCGCCGATTGCGAGGCATCGGGATCTGTAGCGGAGGGATCGGGGTCAGGCTCCGCCCCGATCCCGAATCAAGGCGTCGCCCGCTTCGGCTCCCACAACTCGACCTTGTTGCCCTCCGGATCCAGGATCCAGGCGAACTTTCCGCTCGTGTCGTCGTCGCTGCGCTTGAGCGGCTCGACGCCCTTCGCGTGCAGGCGCGCGAGGATCGCGTCCAGGTCGTCGACCGCGTAGTCGATCATGAACGCTGCGGTGGACGGCGCGAAGTAGGCCGTCGAGGCGGGGAACGCGCTCCAGGCCGCCGCCGGAGGATGCTGCGGCGCGTCGTAGCGCAGCGCGGCGCCGCCCCAGGGTTGAAGCGGCAACCCCAGCACGTCGCGGTACCACGCCGCCAGGGCCTTGGGATCCTTGGCCTTGATGAACACGCCACCGATGCCGGTGATGTGGCCGGCCGGCTCGGCGGGCGCCGTCCAGCCGGGCTTCGTCATCGCGAACAAGCCGATGCCAAGAATCACGATCGCCTTGAAAGTCATCACCCTGCTCCTCGACGCGAGATGCGCCGCGGGATTCTAGACGCGCGCGTCGATGCCCGGCGTCGGGATCGGCTAGCAGCCGCTCCTATGTGGTCGCCGGCTGCTTTTTCTTGCGCAGGATCCCGATCAACGCCAGCGCACCCGGGATGATGATGATGCCCAGGAAGATCATCTGCAGGTGCGCCTTGACCCAGGGCAGGTTGCCGAACAGGTAGCCCAGCAGCGTGATGCCGCCGATCCACAGCACGGCGCCGGTGATGTCGAAGAACGTGAAGCGGCGCCGCGTCATCAGGGTGACGCCGGCCACGAACGGCGCGAAGGTGCGCACGAAGGGCATGAAGCGGCCGGCGATCAGCGTGACGCCGCCGTACTTCTCGTAGAAGGCATGCGCCTTGTCGAAGCCCTGCTTGTTGAACCAGCGCGAGTTTTCCCAGTGGAAGACGCGCGGGCCGAACCAACGGCCGATCGTGTAGTTGGTCTGGTTGCCGATGACGGCCGCGGCGAACATCACGCCGATGGCCATCGTGATGTCGAGCAGGCCGGTGGCCGCGGTGGCGCCGACGATGAACAGCAGCGAGTCGCCGGGCAGGAAAGGCATCACGACCACGCCGGTCTCGATGAAGATGACGGCGAACATCACCGCGTATACCCACGTGCCGTTGCTGGCCACGAACGCTGCCAGGTACTGGTCGGCATGAAGAAGATGTTGAAACAAGGGGATCAGGGAGGCCATGGGCGCCGATTATCAATGGGGCTTCTTACAATACGGGGATGAGTCTGCAGAATGGCCTGTCCGAACGCCGCACGATCCGTGAACTACCCGACGAACTGGTGAGCCAGATCGCCGCGGGCGAGGTCGTCGAACGGCCGGCCTCCGTGGTGCGCGAACTGGTCGACAATGCGCTCGACGCCGGCGCCACGCAGGTGGGCGTGCGTCTGGTGGCAGGCGGCGTGCGCGCCATCCTGATCGAGGACGACGGCGGCGGCATCGAGGCGGCCG
>JAMFRW010000532.1 GCA_026224975.1 Rhodoferax sp. | reverse complement strand
CGAGATCGAACGGCCGCCGCAATTCGTCCTGCGAGATCCGTTCGATCTCGCGCGATTGTTCCGAGGCGTCGAGCATTGACAGGTCGGTCACCGCGAGCCGGAACGGCGCGTCCGGTTCGATCACCTGCATGGGACCGCTGTCATGCATCTCGAAGCGTGTTCGCAGGCTACCGTGGCGACGGATCAGTTCGTCAAAGGTGCGTCCCAGCGCGGCAAGGTCGAGTTCGCCTTCCAGACGGAATCGCAGCGGCAGATGATAGGCGCCGCCCAGTTCTTCCAGCTGCTCCAGGAACCAGAGCCGTTCCTGCGCGAACGAGAGGGGCAATGCCCCGGTATGCGCCTGTGCCACCAGCGCCGGCAGTGGCGAACCATGTTCTTCGCGCAACGCTTGCTCAAGACGCTCCGCCAGCCGCGCCACGGTCGTGGCTTCCAGCAATGCGCGCACCGGCAGTTCGATGCCAAAGCTGTCGCGGACGCGCGCGGTGATCCGCGCGGCGACCAGCGAATGGCCGCCAAGCTCGAAGAAGTCGTCGTTGAGTCCGACGCGCTCGACCTGCAGCACCTCGGCCCAGATGCCGGCCAGCAATTCCTCCACCGTCGTCAACGGAAGCGCACGGCCGACCTCTTCGTGACGCAGCCCCTCCGCCGGCGCCGGCAGCGCCAGGCGGTCGATCTTGCCGCTCGGCGTCAGCGGCAGTTCGTCGAGTTGCACGAACACCGACGGCACCATGTAATCCGGCACATACTGCTTCACATGCTCGCGCAGCACCGCGCTGTCCGCATCGCCGACCATGTAACCGACCAGCCGCTTCTCGCCCGGCGCATCCTCGCGCACCACCACCACCGCCTGCCGCACATCGACATGCGCAAGCAATGCCGCCTCGACCTCGCCCAGTTCGATGCGGAAGCCGCGGATCTTGACCTGGTGGTCGCGACGCCCCGCATAGGCGATGCCGCCTTCAGGAAGCTGCCGCCCGAGATCGCCCGTCCGGTACAGGCGGCCACCCTCGCCGAACGGATTCGGGATGAACCGTTCCGCCGTCATCCCGGCGCGGCCGACATAGCCACGCGCCAGACCGGCACCGCCGATATGCAACTCGCCGGCCACGCCTACGGGCACCGGCTCCAGATTGCCGTCGAGCACATAGGCCTGCACGTTGGCAATCGGGCTTCCGATCGGAACGCTGCGGCCCTCACCGCCCTCAGCGAGGTGACAGGTCGCATCCGCTGCAACTTCCGTCGATCCATACAGATTGACGAACCGGCAGGACGGCAGTGCTGACGACAACTGTTCCAGCAAGTCGCCGCTCAACGCCTCGCCGCTCAGCGTCCAGCTGCGCAGCATGTCGAGCCGGCGATCGGCCCGCGGCACCGCCAGCATCGCGGCCGCCAGCGACGGCACCGACACGAGCCGCGTGATGCGTGCCCATTCCAGCAGTGACACCAGTTCGTCCGGGCTCTTCGCTGCTTCCTCGCCTGCGATCGTGAGCTGGCTGCCACACAGCAGTGGGCCGATCAGTTCGAAGATCGAGTCCACGAAGCCGATGGAAGTCTTTTGCGCACAGCGGTCCACTTCGGACAGTGGAGCGATGTCCTGCTGCGCGGCGACGCGGTTGACGATGCCGCGATGCTGGCCCATCACCCCCTTCGGCCGTCCCGTAGAACCGGACGTATAGATCACATAGGCCAGATTGTCCGGCCGCACCCCGCTCGCAAGCTGCGTCTCCGGCTGAGCTTCGATCTCGGCGCCATCGGCATCGAGCCTCACGATCTTGCCATTGTAGTCCGGCAGCACGCCAGCCAGTGTCGACTGCGTCAACAGCACCGACGCCTTTGCATCTTCCACCATGTAGGCCAGCCGCTGCGGCGGATAGTTCGGGTCCAGCGGCAGATACGCGCCACCAGCCTTGAATATGCCGAGCAGCCCCACCACCAGATCGAGCGAACGCTCCATGCACAGGCCGACCACCGTCTCGCGACGGACTCCGAGCGTGCGCAGATAATGCGCGAGCTGGTTCGACCGACGATCCAGCTCGCC
The DNA here is from genome assembly GCA_026224975.1 of Rhodoferax sp. GTDB lineage: Bacteria > Pseudomonadota > Gammaproteobacteria > Burkholderiales > Burkholderiaceae_C > LMDS01. Next base: position 335 of record JAMFRW010000532.1, on the reverse strand, counting down.
ATAGTTGAGCTGTCCGTCGTCGTGCGTGACCGCCACCGCATCCGGTGTCTTCGCTGCCTGCGCGGCAAACAGTTCGTGGACGCACTTGTCCGATGCGTAGTCCGCCGCCGTCGCGTTGCGCTCCACCACGATCTGCCGACGTTCGTCTGTGCTCAGCAGCGCCAGTTCCGACACCCGCCGCTCCGGGTCGGCAACGATGCCTTCCAGCAGCGTCGCATAGCTCGACAGCAGCCGTTCGATGGTCGTGCGCTCGAACAGGTCGGTGGCGTATTCCAGCGCCCCATACAGGCTGTCGGGCATCACGAACATCTCGAGGTACAGGTCGAACTTGGAGG
>JAMFRW010000008.1 GCA_026224975.1 Rhodoferax sp. | reverse complement strand
GCCTGGAGGTGCCCTTGCGCGAACGCAACCGCCTGCTCACCGCCGCCGGCTATGCGCCGATGTATGCCGAGCGCGGCCTGAACGACCCGGCCCTCGCGGCCGCGCGCGCCGCCGTAGGACAGATCCTGAAAGCGCACGAACCCTTCCCCGCGCTCGCCGTCGATCGGCACTGGAACCTGCTGTTCCACAACGCCGCCGCCGGCGCCTTGTTGCAGATGGGCATCGCGCCCGAACTGCTGGAGCCGCCCATCAACGTGCTGCGCGTGAGCCTTCACCCGAAGGGTCTCGCGCCGCGCATCGTCAACCTGGCGCAATGGCGCGCCCACCTCTTCGAGCGTCTGCATCACCAGATCGGCGTGACCGGCGATCGAGCCCTCGCCGCGCTGGCCGAAGAACTCGCCGGCTACCCCGCGCCCTCGCACGACGGCTCGGCGCCCTTCACCCCGAACGCCTCCATCGTCGTGCCCCTGGTACTCGACACGCCACTCGGCCAACTGTCGTTCATCAGCACGATGACGGTGTTCGGCACGCCGGTCGAGATCACGCTCTCGGAGCTGGCGTTGGAGACGTTTTTTCCGGCGGATGCGGCCACGGCGAATGCGCTGCGAGCAGGCGCGCAAGCGCGCGATGAGGCAGCGGCAAAAGCCGTCAGTTGATCGACGCGCCGGCAATGCCGACGCCCGATGCCAGCGCCGCCGCGCGAAGTGGGCCGTCGCCAGTCGCGATCGGGCATTGCATTCGCAGGGCGAGTTCGAGGTAGGCCGCGTCGTAGCTGCTCAGGCCGAACCGCAGGGCCAGCCCAAGGATTTCGCTGGCAGGCACGGGTTGGCGGTCGACATCGATCGGCAGCGAGACGATCTGCGACACGACCCGCTGCGCCGCTTCGGCGGTCATCCGCTGACGCAGGCAGGCCGTGCGCAGCACGTTCGTGAATTCGAGTTCCCAGAGCGCCGGAACCGCAGCGCGATCGTCACGCAGTCGTTCGAGAATGGATTCGGAATAGTCGGTGGCCTGGTTCTCGAGGAACCAGCCGCACACCACCGAGTTGTCGAGCACAAAAGACATGAAATCGCGCGAAGCCGCTTCAGTCGCGGCCGTCGGCGATCAGGTCTTTCAGGTCGCCTTCGAGCGTCACGCCCTTGCGACCTTCGCGCAGTGCGGCCCGGATCGCATCGACCTGGCTGCGCTGGCTGGCCACGCCGCGGCGCGCCAGGGTAGCGCTCACCAGGCGCGCGATCGGCTGGCCGCGCCGGGTGATGGTGAACTGCTCGCCTTGTTCGACCTCGACCAGCAGTTCCGAGAGCCGGGTCTTGGCTTCGTAGACAGCAACTTCTTTCATGGTCAACTCGATTCGATCAGTTGGTTAACCAGATCATAGCGCATGCATGGTTCGGCCACTCACTTCAACCAGGCCCGCGCGTTCCCGAACATCCGCATCCACGGGCTTCGCTCGCTGCGGTCGCCCGAAGTCCAGCTCATCTGCACGTTGCGGAAGACGCGCTCGGCGTGGGGCATGAGAACGGTGAAGCGTCCATCGGGTGTGGTGACGGCCGTGAGGCCATCGGCGCTGCCGTTGGGGTTGAAGGGATAAGCTTCGGTGGGCTTGCCGGTGTTGTCGACGAAGCGCATGGCGCGGTGCACGTTTTTCGCATCGCCGCGCTGCGAGAAGTCGGCGAAGCCTTCGCCGTGCGCCACGGCCACGGGCAGGCGGCTGCCGGCCATGCCGGTGAAGAAGAGCGAGGGGCTTTCCAGCACTTCGACCAGGCTCAGCCGCGCTTCGAACTGCTCGCTCTTGTTGCGGGTAAATTTCGGCCAGGCTTGGGTTCCTGGAATGATGGACGCCAACGCGGCCATCATCTGGCAACCGTTGCAAACGCCGAGCGCGAGGGTGTCGGTGCGGTTGAAGAACTCTGCGAACTGTTCGGCGAGCGCAGGGTTGAACAGCACGGACCGCGCCCAGCCTTCCCCAGCACCCAGCGTGTCGCCATATGCGAACCCGCCGCAGGCCACGAAGCCCTGGAACTGGTCCAGCCGCGCGCGGCCGGCCTGCAGGTCGCTCATGTGGACGTCGAAGGTGTCGAAGCCGGCGAGCGTCATTGCATAGCTCATCTCGACGTGGCTGTTGACACCTTGCTCGCGCAGGATGGCGAGCTTGGGCCGTGCGCTGTGCACGAACGGTGCGGCCACGTCGATGGACTGGTCGAAGGCAAGCTTGACGTGCAGGCCCGGGTCTTCGGCCGCGCCGACGCTCGCGTGTTCCGCATCGGCGCAGGCCGGGTTGTCGCGCAGTTGGGTGATGCGCCAGCTCACGTCGTCCCAGGCTTGTTGCAGGTCGCGCAGCGGGGCGGTGAAGACGGTCTTGGCATCGCGCCAGACTTCCATCACGCGGCGGTCATTGGGCTTGCCGATGAAGTGGCTGTGCTTGCTCAGGCCGAATTCGCGCAGGGTTTGCATGACCTCGTTGCGCACGGCGGTCGGCACCTGGATGACGGCGCCGAGTTCCTCGTTGAAAAGTGCCTTCAGCGTGAGTTCGGTGCGGCGCGCGCCCACCTGCCCGGCCCAGTTCTTGGAGTCGCCGTATTCGGCGCGGCTGTCGCTGATGCCGTCGCCTTCGGTGACCAGCATGTCGACGTTGAGACTCACGCCCAGGTGGCCGGCAAAGGCCATCTCGCTGACTGTCGCCCAGAGGCCGCCGTCGCTGCGGTCGTGGTAGGCGAGCAGCTTTCCTTCACCGCGCAGGCGGTTGATGGCCTGCACCAGCGCCTTCAATTGCGCGGGGTCGTCGAGATCGGGCACGCCGTCGTGCGCCTGGCTGCCGAACTGGCCGATCACCTGCGCGAGCATGGCGCCGGCCATGCGGTTCTTGCCGTTGCCGAGGTCGATGAGGATCAGCGTCGTGTCGCCTGGCTGCAGTTGAGGCGTGAGCGTGGAGCGCACATCGGCGAGGGTCGCGAAGGCAGTGACGATGAGGCTGACCGGCGCCGTCACTTGTTTCGCGTCGGCACCGTCCCTCCAGCGTGTTCGCATCGAGAGACTGTCCTTCCCGACCGGCACGCTGATGCCGAGCGCCGGGCACAACTCCATGCCGACGGCCTTGACAGTGTCGTAAAGCGCCGCGTCTTCACCCGGCTCACCGCACGCGGCCATCCAGTTGCAGCTCAGCTTGACGCGTTCGAGTTCGAACGGCGCCGCCAGCAGGTTGGTGATGGCTTCGGCGACGGCCATGCGGCCGGATGCCGGCGCATCGATGGCGGCCAGCGGCGTGCGCTCGCCCATGCTCATGGCCTCGCCGCGGAAGCCGGCGTAATCAGCCAGCGTCACGGCGCAGTCTGCGACAGGCACCTGCCACGGGCCGACCATCTGGTCCCGGCTGTTCAGGCCGCCCACCGTGCGGTCACCGATGGTGATGAGGAAGCGCTTGCTGGCAACGGTAGGGTGGCGCAGCACGTCGAACGCGACCTTGTCCAGTTGCACGTCGCTCAGGTCGAGCGCGGCGGTGGGCCGGCCGACACGGGTCACGTCGCGATGCATCTTCGGTGGCTTGCCCAGCAGCACGTCCATCGGCATCGCGATGGGCGATTCGGCCGCATCGCCATCGGCCACGATGAGTTGCTTCTCGGCCGTGGTGACGCCGACCACGGCGAAGGGGCAGCGCTCGCGCACGCACATCGCCTCGAAGATCGGCAGCAGGTCGGGCGAGACCGCCATCACATAACGCTCCTGGCTCTCGTTGCACCAGATCTCTTTCGGCGCGAGGCCGGTTTCTTCCAGCGGCACCTGGCGCAGGTCGAAGCGCGCGCCCATGCCAGCGCCGTCCACCAGTTCAGGGAAGGCATTGGAGATGCCACCTGCGCCCACGTCATGAATCGCGAGGATCGGATTGACCTCGCCGAGCGCCCAGCAGTGGTTGATGACCTCCTGCGCGCGGCGCTGGATTTCGGGGTTGCCACGCTGCACCGAATCGAAATCGAGTTCGGCCGCATTCGCGCCCGCCGCCATCGAACTGGCCGCGCCGCCGCCCATGCCGATGCGCATGCCGGGCCCGCCGAGCTGGATCAACAGCGTGCCGGCCGGGAAGGCGATCTTCTGCGTCTGCGAATCGGAGATCGAGCCCAGGCCGCCGGCGATCATGATGGGCTTGTGGTAGCCGCGGCGCTGCGCCGAAGCGCCCTCGCCCACCGTCTGCTCATACACGCGAAAGTAGCCCGCGAGGTTGGGACGGCCGAACTCGTTGTTGAAGGCCGCGCCGCCCAGCGGCCCATCGATCATGATCTGCAGGGGGCTCGCGATGTGCGCCGGTTTGCCATAGGGCGATTGCTCCCACGGCTCGTTGGTGCCCGGCAGGTGCAGGTTGGAAACGCTGAACCCGGTGAGGCCGGCCTTGGGCTTGGAGCCGCGGCCAGTTGCGCCCTCGTCGCGGATCTCACCGCCCGCGCCGGTTGCCGCACCCGGGAAAGGCGAGATGGCCGTCGGGTGGTTGTGCGTCTCGACCTTCATCAGCACATGCACCAGCTCTTCGCGCGGGCCGTAGAGCGGCGCGTTGGTGTAGCCCTGCGGCAGCCAGCGCTGGGTCGGCCCGCCTTCCATCACCGAGGCGTTGTCGCTGTAGGCGATGACGGTGTGCTGCGGTGCGAGCGCGTGGGTGTTGCGGATCATCTGGAACATGGAGCGTTCCTGCGCGGCGCCGTCGATGGTGAACTCGGCGTTGAAGATCTTGTGGCGGCAGTGTTCGCTGTTGGCCTGCGCGAACATCATCAGCTCGACGTCCGTCGGGTTGCGTTCGAGCTTGACGAAGGCGGCCACGAGGTAATCGATCTCGTCGTCGGAGAGCGCCAGGCCGAACTCGGTGTTGGCCACCACCAGCGCCGCGCGGCCGCGGCCGAGCACGTCGACGTGTTCCATCGCCTTGCCGGGCTGCTCGTCGAAGAGGTGGGCGGCGTCTTCGCGTCGCACCAGCACGCATTCGGTCATGCGGTCGTGCAGCAGCGCGGCGGCTTCCATCAGCTCGGCTTCGGTCAGCGATTTGGCGCCGCCGAAGAGGCCGGTCTTGAGCGTCAGCCGGTATTCGGTGACGCGCTCGACGCGCTTCAGCGCCAGGCCGCAGTTGTGCGCGATGTCGGTCGCTTTCGAGGCCCAGGGCGAGAGCGTGCCCAGGCGCGGCGCCACGACGATCAGCGCGCCTTCGGTGGGGCCGGCGTACGGGTCGCCGTAGCGCAGCAGCGCTTCTAGCTTGTCGGCCGCGCCGCTCGCCAGCGCCTCTTCGCTCCAGACCCAGTGCACATGCCTTGCATGCACGCCGGTGATGAGCGTGCTCACCGCCTGCAGGCGCGGCAGCAGCGCGGCGGCCCGGAAGGCGGACAAGGCGTTGCCGCCCTCGAAATGAGACAGGTGCTGGGGGATGGAAGTCACGCGGCGAGCCCGGGCTGGAGGAGTTGACGGGGCGGCCCGACGCTGCCTCGACGCAAGCCCCGGCAGCACGCGGGGCCGGCCCGGTGGAAACCCGCGATTTTAGGGGCTGAGTGAGATAATCCCTCCCCATGACCATCTCGATCAAAACCGCCGCCGATGTCGAAGGAATGCGCATCGCCGGCCGCCTGGCCTCGGAAGTTCTGGACCTGCTCACGCCGCATGTGAAACCCGGCGTCTCGACCGAAGAACTCGACCGCATCGCCAACCAGCACATCGTGAATGTGCAGGGTGCCATTCCCGCGCCGCTCAACTATGCACCACCCGGCTACACGCCGTACCCGAAGTCGATCTGCACCTCGATCAACCACCAGGTGTGCCACGGCATTCCGAACGACCGGCCACTGAAGAACGGCGACATCGTCAACATCGACGTGACCGTCATCAAGGACGGCTGGCACGGTGACACCAGCCGCATGTTCGTCGTCGGCGAAGGCTCGATCGCGGCCAAGCGCCTGTGCAACTTCACCTACGACGCCATGTGGAAGGGCATCGTCAAGGTCAAGCCCGGCGTGCGGCTGGGCGACATCGGCAACGCGATCCAGACCTTTGCCGAGAACAACGGCTTTTCGGTGGTACGCGAGTTCTGCGGCCACGGCATCGGCCGCAAGTTCCACGAAGAGCCGCAGGTGCTGCATTACGGCAAACCGGGCACGCTGGAAGAACTCGTGCCGGGGATGATGTTCACCATCGAGCCGATGATCAACGCCGGCAAGCGTGACATCCGCGAGATGGGCGATGGCTGGACCATCGTCACCAAGGACCGCTCGCTCTCGGCGCAGTGGGAGCACACCGTGCTCGTCACCGAAACCGGCTACGAAGTGATGACGCTTTCGGCCGGCAGCCCGCCGCCGCCGGCGTTCGTGGGCGCCTGAGACCCGCTTGTCCGTCATTTTGTCCGTCGATTCGCCTGACATGTCCGCCTTGCTGGAGCACCCCCAGCCGGCCGCCGAAACCGTGAGCGACCTGCGGGCGCGCTTTCGGGAGGGCAAGGCCAGGCTGCTCGATCACTTTGCCGAGTCGCGCCCCACGGCGCCGGCAGCGCTCAAGCTCATTCGCGCGCTGGCCCGCCATGTCGACCGCACGCTGATCGCGCTCTGGCAGCACAGCGGCATGCCGGAAGACGCGGCCCTGCTGGCGGTGGGCGGTTATGGCCGCGGCGAGCTGTTCCCGCATTCGGACGTGGATGTGCTGGTGCTGCTGCCGCCGGCCTCGCCGGTCGGCAACGACGCGCTCAAGTCGACCATCGAAACCTTCATCACCGCCTGCTGGGACATCGGCCTGGAAATCGGCTCCAGCGTGCGCACGGTCGGCGAGTGCATCGCCATGTCGCAAAGCGATGTGACGGTGCAGACGGCGCTGCTCGAATCGCGCTACCTCTGGGGCTCGCGGCGCGTCTTCAACAGCTTTCGCCATGCCAACACCCGGGCGATGGAGCCGCGCGCCTTCCTGCGCGCCAAGACGCTGGAGATGGTGCAGCGCCACCGCAAGTTCGAAGACACGCCCTACTCGCTCGAACCCAATTGCAAGGAAAGCCCGGGCGGCCTGCGCGACCTGCAGGTGGTGATCTGGGTGGCGCGCGCCGCCGGCCTGGGCAAGACCTGGAATGCGCTCGCGGCCAAGGGGCTCATCACGCCGTTCGAGGTGAAGCAACTGGTGCGCAACGAAGGGCTGCTCAAGCTCATCCGCGCGCGGCTGCACATGGTGGCCGGGCGGCGCGAGGACCGGTTGGTGTTCGACCTGCAGATCGAAGTGGCCAAGAGCTTCGGCTACCAGTCGACACGCGAGCACCTGGCCTCCGAAGTGCTGATGCGGCGCTACTACTGGGCGGCCAAGGCGGTCTCGCAGCTCAACCAGATCCTGATGCTCAACATCGAGGAGCAGATCGAAGGCTCGCAGGACGCGCCGATGCGCCGCATCAACGAGAAGTTTCTCGAACGCGCCGGCATGCTGGAAGTCGAGAGCGACGACCTCTACCAGCGCGACCCGCACGCCATCCTCGAGACCTTTCTGGTCTACCAGCAGACGGTCGGGCCCAAGGGCCTCTCGGCCCGCACGCTGCGCGCGCTCTACAACGCGCGTGACCTCATGGACGCCGATTTCCGCAGCGACCCGGTCAACCGCGCGACCTTCATGAAGATCCTGAAGTCGCCCGAAGGCCAGACGCACGCCTTCCGGTTGATGAACCAGACCAGCGTGCTGGGCCGCTACCTGTGGGTGTTCCGGCGCATCGTCGGGCAGATGCAGCACGACCTGTTCCACGTCTACACGGTCGACCAGCACATCATCATGGTGCTGCGCAATGTGCGGCGCTTCTTCATCCCCGAGCACGCGCACGAGTACGCCTTCTGCTCGCAGCTCGCGTCCACCTTCGACCGGCCCTGGGTGCTTTACGTGGCGGCCTTGTTCCACGATGTGGCCAAGGGCCGCGGCGGTGACCACTCGGAGCTGGGCGCGGTCGAGGTGCGGCGCTTTTGCCGCAACCACGGCATCGAGGGCGAGGATGCCGAACTGGCTGAGTTCCTGGTCGTTGCGCACCTGACCATGTCGCGCGTGGCGCAGAAGGAAGACCTTTCCGACCCCGATGTGATCGATGTATTCGCCAAGCTGGTCGGCACCGAGCGGCGGCTGACGGCGCTCTATCTTCTGACGGTGGCGGACATCCGCGGCACCAGCCCCAAGGTGTGGAATGCGTGGAAGGGCAAGCTGCTCGAAGACCTGTACCGCCTGACGCTGCGCGCACTCGGCGGCGCACGGCCGAACATGGACGCCGAGGTCGAGGCCCGCAAGCAGGAGGCCCGCCACACGCTCAACCTTTACTCGCTGCCCGAAGGCACCGAGCAGCCGTTGTGGAAGACGCTGGACCTGAGCTACTTCGCGCGGCACGATGCCGGCGACATCGCGTGGCACGCGCGTGCGCTCCATGAGCATGTGGCAGCCGAGCGGCCGATCGTGCAGGCGCGGTTGTCTTCACTCGGCGAAGGCCTGCAGGTGCTGGTGTATGCGCGTGACCGGGCCGATCTTTTCGCGCGCATCTGCGGTTACTTCGACGGTGCCGGCTTCAACATTCTCGATGCCAAGGTGCACACCACGCGCACCGGTTATGCGCTGGATACTTTCCAGATCAACATTCCGCAGTTGGAGCAGCACTACCGCGACCTGATCTCCTTCGTGGAGACCCAGCTCACGCTCGCACTCGAAGCCACCGGCACGCTGCCCGAGCCCAGCCGCGGCCGGCTCTCGCGCCGCGTCAAGTCGTTCCCGGTCACGCCGCGCGTGGCCTTGCGGCCCGACGAGCGCGGCCAGCGCTGGCTGCTCGGCGTTTCGACCAGTGACCGCTCGGGCCTGCTCTACGCCATCGCCCGCGTGCTGGCGCGGCACCACATCAACCTGCAGCTCGCCAAGATCACGACGCTCGGCGAGCGCGTGGAAGACACCTTCCTGATCGACGGCTCCGCCCTGCAGCAGAACAAGCTGCAGTTGCAGGTGGAAAGCGAGCTGCTGGACGCGCTGGCGCCTTAGGCGCCAGGCGCGTCAGCCCATATGCAGGCCGCCGTTGACCGAGAAATCGGCCCCGGTCGCAAACCCCGATTCATCCGACGCCACCCAGGAGACGATCGAGGCGATGTCCTCAGGCGTGCCGAGGCGCTTGACGGGGATGCCGGCGATGATCTTGTCGAGCACGTCCTGGCGGATGGCCTTGACCATGTCGGTCGCGATGTAGCCGGGGCTCACGGTGTTGACGGTCACGCCCTTGTTGGCCACTTCCTGCGCAAGTGCCATCGTGAAGCCGTGCATGCCAGCCTTGGCCGCCGAATAGTTGGTCTGGCCGAACTGGCCTTTCTCGCCGTTGACCGAGCTGATGTTGATGATGCGGCCCCAGTTGCGGTCGACCATGTCATCGATGACCTGTTTGGTGACGTTGAACAGGCTGGTCAGATTGGTCTCGATGACGGCGTCCCAATCGGCGCGGCTCATCTTGCGGAACATGCCGTCGCGGGTGATGCCGGCGTTGTTGACGAGCACGTCGATCGGGCCGTGGTCGGCCTTGACCTTCTGGAACGCGGCCACGGTCGAATCCCAGTCGCCGACGTTGCCGACGGAGGCGTGAAAGCTGTAGCCGAGCGCCGATTGTTCGCCCAGCCATTTGGCGTGGTCGCGGCTCGGGCCGCAGCCGGCGATGACGAGGAAGCCGTCTTTGTGGAGACGCTGGCACATGGTCGTGCCGATGCCACCCATGCCGCCGGTGACGTATGCGATTTTCTGGTTCATGTTCTCGCTCCTGTGATTCGAAAGGAGGGTTGTGGCCCGCGCCGCCGGGGGTCAAGCGGGCTCGCCCCGGTCGCGCGTGCGCCCGGGGATCGAAGTGTTCGGAGGTGCCGGCGCCAAGGCCGGCGGTTCGTTATCGAAGCTGGATCAGCGCTCGACCGTGAGCGCAACACCCATGCCACCACCGATGCACAGGGACGCGATGCCTTTCTTGGCGTCGCGGCGCTGCATTTCGTGCAGCAGCGTCACCAGAATGCGGCAGCCGGACGCACCAATCGGGTGACCGATGGCGATCGCGCCGCCGTTGACGTTGACCTTGCTGGTGTCCCAGCCCATCTCGTTGTTGACGGCACAGGCTTGGGCGGCAAAGGCTTCGTTGATCTCGAGCAGATCGAGGTCTTGCGCCTTCCAGCCGGCGCGGGCCAACGCCTTTTGCGAGGCCGGCACCGGGCCCATGCCCATGATGGACGGGTCGAGCGCCACGGTTGCGTAGCTGGCGATGCGGGCGAGCGGCTTCAGGCCGAGTTCCTGCGCCTTCTTGGCGGTCATCACGATCACGGCGGCCGCACCGTCGTTCAGGCCGGAGGCGTTGCCTGCGGTCACCGAACCGGCCTTGTCGAAGGCGGGGCGCAGGCCAGCCAGCGCGTCGGCGCTGGTCTTCTTGTTGATGAACTCGTCGCTCGAAAAGACGATGGGGTCGCCTTTCTTCTGTGCGATGCTGAAAGGCACGATCTCGTCCTTGAACTTGCCGGCTTCCTGAGCGGCGGTGGCCTTTTGCTGCGAACCGAGCGCGAGCGCATCCTGCTTCTCGCGCGAGATGTCGTACTTCTTGGCGACGTTCTCGGCCGTGATGCCCATGTGGTACTTGTTGTACACATCGAACAGGCCGTCGACGATCATCGAATCGACCATTTTCCAGTCGCCCATGCGCATGCCGTCGCGCGAGCCCGGCAAGACGTGGGGGGACATGCTCATG
>JAMFRW010000531.1 GCA_026224975.1 Rhodoferax sp. | reverse complement strand
CGCCATCACGCTGCGCTGCCAGCCTACCTGCTCTCGCTCGGCGCCGGCACCGTCGGGCTTGTCGCGTGGATGCTGTTGCGGCACACCTCGGCGCCTTGGTTCGGCGGCGGCGACGGCGCAGCGCCTGCCGTCTGGCTGACTTTGCTCGCTGCGCTGTCGATGCTCTTCCCGGCCTCCGAGGCCGTGGTCGCGGTCATCAACCGGCTCATCAGCGAATCGGCCCGGCCCAGCCAGTTGCCGCGCCTGGCGCTGGCTCACGGCATTCCCGCCGATCACCGGGTGATGGTCGTGATCCCCGGCATGCTGACCGGCCCGCACTCGGCCGAAGAGCTCTCGCACCGCCTCGAAATGCACTACCTCGCCAACCCCGAGGCGCAGGCGCAGTTCGCCTTGCTGACCGACTGGGCCGATTCGGTCACCGAGCACTTGCCCACCGACGAAGCGCTGCTGCGCGGTACGCGCAGCGCCATCGAGGCGCTCAACACCACCTACCCGCCAGGTACCGGCCACGCGCCGCGCTTCATCCTGCTGCACCGCGCGCGCCGGCTGTCGGCCACCGAGCAGCGCTGGATCGGCTGGGAGCGCAAGCGCGGCAAGCTGGAACAATTGATCGGCGTGCTGGCGACCGGCAAGGCCGGTGGGTTCTTCGACCTGGGCAACGCGTCGCGCATTTCGCCGAACACGCGCTATGTGGTCACACTCGACAGCGACACGCAATTGCCACCCGGCCGGCTGCGTGAACTGGTCGGCGTGGCGGCGCATCCGCACAACCAGCCGCGGCTCGATGCCAGCGGGCGCCGTGTGGTTGGCGGCTACGGCATTCTTCAACCGCGCGTGGCCACGCCGCTGCCGTCGCCGCAGGACTTCACCCTCTACCACTGGCTCTTCGCCGGCCAGTGCGGCATCGACCCGTACAGCGCCGCCAGCTCCGAGGTTTACCAGGACGTGTTCGGCGAAGGCAGCTTCAGCGGCAAGGGTCTGCTGGTCGTGAGCGCGATGCATGCGGTGCTTTCCAACCGCCTGCCCGAAGGCCAGGTGCTGAGCCACGACCTGCTCGAAGGCTCGATGGTGCGCTGCGCCGCCGTCACCGACATCACCGTCATCGAAGACGCGCCCTTCCATGCCGACGTGGCCGCCTCGCGCGTGCACCGCTGGACCCGTGGCGACTGGCAATTGCTGCCCTTCCTGCTGCACCCGGCCCGCTACGACATCTGCGCCATCAACCGCTGGAAGATGCTCGACAACCTGCGTCGCTCTCTCGTCGCGCCCATGTCGCTCGCCTTGCTGGTGCTGGCGCTCGCGACCGGCGCGGTAGGCCTGGGCGCTGCCTTCGCCCTCGTGCTCGCCGCCTACAGCGCCGGCCCGTTCATGGGTGCGGTGGCCGCGCTCGCGCCGGGCAGCGACAGCATCGCCAAGTGGCATTTCTACCGCCTTGCTCTGGCCGATTTACTGCGCGCCGCCTGCAGCGGTGCTTGGCTGATGGCGCAGTTGCTGCAGATGGCATTGATGGCAACCGATGCGGTCGTGCGCGCGCTCTACCGCATGGCCGTGAGCCGCCGGCATCTGCTCGAATGGACGACCGCCGCGGCCGCGCAAGCCAACGCCTCGACCGAACTCTCGGCCATCGCCGCCAAACACTGGGGCGTGCCGACTGCGGCCTTCGTGCTGCTGGTCGGCCTGCTGCTGGCGCCGCATTCCGCACCCTTGCCGAGCTTGCTGGTGTGCCTGATCTGGGGCGCTTCTCCCGTGTGGACCTGGTGGGTGAGCCGGCCGCGGCCCGCGCCGCGCGATGCCTCGCTGCCGCCGCACGACCAGGCCTACCTCGAAGGCATGGCGCGCGACACCTGGCGGCTGTTCGAACGCTGCGTGGGCCCTGCCGACAACCACCTGCCGCCCGACAACCTGCAGGTCACACCGCACGCGATCGTCGCCCACCGCACCTCACCCACCAACATCGGCCTTTACCTGCTGGCTGCGGCCTGCGCGCGCCAGTTCGGCTGGATCGGCAGCATCGATCTGGTGACCCGTCTGGAAGCCACGCTGGAGACGCTCGCCACGCTGCCGCGCCACAGGGGCCACTTCCTCAACTGGTACGACACGCAGACCCGCGCCGCGCTGCTGCCGATGTACGTCTCCACCGTCGACAGCGGCAATCTGAGTGGCCACCTGCTCGCCGTGGCGCAGGCCTGCGTCGAACTGGCGCGCGATCCCTTCGATGCCGGTCCTGCGCATCGCGCGATGGCAGCGTCGTACCATCGGCTCGCGTCCTTGCGCGGCGCGGTGCTCGATGCCGTGCCCAACGGCCCCCTCGCGCGCCTGCTCGCCGTGAGCGACCCGATGGCCGAATCGTCCGCCGATGCGTCATCGCTCGACGATCTGCTGAACGAAGCCGCGCACGAACTCGCCGGCCTGCTGCCCACCGATGACGACGATCTGGTCGAGCACGGCATGGCCGATGAATTCCAGTGGCGCGCCGCCGACCACATCGCCACGCTGCGCTCTGCCTTGCTCGATGTGATGGCCGCGCGCATGGCGCGGATGGAAAGCCCCGGCAGCGTCGCCGCGGGCGACGTCAGCCATCGATTGCTGGCCATCGCCCGCACCTGCGAGCGCCTGGCCTGGGAGGCCGACTTCGCCTTCCTCTACCACCGCAAGCGCCACCTGCTGCACATCGGCTACCGCGTGGCCGAGCAGCAGCTCGATGCAAGCTTCTACGACCTGCTGGCCTCCGAATCACGCCTCACCAGCCTGCTCGCGATTGCCAAGGGCGATGTCCCGGTGAAGCACTGGGCCGCGCTCGGCCGGCCGTTTTATGCGCTCGGGCCGCGCGCCGGTTTGCGATCGTGGTCGGGCTCGATGTTCGAGTACCTGATGCCCTCGCTGGTGCTCGACGAGCCGCACGGCAGCGTGCTCAACGAAGCCTGCCACGCGGCCTTGCACGAGCAGTTCGATTTCGGCCGCGAGCAGCATGTGCCCTGGGGCATTTCCGAATCGGCCTATGCCGCCAGCGACCACACGCTGGCCTACCAGTACGCGCCGCAAGGCGTGCCGCGCCTGGCCTTGCGCCGCACGCCCAGCGATGAGCTGGTGGTGGCGCCTTATGCCACCGCACTCGCCGCGCAGATCGCGCCGCACCTGGCCGTGGCCAACTTCCAGGCGCTGGAACAACGCGTGGCACGCGGGCGCTATGGTTTCATCGAGGCGCTGGACTTTTCACCAGCGCGCCAATCGGAGCCGGGCGGCTTCACCCGCGTCGCGACCTTCATGGCGCACCACCAGGGCATGAGCATCGTGGCCCTCGCCAACGTGCTGCTGGCTGGCACGCCGCGGCGTTGGGGCATGGCCAATGCGCATATCGAAGCCGTGGCCTCGCTGCTGCACGAGCGTGCGCCGCGCGAGGTCTCCGAACTCGCCGCGCCCACGCCCGGCCCCACGGCCGATGCACGCACCCGCCGCGTGCCGGGCCTGCTGCGCGAGGTCGTGCCGGGCATGACGGCGCTCGAGCCCACGCACCTGCTCTCGAACGGCCGGTACAGTGTCGCCCTGCGTGCCAACGGCGCCGGCTGGAGCCGCTGGGGCCAGCTCGGCATCACCCGCTCGCGCGACGACGCACTGCGCGATGCCTACGGCAGCTTCTTCCATCTGCGGTGGGATCGGCAGCCGCAAGCCGTTTCGGTGACGCAGCACCCGGCGCCCGACCCGGCCGCACACTACATGAGCAACTTCCACGCGGACCGCGTGTGCTTCGATGCGGCATGGTCCGAGATCGGCAGCCATGTGACGGTGTGGGTGAGCCCGGAAGACGACATCGAATTCCGCCAGATCGAGTTGCGCAACCTGAGTGACCGCACCATCAGCGTGGAGCTGATGTCGTCCTTCGAGATCACGCTGGCCGACCAGCGCGCCGACGAAGCGCACCCTGCGTTTTCGAACATGTTCGTGCGCGCCGAATGGCGGGCCGCGCACGATGCGCTGGTGTTCGAACGCACACCGCGCCTGCCGACAGAGAAGGGCCTGCTCGCGGCGCACTTCCTGGCCGAGAGCGATGTACCGATGATGTCTGTACAGGTGCAGACGGACCGCCTGCGCTGGCGCGGCCGCAACCACGATGTGAGCCAGCCCGAGGCCTCGTTCTTCGAACCAGCAGCCTCCATCGACGGCGCCGAAGGCGTGGTGCTGGACACCGGCCTGGACCCGGTCTGCGCCATGGCCGTGCGCATGGAACTCGCGCCGCATTCCAAGGCCAAGCTGACCTTCTGCACTGCGGCCACCGACGACCCGGTGACCCTGCGCGCACTCATCGACAAGTACCGCCACAGCAGCCCGGTCGCGCGCGCTTCGCTGATGTCGGCCACGCTCACCGGCATTCGCCTGCGCGAGCTGGGCATCAACGCCGAGAACTTCGCCGCGATCCAGATGCTGAGCACCGCGCTCGTGCTCTCGATCACGCGACCGCGCCGTGCCGATTCGGCCTTGACGCTGCCGGAAGCCTGCGACCGACGCCTGCTGTGGCGCTTCGGCATTTCGGGCGACCGGCCCATCTTGCTGGTCACCGCCGGTGTAGCGCAAGGCCTGGGCCTGCTGCGCTCTCTCGGCCAGGCACTGCGCCTCTGGGGCTTTGCCGGCGTGGCCTGTGATCTGGTGGTGATCGATGCGGAGCCGGCTTCGTACCTCATGCCCTTGCAGCGCGAGATGGCGGCCTTGCGCGAGCGCTTTCTGGCCGAGAGCGGCGCTCAGCCCGGCATGGCCGTCACCAGCTTCCATGTGCTGCGCGCCAACGAGGTGTCGGCCGATGAACTCGGCACACTGCGCGCGCTGGCGCGGCTGCACCTCAACGCCGATGGCCGGCCGCTCACCCACCATGTGCAGGAGTGGTGCGAGCTGCACGAGCAGGCGTTCGAGGAGCGGCATGCGGTCGCGATCACCGCGCTCGCCACTGTTGCCGGGCCGGGCGCGCAGCTGCGGGTGCCGCGCGGCTCCTTCGCGCCCAACGGTGGCGACTACCGCTTCGAGGTCAACGCCTACCAGCGGCCGGTGCGACCCTGGGTCAACGTACTGGCCAACCCCGATTTCGGCACACAGTTGACCGAAGGCGGTGGCGGTTATTCCTGGGCGATGAACAGCCGCCTGAACCAGCTCACGCCGTGGTCCAACGACCCTGTCGCGGACACGCCGGGCGAGTGGTTTTTGTTGCAGGATCTGCGCACCAAGCAGACCTGGAGCGTGGCGCCTTCGGCCTGGGGCGATGGCAGCACCGCCTACCGCGTGGCGCACGGCCAGGGGCACAGCCACATCAGCCATCGGCGCGGTGACCTGGAAGTCAACGTCTCGTATGGCGTGGACGCGGCCACTTCGGTCAAGCAGGTGCGCATCCACCTCGTCAACCGCGGCCACCGCACGCAGCGGCTGCGCGCCGTCGGCATCGCCGAATGGGTGATGGGCGCGAACCGGGGTGACCGCAACAGCGTGGGCACCCTGTTCTTCGGGCAGCGCTTGCCGGAGCCTTCTTTCAGCGCTCATGGCGTTGATGCCGAAGCACGCGAGCGCAGCCCTGGCCGCAAGCTCACGGCCCTGCTCTGCACCCAGCGCGAGCGCTCGGCCGGCTTCGGCGATGGCACGGCCTTCTTCGGCATGGTGGGAGACGGCGCGGGCAGCGACGAAGGCCCCGACTGGACCTGCGATCGCCGCGAATGTTTCGATGCCCGCGGCCGGCTCTCGCTGCCCGACCACTTCGGCCAGCGCAGCGGCTTGGGGCTGGACCCCTGCGCCGCGCTCTCAACGCCCATCGTGCTGCGGGCGGGCGAAAGCACTGAGCGCGTCTTCCTGCTGGGCTTCGGGGTGAATGCCGACGCCGCACGCCAGCTCGCGACCACCGCTGCCACCGTGCCGGCCGCCACGCGCATCGAACGGGCGCGCGAAGCCTGGAACGAGTTGCTGGGCGCGACCACCGTCAAGACGCCCGATCCGCTCTTCGATGCGATGGTCAACCGCTGGCTGCTGTACCAGACCGTCTCGTGCCGACTCTGGGCCAAGGCGGGCTTCTACCAGGCGGGCGGCGCCTACGGCTTTCGCGACCAGTTGCAGGATTCGATGGCGCTCGCCTGGGCCGCGCCGAAGATGCTGCGCCAGCAGATCATCCTCAGCGCCTCGCGCCAGTTTGCCGAAGGCGATGTGCAGCACTGGTGGCATGCGCCCACAGGCGCCGGCGTGCGAACCCACTTCTCGGACGACCTGCTGTGGCTGCCGCATGCCGCCGCCTACTACGTGCGCGCGACCGGTGATGCGAGCCTGCTCGACGAGCCGGTGCCCTTCCTCGAAGGCGCGGAGATCCCGGCCGGCGCCGAAGACGCCTACTACGTGCCCACCATCGGCAGCGAGCCTGCGAGCGTCTACGAACACGCCGCCCGCGCCATCGACCGCAGCCTGCGCGTCGGCACGCACGGCCTGCCGCTCATGGGCACCGGCGACTGGAACGACGGCATGAACCGCGTCGGCTCCGAGGGCAAGGGCGAATCGGTCTGGCTCGCATGGTTCTTGTGCCAAGTGGTCGAGAGCTTCACACCGCTGGCCCGCGACCGTAGAGACACGCTTCGCGTGCAGCGCTGGGCCGAGGCGATGGCCAGTTGGAAGGCCTCGTTGCAAGCCCATGCCTGGGATGGCGAGTGGTACAAGCGCGCCTTCTTCGACGACGGCACGCCACTCGGTTCGAGCAGCAACGCCGAATGCCGCATCGACCTGATCGCGCAAGCCTGGTCGGTGCTCTCGGGCGCCGCGCCGCCGGCCTTCCAGCGCATGGCGCTCGCCGCCATGGATTCGCATCTGGTAGACCCTGCCACCGGGCTCATCAAGCTGCTCACGCCACCGCTCGCGCATGCGGTGCCGAGCGCCGGCTACATCCAGTCCTACCCCAAGGGCGTGCGCGAAAACGGCGGGCAGTATTCGCATGCCGGCGTGTGGGCGGCGATGGCGCAGGCGAAGAGCGGCAATGGCGACGCGGCCTACCGCTACTTCACCTACCTGAGCCCCGCACACCGCACGCAGCGGCCGGCACAAGCCATCATCTATGCGATCGAGCCTTATGTGATGGCGGGCGACGTGTACACCGAGGCGCCCTACGTGGGCCGCGGCGGCTGGAGCTGGTACACCGGCTCGGCCGCGTGGATGCACCGCGCAGCGATCGAGGCGATGTTCGGGCTGGAGCAGACGGCCGATGAGCTGAGCTTCACGCCAGCCTTGCCATCGCACTGGCCGCAGGCGGAGCTGGCCTTGAAGCGCGATGGGCGCACCTTGCGCTTTCTGTTCGTGCGCAGCGCCGAGGGTGATACGGGCGCCTGGCCTGTCGCCGGCACACCGACACCAGCGCTGCGCCTGGAGGTCGGCGAGCTTGTGAACTGGACGGCTGCCACCTCGGACACGAGTTATGTGATGGTGCTCCCCGCCGCACAGGCCGCCCCTGGCACCTTGGTGGAACGCGCGGCCTGACGCGTGTCGCGCGAGCGCCCGCGCCTTGGCGCCGCGCACTGACTTCTCATTCCAACGACAAGCGCCCACGCATTTGCGCGGTGCCGTCCTACAGCGGCTAGCGCGCCGCGCCGATGGCTCGGTGAAGGCCTCATCGATAAATTTCCTGCATCGACAAACACCGATCAAACGCAGGAGAAAGACGATGTTGAAGTGGGCCGTGATCTTCGCCGTGATCGCCGTGGTGGCGGGTCTCTTCGGATTCACAGGAGTGGCCGCTGGAGCCGCCGGGATCGCCAAGATTCTCTTCATCGTCTTCCTGGTGCTCTTCGTGCTGTTCGTGGTGCTGGCCCTGTTGGGCATCGGCGCTGTCAGCCGCAAATAGCCACCCCATTCGCACAACCGCATACAACCGAATCTCAGGAGCCGATCGCCATGGGCAAGAACGAAAACAATGTCTCGACGCTGCCGGTCACCAACCGCCTGGTGTTGAACGAAGAAGGCCTCACCGCTGCCAAGCGCAGCCTGGAAGAAGGCGCTGTGACCCCGAGCTACGGCCCGTGGCGTGAAGACATCATCAAGCTGCTGAACGGATCGCTCGCGACCGAACTTGTGTGCGTGCTGCGCTACAAGCGTCATCACTTCACGGCCAAGGGCCTGGCTTCGCCGAAGATCGCCGAAGAGTTTCTGGTGCATGCGCAGGAAGAAACCGCGCACGCCGACGCCATTGCCGAACGCATCGTGCAACTCGGTGGCGAGCCCGACTTTTCACCCAGCACGCTGCAGGAACGTAGCCATGCCGACTACGACGATTCGCTCGACCTCAAGGCCATGATCAAGGCCAACCTGATTGCCGAGCGCGTGGCCATCGAGGCTTACAGCCAGATGATCACGATGATCGGCGACAAGGACTCGACCACCCGCCGCATGCTCGAAGGCATCCTGAGCCAGGAACAGGAACATGCCGACGAGTTGAGCGACTGGATGACGGACTGATTTCAGCCCACGGTGGCCGGGCCGAGTGCCACCCCAGAAATTAGAACCTTTCCCAACGTTATTGGAGCTCTACATGAACCTGCGTACCACCCTCGCTTCCATCGTCGCCGCTGCGGCCCTCATCACTGCTTCGGGGTGCGCGGTCACTCGTGATCAGTCAACCGTCGGCGCCTACATCGACGACGCCGCCATCACCACCTCGGTGAAGGCGAAGTTCGTCGAGAACAAGGATGTCGATGCCTCCAGCATCAAGGTCGAAACCCTGAACGGCACGGTGCTGCTCTCGGGCTTCGCCAAGAACTCGCTGGAGAAGTCATCGGCCGAAAAGATCGCGATGAACGTCAAGGGCGTGAAGTCCGTGAAGAACGAGGTTCTGGTTCGCCCGTAATTCGGCACGAATCGAACTTCGACTATTTAGCCAAGGAGATCCGCATATGAATTGGGACCGAATCGAAGGCAATTGGAAGCAATTGACCGGCAAGGCGAAAGAACAATGGGGCAAGCTGACCGACGACGACTTCGATGTCGTTGCCGGTCGCCGCGACCAGCTCGCCGGCAAGATCCAGGAACGCTACGGCGTGGCCAAGGACGAAGCCGAAAAGCAGATCAAGGCCTGGGAAACCAGCGCGACCGATTCGTGGTTCACCAAGCCCAACGACAAGGTTTGATCACACACGATCGCTGCTTCTAAAAGGTTG
>JAMFRW010000075.1 GCA_026224975.1 Rhodoferax sp. | reverse complement strand
TCTCGGACCAGTCGATCGACCGGATCGCGGCCTTGGGCGGCGGCATCGCGGTCCAGCATCGCATGGCCTACCAGGGCGAATATTTCGTCGAGCGCTACGGCCCGGGTGCCGCCGAGGCGACGCCGCCGGTTGCACGCATGCTGGAGCAGGGCGTCAAGGTCTCGGCCGGCACGGATGCGACCCGCGTCGCCTCCTATAATCCCTGGGTCTCGCTTGCCTGGCTCGTGACAGGCCGTACGGTCGGCGGCTTGCGCATCACGCCGCAGCGCAATTGCCTCGATCGCGAGACCGCGCTCCGCATGTGGACCGAGAACGTCACCTGGTTCTCGAACGAAGTGGGCAAGAAAGGTCGCATCGAAGTCGGGCAACTCGCCGATCTGGTCGTGCCCGACCGCGACTTCTTCGCCTGCGCCGAATCCGAGATCGCCGACACCACCGCGCTGCTCACCGTTGTCGGCGGCAAGGTGGTTTATGGCGCCGGCCCGTTCGCAGCCCATGACGACAACCCGCTGCCGCCGGCCATGCCGGATTGGTCGCCGGTGCGCCGCTTCGGCGGTTATGCGGGCTGGGGCGACACCGAAGGCGCGCCTTTGCAATCCGTCATGCGCCAGGCCGCGGCCGCTTGCGCCTGCGCCAACGACTGCAACGTGCACGGCCATCGCCATGCGACGGCGTGGAGCAGCCAGTTGCCGATCGCGGACCTCAAGAGCTTCTGGGGCGCGCTCGGTTGCGCGTGCTGGGCCGTCTGATGGGCGTCGTCGCGACTTCCCACACCAGCCGCCTCGCGCCACCGTGGCTGCATTGGCTCGCGCTGCTGTTCCTGTGTGCGGCCTACCTGCAAGGTGCGTTCGTCAAGGCGACCGACTTCCCCGGCGCCATCGCCGAGATGCAGCACTTCGGCCTCACGCCCGCCGCGCCTTTCGCCATCGCCACCATCGCCTTCGAGCTGGGTGCTTCGGCCATGATCCTGAGCGGCTTCTACCGCTGGGTCGGTGCGCTGGGCCTGGCAGGCTTCACGCTGTTCGCGACCTTCGTGGCGAATCGTTTCTGGGAGCTGGCGGTGCCCGAGCGCTTCATGGTGGCCAACTCCTTCTTCGAGCACTGGGGCCTGATCGGCGGCTTTCTGCTGGTGGCCTGGCATGACCTGAAGTCGCGCGATGTCGGCTGAGCCTTCGGCAGCCGCGCCAGCGAAGGAGGCGAGCAGCTTCGCTCCGCTGCGCCAGCCGGTCTTCGCCGTGCTGTGGATCGCGACCGTCATCGGCAACATCGGCAGCTTCATGCGCGATGTGGCCAGCTCGTGGATGGTCACCGAACTCTCCAGCAGCCCGGCCGCCGTAGCGCTGGTGCAAACCGCGGCCACGTTGCCGATCTTTCTGCTGGCGATTCCCGCGGGCGTGCTCTCCGACATCCTTGACCGGCGGCGCTTCCTGATCGGCGTGCAGGTCTTGCTGGCGTGTGTGAGCGGCACGTTGCTGGTGCTTGCCAAGACCAACACGTTGACGGTCGAATACCTGATCGCGCTGACCTTCGTCGGCGGCATCGGCGGCGCACTGATGGGCCCGACATGGCAGGCCATCGTGCCCGAACTGGTGCCGCGCGCCGACCTCAAGAACGCGGTCGCGCTCAACTCGCTCGGCATCAACATCGCCCGCGCCATCGGCCCCGCGGCCGGCGGTTTGCTGCTGGCCGGCTTCGGCGCCTCGATGGCTTATGGCGCCGATGTGACGAGCTACTTCTTCGTCATCGCCGCCCTGCTGTGGTGGAAACGCCCGGCCACCGTCGACACCGGTTTGTCGGAGCAGTTCTTCGGCGCCTTCCGGGCCGGCTTTCGCTATGCGCGCGCCAGCCGCGAGCTGCATGTGGTGCTGCTGCGCGCCGCGGTCTTCTTCCTTTTCGCGAGTTCGGTCTGGGCGCTGCTGCCGCTGGTGGCGCGCAAGATGCTGGGCGGCAGTGCGGGCTTCTACGGCGTGCTGCTCGGGGCCGTGGGCGCGGGCGCGATCCTCGGTGCCGTGGTGCTGCCGCGCCTGCGCAAGCGCCTGAACGCCGATGGCCTGGTGCTGATGGCCTCGGTGATCTCGGCGGTGGTGATGGCCGGCCTCGCCACCGCGCCGCCGCAGTGGGTGGCGGTGCTGCTGATGCTGCTGCTCGGCGCCGGCTGGATCACCGCACTTACCACGCTCAACGGCGTCGCGCAAGCCGTGCTGCCCAACTGGGTGCGCGGCCGCGGGCTGGCGATCTACCTCACCGTCTTCAACGGTGCCATGGCTGCCGGCAGCCTGGGCTGGGGGCTGATCGCGCAAGAAGCGGGCGTGCCGCTCACGCTGCTCATCGGCGCTGTCGGTTTGGTTGTCGTGTCCCTCATCTTCAACCGCATCGCGCTGCCCACCGGCGAAGCCGACCTGCAAGCCTCCAACCACTGGCCCGAACCGCTCACCCTCGAACCCGTGGCCCACGACCGCGGCCCGGTGATGGTGCAAGTCGAATACCGCATCCGCAAGCAAGACCTCCCGGCCTTCCTGCAAGCGCTGAAGCACCTCTCCCAAGAACGCCGCCGCGACGGCGCCTACGCCTGGGGCATCACCGAACACACCAGCGAACCCGAACGCGTGATGGAATGGTTCCTCGTCGAATCCTGGGCCGAACACTTGCGCCAGCACCAGCGCGTGTCACATGCGGATGCGGACTTGCAGAACGAAGCGGTGCGCTTTCACATCGGGCCGGAGAAGCCGGTGGTGCATCACTTTTTGGCGTTGGATGAGCGGTCAGTTGCGCAGGCGGGGGCTGTCCCAAGCTAGAGCGCGCGAGGCTCGGTACGGCGGGCCACTCTACTCCGCGAATGTCCCCCGTCGGCCAATGGCCTCCTCCTCCTTGATTTCGCTCCGCAGAGTGCCCCACCGTCCCGAGCCGGGACTGTCGGCGCTTTGCGTCGGGTCGGCTTTGCTCAGTGCCTCGCTCGTGAGCGAGACGACAACCTGGCCTCTTCGCGCCTTCGTGTCCCGGATCGATTGAAGCAACTCGTGCTCACATCTGTGTAGATACACTGCCCCATCGACGCTCGCCATCGCGCCAGCCATGCACGCCATCGAATTGCCCGGCTTCAGCGCCCTGGTCAGCCTCATCTACGAGGCCGCGCTGGACAGCCAGAAATGGACCCAGTTCTTGACGGCCCTGGCCGTGAAGTTGAATTCCCCCGTGGGAACCATCTGGGCGAATGATTTCGGGACGCGGGAGGTCAAGGTCAACCTGGGCTCGGTGAGCTACGGTTTCGAGCCGTCGTTCCTCGGCAGTTTCCAATCGCATTACGGCGCCAAGAACGTGTGGGCCGATGACCCTCGCTTGCACGAGGAGGGGCGCTCGGTGACCGACGAGATGCTCTTTCCGCCGAACCGGCTCAAGGCCACCGAATACTGGACCGATTGGCTGCGGCCGCAGGACCTCTTCCACACAGCGGCCGCCATCATCGAGCGGCGCCGCAACCGGGCGGGTGAACCTGACGTTTCTGCGGTCGGAGCAGGCAGGGTTCTACCAACCGCAGGAGATGGCGCTCTTGGCCGCGCTGGTGCCGCATGTCCAGACCGGCTTCGCGATGCTGCGCAAGCTCCACCGGCTCGAAGCGCTGACACGCGCGTCGACCCATGTGCTGGAGGCCGTGCCTCTCGGCATCTTGCTGCTCGACGAAAACGCAGATGTGCTCTTCGCCAACGAGCTGGCCAGGTCGCTGACGAAATCGAACCGACTCATGCGGCTGAGTGCCAGCTCCGGCATCAGTTGCGTGCGCTCTTCGGATGACGCGGTGTTCCAGAAGTTGGTCCGCGAAGCGAGCCACACCGGCGTGGCTGCGGCCGGGAGCGCAGGTGGCTCCTTGCGGCTCAGCGGGCTGGATGGCGACCAGCTTCAAATCGTCGTGACGCCGTTTCCCTCGTGGTCTACGCCGTTCGGCACGAGCGCATCGACAGCGGTCTTCCTCAACGACCCCAAGGTCTCGCTCGGCTCGCTCGTGAAAGCGCTGCGCAGCGTCTACGGCATGACCGCCACCGAAGCCCGGTTGACCGAGGCCTTGGTCAGTGGCGTGAGCACGGTGGAATATGCGCATCGGTACGGTGTCTCGATGAACACCGTGCGGACGCAGATCAAGACCTCAGCGGCCAAGGTGGGCGCCAGCCGTCAGGCGGACCTGGTGCGTCTGGTGTTGACAGGGCCGGCCGTGTTGAGGTTTGCGCAGGCGTGATGCCCGGCCGCAGGCGCCGCCGCAAGACACATCAGTTCATTGGTGCCGCCGCCGACAACAGGCTGCGAGTCGAAGCCGACCGTTTGCGCGCGTGGCGGCTTGTCTCACCACTAGTAGTGATGCAATCGATACAACCGCTGGATAGACTGATTTCCATCAAAAAAATCAGGGGGTCCAATGTCGAATCGCTTGTTTCGGTCGCTAGTAGCGACGGCAATGTTGTGCGCAGTCCATGCGGCCATGGCGACTTAATCGCTCCGAGATCCATACACAGTTTCTAATATCGATTCGGTATCTCTGCGGGACAGTACGCTAAGGGAAAATAGTTCAAAATACGGTTTCAACGTGTTCGGATCGAACAGCCTTGGCGGAGCTTCTACAACAATTGGCCGTGTCTTGGACGCGC
Source organism: Rhodoferax sp. (assembly GCA_026224975.1). GTDB lineage: Bacteria > Pseudomonadota > Gammaproteobacteria > Burkholderiales > Burkholderiaceae_C > LMDS01. Next base: position 715 of record JAMFRW010000075.1, on the reverse strand, counting down.
CATTTATCAGCATTTCTGAGTCCACGAGCAACACGTGGGATGCCGTTTACCACGTGGATGTATCGCTGTCTTACTCTTGGCGCGTAGTCGGAGCTTTGTCGAATCCCGTTCTTGTTCATATCACTACTGCTGGCTCGATGCAGTCAAGTATCGACTACGTTTCCGATGACCCATCACGAGTGGATCTACCGATGGGTAGTGTTCTATCAGGTGTGGCCGCGAGCTTCGATACGGTGACCAGCGACGGTTTCGATCGGCGCACTTATGGACTGCAGGCCGGCACCGGGGTTGGTGGCACACCTGTGGAAGCGGTGCGCAACGGGAGTGCAATGACCCTCGATGTGAGTTTCACGAAAAAGTTCGATGTGTGGATTGTTCCGAACTATGAAAACTTCATCACGTTGCAGGTTGTTGGCAGCTACTACCCAAACTACACGTTCTAGACGCCTAGCGAGCGCGAGTTCTATTCCCTTGCTGCATTAATTGATCCGACGATCAGCATAGATGCTGCATACGCAGCCGACTACACGCTCGAACAAAGCCACATCCCAGCCGCAAGCGTTCCAGAGCCAGAAAGTTATGCATTGCTAATTGCCGGTTTGATCGCAATTGGCGCCCTTACTTCGCGACGCAGGGCAGCAACCGTATTCAATCCGCCGCCACCTGTCCAAGACGAGGCCGTCGGGTAGTTCCCGCAGCGAAATCAAGGAGGAGG
>JAMFRW010000530.1 GCA_026224975.1 Rhodoferax sp. | reverse complement strand
CCGACACCTCGGGCCCGGTCACACGGGCCAGCACACGCGACTGCGCTTCGAGGATCGTGGCCGCGATGCCCAACGAGCGCGCCGAGGCTGCGACTTCGAGACCGACATAACCACCACCGATCACGATGAGCCTGCAGCCGGGCTTCAGGTTGCCGCGGATCGCCTCGGCATCGGCGCGCGAGCGCAGGTAGTGCAGGTTCACGGGCGGCCGATCCTCGATCAGGCCCTCGACCTGCATCGGCCGCGCCCGCCCGCCGAGACACAGCGCGAGCTTGGTGTATTCCAGTCGCTCGCCCCTTGCGAGCCGCAACGTCTTCGTCTCGCGGTCAATCGACACCACGTGGGTTCCCAGCCGCAGCGCGATTCCGGCCTTCGCATAGGCTTCGTTCGGGCGCATCGACAGCGAATCGGCATCGGCCTTGCCAGACAGGTAGGCCTTCGAGAGCGGCGGCCGGTGATAAGGCAAATGGGTCTCGTCGCCGAGCAAGGTGATGGCCCCGGTCCAACCATTCTGCCGCGCGGAGATCGCCAGTTCGGCACCGGCGTTCCCCGCGCCGACGATCAGCAAACTGTCTGTCGTGTCCATGGGATTCCTGTGTCGCGCGGAAGTCAAACTATTATAGTCCGACTTGTCGGTCTAATATATCTCACGCTTACCCCAGCGTGGACAGGCGCAAACCGAACGACACTCGCCAATACAATCTGCGCTCCCGCCCCACAACGCCTCTCCACACGGACACGACCCGCATGACCCGCGTACGCGCCGACGACTACGACGTCAAGAAGCAGTCCATCCTCGACAGCGCCGCCGCGCTGTTCGCGCGCAAGGGCTTCGGCAGCGCCACGATGATCGATGTGGCAAAGGCCTGCGGCGCTTCGAAATCGCACCTGTACCACTACTTCCCGGCGAAGGAAGATCTTCTGTTCGCGATCGTGCAGGTGCACATCACCGAGCAGGCTGCCGAGTTGACGGAGATCGCCCTGTTGCCATTGCCGGCCGAAGAGCGCTTTTCCCTCTACGTCGCGGCCTTCGTCGAGCGTGCCGCACGCTCGCGCAACGAACACCTGTTGCTGATGCACGATCTGAAATTCCTTCCGGACGCGAAACGCAAGCAGGTCCGCAAGCTCGAGACGCGCCTCGTCGACCTCATGGTGGGCTTGCTGAAAGAAATCAACCCCGACCTGATGCTGCCTGTGAAGGTGCAGGCGCCCTATGCCCTGCTGCTCTTCGGGATGATCATCTGGAGCGCCACCTGGTACCAGAAGTCTGGCCCGATCTCGCCACGCGAGTTGGCGGAGCGCATCTCACAACTCTTCGTCCACGGCTTCAAGGGCGCGCAGTTCAAGCCCTAAGGGTGCGCAAGCCGCTGTCGGCACACCCGTCCGTCAGAGGTCAGGCTAATTGACGGACTTCGTCTTTCCCTTCCAGTACGGCTCACGCAGCACGTTTTTCATGATCTTGCCAGCGCCCGACAGCGGGAGCGCATCGCGAAACTCCACCGAACGCGGGCACTTGTAGCCAGCGATCAGCGTCCGGCAATGGTCGATGATCTGCTGCGGCGTAGCCTGCTGGCCATCCTTCAGTGCAATGACCGCGTGGACCGATTCGCCCCAGTCGGTGCTCGGAATGCCGATCACCGCGCACTCGCGGACGGCAGGATGCCGATGCGCCGCGTTCTCCACCTCACGCGAGTAGATGTTCTCCCCGCCGCTGATGATCATGTCTTTCACGCGATCGACGATGAAGACGAAGCCATCCTCGTCCATTCGGGCTGCGTCACCGGTGTGCAGCCACCCGTTGCGCAGTGCTGCCGTTGTCGCCTCGGGCTTGCGCCAGTAACCCAGCATCACCTGTGCGCCGCGCACCGCGATCTCACCAGTCTCGCCCCGTGGCAGCTCGCGGCCATCGTCGTCGACTATTCTCACGTCGACGCCGTAGGCCGCACGCCCCGCCGCCTGACGCTTGCTCGGCATGCCTTCGCTCTCGAAGTGGTAGCGCCAGGGCAGACTCACGGTCAGCGCGGCGGATTCGGTCATGCCGTAGCCCTGGATGAACTCCCACGTGGGCAGCTTCTCCATCGCCGCAGCGAGCACAGCATCGGGCATCGGGGAGGCACCGTATTCGCAATAGCGGACACTGGTCAGGTCGTAGTCGGCGAACTCGGGATGGTTCACCATCATGTTGACCATCGTCGGCACGAACAGGCAGTAGTTGATGCGGTGGCGCTGGATCGCCTCGAATGCGAGTTTGGCGTCGAACTTCGGCAGACACACGTGCGTGCCGCCTGCGAGCGTGAGCGCCATGGCCGGCGAGGTGCCGGCCAGATGGAAGAGCCCCGCCGAATGCAGGTAGACCGTGTCTTCCGAAAAATGCAGCGTAGCGATCCAGTTGACCGAGGCCGACACCAGGTTCGTGTGCGACAGCATTACGCCCTTCGGATTGCCCGTGGTGCCGCCGGTGTAGTAAATACCGCAGAGTTCATCGTTGCTGCCGCATTCATCGGCCATCGGCGCGCTCGATGCGATCATCGCTTCGTAGGAATGCAGGCCCGCTGGCGCCGCCCCGTCGCCCATATGGATCACGTGCTTCATCGGGTGCCCGCGCTGCAGCTCGCGCAGTTGCGCGACGAAGACGTCATCGATGATCAGCGCCTCGCACTGCGCGTCATCCAGCGTGTAGATGTTTTCCGGTACCGCCCAGCGGGTGTTGAGCGGCACGATCACGAGCCCGGCCCAGGCGGCGGAGAAGAAAAGTTCGACGGAGTTGTCGCTGTTGAGCGCGAGTACACCGATGCGGTCGCCGCGCTTCAGGCCGAGCGCTCGGAGGGCCGCGGCAAAACGCGGCACGCGATCGCCGAGCTCGGCGTAGGTACGCTTGCGCTCGGCGTAGATGGTCGCGGTGCTGCGGCCGCGCGTTTGCACCGCGCGGGTCAAGGCTTGCGTCAGCTGCACGGCGTGCCTCCTTGGGCCCGGATCAAAGCGCGGGGAAACGTTGCGGCGCTTCGTAGCGCGGGTAACCGCTGGCAACGCCGTATTCGCTGACACCCGAGCCGACCTTGCCTTCGCTGGTGACGCGCACCACATGGTCCGAGAGCGTGCGCGCGGCCGCTCGCGTGGCCGCGTCATCGAGGTTCCAGACGTCATGTGCACTGTGGAGCGCGCCCATGTCGTCGCCGTGGTTCCAGCCTTCGAAGCCACCATACATGCCCCCCTTCAGGTAGAAGCGCGTCGGCAGGCACTCCATGCGCAGATCGCGCGGCGGGCCTTCGTTGAACTCCAGATGCCATTGCGCTACCGCGATGGACTGGCCGAGCGGGTCGTCGGCCCATTCGATCTCGTGCGTCGCGGCAATGACCTCGCGTGCATGTACCGCCCCCCTCGCATCGCGACTGAACTCGGTGCCCGACAGATACAGCGGCTGGCCGGGCTCGCGTTCCTTCGAAAAGATGGAGAGCCCCATGTCGTCGAACTGGAACATGGACCAGGTCCAGAAGAAGCCTTTGTGCGCCTGAACCGGCGGCTTGGTCTCATCGGTGTGCATCTCGGAACGCAGACCCCACGAGTGATCGCGCTGCCCCCACCAGCCCGCAGGACCGACGACAGTGCGCTGGCCTTCGACGACGAACCAGCCGCTCCAGCGTCCGAACTGCGCAACGCGGGCCAAGTCTTCCTCGACAAACCCTTTGCGCTCACGATAGCTCTGCTTCTCGGGCGCGACCGGAAAGCTAGCCTCGAACTGCAGGTCGAAGCTGATGCCCGATGCATTCTCTGCAAGAGTTATTCGGTGAAGCTTGCCACCTTCGACGACCTCGAACTTCAGCGGGCCAACGGCAGTGTCGAGCGGGTTCGATCCGAGCTGCCGCGAGACGCGGAAGTTGTGCTGCTTGCGCCCGATGGTCACACCGGCGAACGCGTCCATCACACCCTTGTTCGGGTAGTAGCCCAGGCCGATGTCGAGCAGCAGTTCGGTGCCGTCGATCGGGTGCGCGGTGTACCAATAGCGCTCGGTGAAGCGCGGGTCGCTGTTGCCGGCCTTCGAGAAAGGTTGAGGCGTCTGGTGACCGATCAGGTCGTCTTGCGGGCTCATCATGTTCAGTGCTCCGGTGAAGTGTCCGTGCCCGCGCGCGTG
>JAMFRW010000007.1 GCA_026224975.1 Rhodoferax sp. | reverse complement strand
GTGTTCGACGCGGAAGATCGGCTCGCGGTGCGCCGCATGGTCGGCGTTGCCGGCATCGACGAGGAACACATTGCGCGCCTCGCGCCGTAGCCGCGAACCATGGCAATCGGGGCAGGGCTTGGCACTCTGGTAGCGCATCAGGTCTTCGCGCACTGCGGCCGAATCGGTCTCCTTGAAGCGCCGCGCCAGGTTCGGCAGAATGCCTTCGAACGGGTGCGAACGCTTGACCATGCGCGGCTTGCTTCTGGCCCCTTTGCCTTCGCCTTCGGCGGTGTAGACGAACTCGATGTCCTGCTCGCCGGAGCCATTGAGCAGGATCGCCTGCGCCGTGGTGGGCAGCGTTTCGAAGGCGGCGTCGATGTCGAACGCGTAGTGTTTGGCCACGCTTTCCAGCAGCGAGAAGGTGTAGCCATTGCGCCGGTCCCAGCCCTTGACCGCGCCGCTCGCCAGGCTCAGCGACGGGAAGGCGACCACGCGTTCGGGGTCGAAAACAGTGGTGTGGCCCAGCCCATCGCAGGTCGGGCAAGCGCCCACCGGCGAGTTGAACGAAAAGAGGCGCGGCTCCAGCTCGCTCAGCGAATAGCTGCACACCGGGCAGGCGAACTTGCTGGAGAAAAGATGTTCCCGAGCCGGGGGAGGGGCCCCGGCGGTTGCCGGTTCCCGCGAGTCCATCTCGAGTGCCATCGCGCGGCCATCGGCAATGCGCAGTGCGGCCTCGAAGCTTTCGGCGAGGCGTTGCTGCAGGCCGGGTTGCACCTTGATGCGGTCGATGACGACATCGATGTCGTGCTTCTCGGTCTTCTTGAGCTTGGGCACATCGGCCGCTTCGAAGGTCGCGCCATCGACACGAAAGCGCACATAGCCCTGCGCCTGCATGTCGGCGAAGAGTTCGGTGAACTCGCCCTTGCGGTCGCGCACCACAGGCGCCAGCACCATCAGCCGCGTGTCTTCCGGCAGCGCGAGCGTGGCATCGACCATCTGGCTCACGCTTTGAGCCTGCAGCGGCAAATCATGATCCGGGCAATACGGTGTGCCGGCACGCGCGTAGAGCAGGCGCAGGTAATCGTGGATTTCGGTGACGGTACCCACGGTCGAACGCGGGTTGTGCGAGGTCGCTTTCTGCTCGATGCTGATGGCGGGCGAGAGGCCCTCGATCACATCGACATCCGGCTTGTCCATCAACTGCAGAAACTGCCGCGCGTAGGCCGAAAGGCTCTCCACATAGCGCCGCTGGCCTTCGGCATAGAGCGTGTCGAACGCCAGGCTCGACTTGCCCGAGCCCGACAACCCGGTGATCACCACGAGCTGGTTGCGCGGGATGTCGAGGTCGATGTTCTTGAGGTTGTGCGTGCGAGCGCCGCGCACGCGGATCTTCGACATGACCTCGACGGCGGTGGACGAGGTTGTAGTGGCGCGCGCGGTGGCGGGAGCGGCGGAAGGCGAAACGGGCATCTGGGCAGGCCGCAAAACTCTCCATGATAGCGATGCCGTGCCACCTTGGAAAAGCACGCCCATCCGGCACGGCCGGCGGCCCCGGCGCGCAAACCGTGCACGACGTCAAGCAGTACTCGGTTCAGACGCTCGACAAGCTCGTCGTGCGGCTGGTCGGAGACGAACTCTCGCGCCTGCCGCGGTCATGATCCCGACGTTCACTTCACCCAGCGCGCCACCGTCTTGTCGTACTCGCCGCTCGCCTTGGCCAGATGCAGCCACTGGTCCATCCAGGCCTTGAAAGATGCATCTCCGCGCGGCAGCAGCCAGGCCATTTCGCCGTACTGCAGCGGCTTGTCGGGGTTGACGGCGCAGAGGCCCGGGCGGAGCTTTTGCTGCACCAGCGTCTCGACCGATTCGGAGATCATCACATCGGCGCGGCCCGCCAGGATCTCGTCGAAGATCGTCACGTTGTCATTGAAGATCACGATCCTGGCCTGCTTGAAGTTAGCCCGCGCAAAGCGTTCGTTGCTGCCGCCCGGGTTCTCGATCACGGTGACCTCGGGCTTGTCGATGTCGGCCACCGATTGAAACTTGCCCACGTTCTCGCACTTGGTGATGGGCGCCTTGCCGTTGACCATGTAGGCGGTTGTGAAGAAGGCGGTTTTCTGCCGGTCGAGCGTGACCGAGATGCCACCCACCGCCACATCGCAGCGCTCGAGAAAATCCTTCATCAGCGTGGGCCACGGCGCCTTCACGAACTCGGCTTGCGCGCCGAGTGCCTTCGCGGCCGATTGCACCAGATCCACATCCAGCCCCTCGAACGCGCCATCGGGTTTGAGCAGGCTGAAGGGCTTGTAGTCGCCGGGCGAACACACGCGCAACTTGCCGCTTTTTTGCACCGCGTCCAGGCGCGACGGGGTGGTGTCTTGCGCGGTGGCCAGCGTGGCGGTGCAGAGCAGCAGGGCGGCGAGGCAGAGGCGGTCGAACATGAGCGGGCTCCTGGGGTTGGGAGCGGCGAGGTTACATCCCCTGCGCTTACATCCCCAAGACGCGCAGGATCTCGCGCCCATACGCTTCGAGCTTCTTCGCGCCCACGCCGCTGATCTGCGCCAGCGCGTCCATCGAATCGGGCTGCGCCTGCGCCATCTCGGCCAGCGTGGCGTCGTGGAACACCACATAGGCCGGCAGGTTGTGCTCGCTCGCCACCTCGGCGCGCCAGGCCTTGAGCGCGGCAAAACGCTCCAGGCCTTGATCGTCCAGCGGCAGCGGCGGCGCCTTGTCGCGGCTGCGGGATGACGACGCCTTGCCGCCGGTGCGCGTGCCACGCGTGCGCTTGGCCGCTTCGCTCGGCTCGCGCAACAGCATCTGCACCTCGCCGCGCAGCACCTCGCGCGCCGTGCCGGTCAGCTCCAGCGTGTTGTATTCGCCCTCGCTTTGCAGATAACCGAGCGCGATCAACTGGCGCAGCACCACGCGCCATTGCGCCTCGCTCACATCGGCGCCGATGCCGAAGGTGCTGAGGCTCTGGTGGTTGCGCTGCTCGACCTTTTCGGTGACCTTGCCGCGCAGCACATCGATCAGGTGCCCAGCGCCATAGCGTTGGCCGCCGTGCTGGTGAAAGCGGTAGATGCAGCTCAGCGCCTTGCGTGCAGCTTCGGTTGCATCCCACGTGGCGGGCGGGTTCTGGCAGTTGTCGCAGGCGTTCTGGTACGCGGCGCAACGCTCGCTGGCTTCGCCGAAGTAGGCGAGCAAGCGCACGCGGCGGCAATCGTGCGCCTCGGCCAGCGTCAGCAGCGCATCGAGCTTGCCGCGCTGGTTGCGCTTGAATTCCTCGTTCGCCGGGCTCTCGTCGATCATGCGGCGCTGGTTCACCACATCGGCCAGGCCGTAAGCCATCCACGCATCGGCGGGCTGGCCATCGCGCCCGGCACGGCCGGTCTCCTGGTAGTAGGCCTCGATGTTCTTCGGCAAATCCAGGTGGCCGACGAAGCGCACATCGGGCTTGTCGATGCCCATGCCGAAAGCGATGGTCGCGACCATCACGATGCCTTCTTCGCGCAGAAAGCGGTCCTGGTGGCGCTTGCGGACATTGGCATCGAGCCCGGCGTGGTACGGCAGCGCGCTGATGCCGGAATCGTTCAGCCACTGCGCGGTTTCGTCGACCTTCTTGCGCGACTGGCAGTAGACGATGCCGGCATCGCCCTCGTGCTCGTCCTGGATGAAGCGCAGCAACTGCTGGCGCGGCTCGGTCTTTTCGACCACGGCGTAGCGGATGTTCGGCCGGTCGAAACTGCTGATGAAGATGCGCGCATCTTCGAGCTGCAGGCGCTGGATGATGTCGGCGCGCGTGAGGTCGTCGGCCGTGGCGGTGAGCGCCACGCGCGGCACGCCGGGGTAGCGCTCGTGCAGCACGTTGAGCTGCAGGTAGTCCTCGCGAAAATCGTGGCCCCACTGGCTCACGCAATGCGCCTCGTCGATCGCGAAAAGGCTCAACAAGCCGCGCTCGTGCAGCGAATCGAGCTGCGCCAGAAAACGCGGTGTGGTGAGCCGCTCCGGCGCCACATACAGCATGATGAGCCGGCCACCCATCATTTCGCGCTCGATGCGCTGGGCCTCGTCGGGTGTGAGCGATGAGTTGAGGAAGGAGGCGTGCACGCCGGCTTCTTCCAAGGCGCCGACCTGGTCGTGCATCAGCGCGATCAACGGGCTCACGACCAGCGCCACACCGCTGCCACCACGGTGCCGCGCGATGGCCGGAACCTGGTAGCACAAGCTCTTGCCGCCGCCGGTCGGCATCAGCACCAGCGCGTCGCCGCCGCCGATCACATGCTCGACGATTTCCGCCTGCGCGCCCCGAAATGCGCTGTAGCCGAAGACTTCGTGGAGGATGGTGTCGGGAGACGTGGAGGCGATGGTCACGGGCGGTCGGCAAGAGGCTGGGCGGGCGGAACGGGGATGGTACGGGACGGGCGCTTGTGGGGCTGTACCCCCCGCGAACCGGTGGGGCTGGCAGGTCATTCATTTAACGATTGCTAAACGGCAGCGGCTTACCTTGCACCCCGGCAATGTCCACCACCTTCACATTCACGGGAGAAACGATGAAAACGATCCACAGCAGGGCACGAGCGATCCTGGGCGCCCTCGCGGCAATGACGTTGGCGGCCTCCGCGCTTGCAGCGCCCATCACCTATGGCGTCAACCAGGCCATCGGCGCCGGCAGCGTGACCGGCACGATCACGACCGACGGCACCCTCGGCACTCTGTCGCAAGCCGACATCACCGGCTGGAGCCTGCTGCTTTCGGACGGCACGAACACCTTCAGCCTGAAATCGGGCAGCTCGGCGGTCTACCTCCAGGGCTCGGACGTGACGGCCGACGCGTCGCACGTCTACTTCGATTTCAGCGGCGCCGATTCGGGCGTGCTCGCGTTTCAGCAGAACCTCTTCAGCGGCTCGCACTACTACTGCAATGCCACACAGGCCGCCTCGTTCTACTGCGCGCCGGGCGAGTCGGTCGTGCCGACCGATGTGTTCTCGAACCCGAACTTTCCGCGCCAGGCCCTGAGCGGTGTGCAGGTCATCGCCAGCGCCGCGCCGGTGCCCGAACCAGCGTCCTTGGTGTTGATGGCGGGGGGCGTATTGGCGCTCGCGCTGCGGCGCCGGCAAGCGCCGCGCTGAGCGTTCGTGCGGTAAGCTTCACGGGGTACGGACGCCCGTTCACGGGGCCATCAGGCACGTCGGCGTCTTCGGCACAAAGCCTAAAATCGGCGCGGAAATCGGCCTCGAGATGGCGAATCCGTTCAGAAGACTCGCCTCTCGACCGAAATCCATTGCCTTACCCCCATTCGGAGCCCAGCCATGGCATCAGTCAACAAAGTCATCGTCATCGGCAACCTCGGCCGTGATCCCGAAGTGCGCTACACGCCCAGCGGCAGCGCCGTCTGCAACGTCACTGTGGCCACCTCGCGCAGCTGGAAGAGCAAGGAATCCGGCGAAAAAGTCGAAGAGACCGAATGGCACCGCGTCGTCTTCTACGACCGCCTGGCCGAAATCGACGGTGAGTACCTGAAAAAAGGCCGCTCGATCTACGTCGAAGGCCGCCTGAAAACCCGCAAGTGGACCGACAAGGAAGGCAAGGAAAACTACACCACCGAAATCATCGCGCAAGAGATGAACATGCTCGGCGGCCGTGAAGGCATGGGCGGCGGCGGTGGTGGAGGCGACGAAGGCGGCGGTTACGAAGAAAGCAGCCCGGCCCCGCGCCGCGCCGCGCCTGCAGCCCGCCCGGCGGCAGCGCCTGCGCCGCGGCCGGCACCGAAGCCGGCCGCGACGGGGTTCGACAACATGGATGACGATATTCCGTTCTAGGCAGCACTTTTAGAGATCTGTTAACAAAAGGCCCGCAGCTCAGTCGCTGCGGGCCTTTTCCATTGACCCTTCGGCCACAGAAAAATCACCATGATCCGAAACCTCGCCTCGGCCGCCGCTGTTCTCCTCGCGCTCGCATTGGCGCCTATCACCGGCTGGTGCGAGGCGCATACGGCGCAGGAAGAGGCCAACCGCCAGACGGTTCTGGCCTTCTACGAAAAAGGGTTGAACCAGAAAGATGCCGACGCCGCCCTGAAGTACGTGGGCGACCGGTACGTGCAGCACAACCCCGGCGCGGCCGACGGGCCGGAGGGCTTCCGCAAATTCATCGCCTTTCTGCGCGACAAGGCGCCGCAGTCACGCAGCGAGATCAAACGCTCGTTCGTCGACGGCGACTACGTGACGCTGCATGTTCATTCGGTGCGCGAACCCGGCACGCGCGGCAGCGCGATCGTCGACATCTTCAAGCTCGAGAACGGAAAGATCGTCGAGCACTGGGATGTCGTTCAGCCCATCCCCGAAACGGCGGTCAACACGAACACGATGTTCTGACCCGGGGGCGGCGTCAGCCCACCATCCCCAACACCTGCCCCTCGTTCACGCTGTCCCCTTCCGCCACATCCAGGCTTTTCACCGTGCCGGCAACGGGCGATTCGATGGGGATTTCCATCTTCATCGATTCGAGAATCATCACGGCTTCGCCGGCGGCAACGGCGTCGCCGACGGCTTTTTCGATCTTCCAGACCTTGCCGGTGACGATCGATTCGAGAGGGGTTGCAGGCATGAATGCTCCGGTGTTCAGGTCGGCTGGGCGACGGGTGTTTCGAGGATGCGGGCGGCCAGGCCGGTGTGGACGCGGCCGGCGATGAAGTCGGGGTGCGCGAGGGCGCGCAGCAGGAAGGGGATGTTGGTTTTGACGCCGGCGATCTGCGTGTCGCGCAGTGCCCGTGCAAGGCGTTCGATGGCGCCGGCGCGATCGTCGGCATGGGCGATGAGCTTGGCGATCATCGGGTCGTAGTAGGGCGTGATGCGCGCGCCGGCCGCGTAGCCGGTTTCGATGCGCAGGCCGTCGATCGCCGGCGGCAAGTCGAAGCGGTCGAGCAGGCCCGGCGACGGGAAGAATCGCACCGGGTCTTCGGCGTAAATGCGGGCTTCGATCGCGTGGCCGCGCGGGGCGATGGCGGCGGGCACCACGTCAGCCAGCAGCGCACCTGCGGCCAAGCGGATCTGCGCTTGCACGAGGTCGATGCCGCACACCGCTTCGGTCACCGCATGCTCCACCTGCAGCCGCGTGTTCATCTCCAGGAACATGAAGCCGAGTTCGGGCGTGTAGAGCATCTCGACCGTGCCGATCACGTCGTAGCCCATGCCGCCGATCAGCGTGGCCACGCGCTCGGCCATCGCTTCGACCTCGGCGCGCGGTAGGTTAGGTGCCGGCGATTCTTCGATGACTTTCTGGTGCCGGCGCTGCACCGAACAATCGCGCTCGAACACATGGCAGGCGTGGCCGTGGCGGTCGGCGAGGATCTGGAATTCGATGTGGCGCGGCTGCTCTATCAGGCGCTCCAGGTACAGGTCGGCGCTGCCGAAGCTGCGGGTCGCGACCGAGGCGGCCTGCGCGAAGGCTTTGATCAGCTCGGCCTCGTCGCGTGCCGGCAGCATGCCGATGCCACCGCCGCCGCCGGCCGGCTTCACCAGCACCGGGAAGCCGATGGCGCGGGCCTGCGCCAGCGCGGCCTCGTCCATCGCGGCGAGCACGCCGGTCGAAGGCGCGAGCGGCATGCCGTACTGCGCCATCAGGTCGCGTGCGCGGGTCTTGTGGCCCATGGCCTCGATCCAGCGTGGCGAGGGGCCGATGAAGGTGGCGCCGGCCGCCTGCACCGCGGTCGCGAAGGAGGCGTTCTCGGAGAGAAAGCCGTAGCCCGGGTGCACCGCATCGCAGCCGGCCTCGCGCATCACCTGCAACAACGCGGGCTGGTTCAGGTAACTCTGCTGCGGCTCGGCCGGGCCGATCGCGTGCGCTTCGTCGGCTTCGGCCAGATACGGCAGGCCGCGGTCGGCCTCGGAATACACCGCCACGCTCGCGATGCCCATCTGCCGTAGCGCGCGGATCACGCGCGCCGCCACCGCACCGCGGTTGGCGACCAAGACTTTTCGAAATATCACGCCGGACATGTCGCGCCTCAAAAGCTCGTGGGCCAGCCGGCCAGTGCGTGTTCGCTCAAGCCGTTGTGGCGCGTGCCGCGGGCCATGGCGAGCGAGTCGATCAGCACTTGCCGCGTTTGATCGGCGCGGATCACGTCGTCCAGATAGCCCAGGCCGGCGGCACGCCACGGCGCGCTGGTGGTGTGCAGCTCTTCGCGCAGCGTCTCGCGGCGCAATGCTTGCTCGGCCTGCACCTCGGGGCTGGTCGTCTCATCGACCGGGCTGATCACGTTGACGGCCACGTCGCGAGACATGAAGCTGATGTCGGCCCCCGCCCACGCGAACACGAAGTCGGCGCCCATGCCTGGCCCGGCGAGGTTGCCGTAGGCCATGCCGTAGGACTTGCGCACGACCACCGCCACCTTCGGCACGGTCGCCTGCGAGAGCGCCTCGATGAAGTTGATGATCTTGCCCGGCATGCCGCGCAGCTCGGCCGATTTGCCGACGAAGAAGCCCGGCGTGTCGTGCAGGAACACCAGCGGAATGTTGAACGAGTCGCAGAGGCAAATGAAGCTCGTGCACTTGGCGCAGCCATCCGGCCCCATCGCGCCGGCCGAGAACATCGGGTTGGTTGCGATGATGCCGACCGGGTGGCCGTCGATACGGGCCAGACAGGTGATCACGCTGCGGTCTAACAGCGGCTTGAGTTCGAACAGATGCTGGCCATCGGCCAGCGTGCGCACCACCTCGCGCATGTCGTAGGCGCGGCGCGATTGCTCGGGCACCATGGTCATCAGCCTGGCTTGGCGGGGCGATGCGCTCTCGGCCGCTTCGGGCGTGGCGCGCGGCGGCAATTGCTGCGAATTGGAGGGCAGGAAGCCGAGGAACTCGCGGATGAGCGCGAGGCATTGGTCTTCGGTGTCGGCCGCCATGTCGACCAGGCCGGTCACCGTGGCGTGCAGCTTCCAGCCGCCCAGCTCTTCGTTCCCGACCTTTTCGCCGGTCGCGATCTCGAGCACGCGCGGGCCGGAGACGGCCATGCACGAGCCCTTGAGCTGCACCACAAAATCGGAGAAAGCCGCGTGCCAGCTCGGGCTGCCGAAGCATTCGCCGAGGATCGCCGAGGCCATCGGCACCTGGCGCTTGCGCATCGAGAGCGTGGTGCCGACCGTCATCGACGAGAGGCCGTCGGAGCCCTGGATGTCCGGCAAGCGCGCACCGCCGGCTTCGCCGAGGTTGACGATGGGGTAGCCCTTGTCGATGGCGAGCTGCACCGCGTTCTTCGATTTCTGCGAGCCGATGCGCCCGCCCGCGCCGGCGAGCACGGTCACATCGTCGGCCTTCACCAGCACCGGCCGCGCATCGATGCGGCCCATGCCGACGATCTTGCCGTCGGCCGGCGTGCGTGCCTCCATGCCCGGCACATCCGAATGCGCCAGCATGCCGAGTTCGAAGAAGCTGCCGTCGTCCACCAGGTGGGTGATGCGCTCACGCGCGTTGAGCGCGCCGCGCTGGCGCGTGCGCTCCAGCTTGGCCGCGCCGCCCATGCCGAGCGCATGCGCGCGTTTGCGGGCCAGCTCTTCGTTGCGATCGATGGTTTCCAAATGACTCTCCGGGTTGGGGATCGAGGCCTGTGGCATCAAGCACCGTTCGTGGCGGCCGGCGTCAGCAGCGCCTGCAGCTCATGCTTCTTGACCTTGCCGGTGGCCGTCATCGGCAGCTCGGTGACGAAGCGAATCTGCGGCACCTTGTAGGTCGCCATGTTGTCGCGGCACCAGGCGGCCAGCGTCGCTTCAGTCAGCGTGCTGCCGTCACGAAGGCGCACGAAAGCGATCGGGATCTCGCCCTTCTCGGCATCCATCTGGCCGACCACGCCCGAGCCCAGCACATCCGGATGCTGGCCGAGCAGCGCTTCGATCTCTGACGGGAACACGCTCATGCCCTTGACCTTGAGCATCTCCTTGCGGCGCCCCAGAAAATGCAGGCAGCCGCGGTCATCGAACACGCCGATGTCACCGGTGTAGAACCAGCCGTCGCGCAGCGATTCGGCGGTGGCCTCGGCCTTGTTCCAGTAGGCCTTGAGCAGGGAAGGGCTACGCGCGACGATCTCGCCTTCCTGCCCGATGGGCAACGTGGCACCGGTCTCGAAATCGCAGATGCGGATCGTCGTGCCCGGCACCGGCAGGCCCACGAAGACGGGCTGGCCGCGCAGGTCGAGGTTGTCGGCCTGCTGGCCGGTGGTGAAGGTGTCGCAGGTGTGGGTTTCGGTCATGCCCCACGCGGCCTCGGCCATCACCGTGCCGGTGAGTTCGAACCAGCGCGCGCGGTAGCTCGGGTTCAGCTTCTTGACGAAGGACGAAACGCGGATCGCCTTCAACGAACGCAGCGAAAAGTCCGCGACCTGAGGGTGGTCCATGATCTCCACCGCGTTGTCGACCACCATGCTGGCGCGGGTGATGCCGTAGCGCTCGATGGCCGCCATGGCGCCCACGGCATCCCAGCGCGCGAGCAGCACGACGGTGCTGCCGGTGAAGACCGGAAAGATCATGCCGGCGTTTTCACCGGCGATCCAGAACAGCGACATGTAGTTGAGCGCGATCTCGTCCGGGCCGATGTTGTTGGCCACGCTGCAGGTGGTGGCCGCCGTGTAGATCATGTCGCGCTGCGTGTGCACGCAGCCCTTGGGCATGCCGGTCGTGCCGCCGGTGTAGTTGAGCGCGGCGGGGGCGTCGAGATCGGGCGTGACTTGCGGCGCCACCAATGATTCATCGGCGAGCAACGGCATCAGGTCGATCATGCCGGCCGGCGCGATGCGCGGTGTGAGGATGCTGGGCGGGACGGGGATGGTGCGTTGTTGAGGACTGGCCGGCAGCGTGTCGTGAAAGCTGGTGAAGAAGGTCGTCGTGACCGATGTCTTGGGCACGACCTTCGCGGCCATGTCGGCCAACTGGTCGAGCACGACCAGGAGCTTCGCGCCGCTGTCGTTCAGCTCGTAGAGCATCTCCTGCTCTTTGAAGAGCGGGTTGACCGGCACGTGCACCGCGCCGAGCTTCAGGATGCCGAAGAAGACGATGTGGAATTGCGGGCAGTTGGCCAGCATCACCGCCACGCGGTCGCCGCGCTGGATGCCGTGACGCACGAGCAGCGCGGCAAAGCGGTCGCTCAACACATCGAGCTGCGCGTAGGTGAGCGTGCTGCCGTAGAAGATCACCGCGGCCTTGTCGGGCTGCACTTGCGCCCAGCGGCGCAGATATTCGCTGAGCGCGATTTCGCCGAAGGGGTAGGTGGGTTGCAGCGGTGTGTCGGCCGGCCAGTGGCGGCGCTGGAGTTCGGCGAGTTCGAGGACGATGGGGTCGGTGTCGGTGGTCATGGCTCGTGTGTGGTTCATGTGGAGCCCAGGCTCAGTTCATCCGTCAACTGCCGCTTGAGCTTGTATTTCTCGATCTTGTTGGTGGCCGTGACCGGCAGCGCTTGCACGAAGCGCACGTAACGCGGCTGCATGAAGCGCGGCATCACCTCGTTCGCATGGGCGCGGATCGCAGGTTCATCGACCAGCACACCATCGATCACCTCGATGAACACTGCGATGTCGTCTTCATCGCCCACCGTGGCCGGCATCGGCACGGCTGCCACGCCGCGCACGCCGGGGTGCAGCGCGATCAGCGCCTCGACCTCGAACGACGAGACGTTCTCGCCACGCACGCGGAAGAACCCGCCCATGCGGTCGACGAAGGCATAGGTGTCGGGCTGTTCGGCGATCTGGCGGCAGGCGTCGCCTGTGTGGAACCAGCAATTGCGGTGCACCTTCAGCGTGACCTCGGGCTTGCGGAAATACTCGATCAGCAAAAGTCCCGGAAAGCGCGGCCGGAAGGCGAGCTGGCCGATGGTGCCGGGTGGCACGCGGTTGTCGCCCTCGTCGAGGATCGCCACTTCGAGGATCGGGTTGGCGCGGCCCATGAAGCCCTTGGGCAGCGTCTGCCGGCCATCGACTACCAGCCGCCCGCTGGCCTCGCAGCTTGCGCGGTATTCGGCCTTGCTCTGGCCCTTCCACAGCGCGGCCGGCGTGCCCATCTCGTCGCCGAGTTCGTCGATGGTGCAGGCAAAGCCCGAACCCGATTCGGTCTGGCCGAAGCCGCAGGTGACGAAGTCGAAGCCGAAGCGCTGGGCGACTTCGTGGTGCGCGGCCGGCAGCGGCTGCATGTGGACCTTGTTGAGCGTGTTGGCCTTGTCGCTGGCACGCGGCTCGGCCTTCATCAGCCACGGGATCATCACGTCGAGCAGGATGCAGCAGCTTGCGCCGCATTCCTCGATGCGGTCCCAGAAGCGCGTGGGGCTGAAGCGGTCCCACAGGCCCACAGTGTTGCCCTGCCACACGGCGCGCGTGACGATGGCGAACGCGCCGCCCACGTGGTAGAGCGGCAGGTCGCAGTACAGCACGTCGTCTTGCGTGGTCGAGGCGCGCGAAGGGTAGGAGTAGTGGTTCATCCACCGGAAGGGCTGCATCACGCCCTTGGAGGGGCCGGTGGTGCCCGATGTGTAGACGATGTTGGCCACGTCGAACGGGCCACGTTCGATGTGCGGCACGGGGCCGCTGTGTTCGCGTAGCGCGGCGAAATCGGTCAGCTTGAATCTCGGGGCGAAGGGCACAGCCTCTTCGCTGAAATCATGGTCACCGCGTTGTGGCGTGTGCACGACCAGGCGCTCGATCTTCAGCTCGCCGGCCAGCTCCGAGAGCACGCCGGCGAACGAGGTGTCGGTGATCAGCGCGAAGGGCGCGGTGTCGTTGAGCTGATAGGAGAGCAGCGGCCCGCGGAAGTTGTAGTTGACCGGCGCGAACACGCCGCCGGCGCGCCAGATCGCATACATCGCCAGCGTGCTCAGCAGCGAGTTGCGCGTGAGCACGCTCACCGGCTGGCCAGACGGCAAACCCATCGCGGCAAGGCCGGCGGCGATGCGGTCGCTCGCGGCCTTGACCTCGGCAAAGCTCATGCGGATGTTGTCTTCGCCGTAGTGAAGATAGGTCTTGTGCGGCAGGCGCGCGGCGCAGTCGTCGAGCCGGCCCAGCACCATGTCGCCTTGCGCGACCATGTCGGCGAAGACTTGCTCTGCGGTCATCGGCAACGCGTGGGTCAAGCTCATGATCGTCTTTCGGGCGAGTGCATATTCAAAGCTGCTTCTTCGTCGGGTCGAGCGCCACGCGCAGCGACTCGCCCAGCGTGTTGAAGGCCAGCGCGGTGAACAGGATCGCGAGGCCCGGCGCATACATCTGCTCCGGAGCGATCTCCATGTTTTGATAGGCGCGGGCGAGCATCGCGCCCCAGCTTGCGTTGGGCGGCTGGATGCCAAGCCCCAGAAAGCTCAGGCTTGCCTCGGCCAGCAGCGCGCCGGCCAGCAGCAGCGTGATCTGCACGATCACCGGCTGGATCGTGTTGGGCAGCACATGGCGCCAGAGGATGCTGTGCATGGGCGCGCCGAAGCAGCGGGCCGCGTCCACATACAGCTCCTGCTTGACGACCAGCGTGCGCGCCCGCACCAGCCGCGCCAACTGCGGCGCGAAGACGATGCCGACCGAGATCATCGCGTTGGTGAGGCCGATGCCGAGCGCGCCGGTCACTGCGATCGCCAGCACGATGGCGGGGAACGACAGCAGCGTATCGACCAGCCGGCCCACCACCTCGTCGAGCCAGCCGCCCATGTAGCCGGCGAGCAAGCCGATCGGCACGCCGAGCACGATGGCCACGCTCACCGCCAGCAGGCTCGCATACAGCGTGACCGGCGCGCCGTGGATCATGCGGCTGAGGATGTCGCGGCCCAGGTCATCGGTGCCCAGCCAGTGCTTGTTCGACATGGGGCTGAGCGTGTCGTTCAGGTCTTGCACGCTCGGGCCGTAGGGCGCGATCCACGTGGCAGTCACCGAGAGCAGCAACAGCAGCAAGAGGAACGCGAGGCTGATGGTGGCGCGCGGGTCGCTCGCCAGCCATTGCAGCACGCGGGAGCTTCGGGTCGGTTCGATCATGGCCTGCTCACTTCACCCGCGGGTCGATCACGCCGTAGAGCAGGTCGGCGATCAGGTTGATGGTGATGACGATCAGCACCATCACGAACACCACGCCTTGCACCACGGGGAAGTCGCGCGAGAGCGCGCCCTGCACGATCAGCCCGCCCATGCCGGGAATGGCGAACACGGCTTCGATGACAACAGTCGCAGCGAGCATGCGGTTGGCCAGCAACGTCACGACGGTCAACAGGTTCACGCCCACGTTCTTCAAGCCGTGCTTCCACAGGATGGCCATTGGCGAGAGGCCTTTGGCGTGCAGCGTGCGCACCTGTTGCGAAGAGAGGATGTCGACGAGCGAGCTGCGCAACTGGCGTGACACTTCGGCGATGCCACCGGCTGCGATGGCCATCGCCGGCAGCAGCGCATGCTGCAAGGCATCGAGCGGCGCGGCGCTGATCGAGGCCGACCCGGTGGCGGGCAGCCAGTTGAGCTTCAACGCGAAGAACGCGATCAGCACCATCGCGAGCCAGAAGTTGGGCACGGCCACACCGAGCGAGGCGAGCGTCATCACGAAGCCATCGACTTTCGTGCCGCGCTTGGCGGCCGCCAGCATGCCCAGCGGTATGCCGACGGCGAGCGCGATCAGCAGCGCCATCGTCACGATCAACGCCGTGTTGGGCAGGCAGCGCGCGATGGAAGTGATGACCGCCTCGCCCGACATCAGCGACTTCGAGAGATCGCCCTGCACCGCATGCCCCAGCCAGTTTCCGTATTGCACCAGGAACGGTTTGTCCAGGCCGTAGAGCTGGCGGATTTCGGCGAGCCGCGCATCGCTGGCGTTGTCACCGGCGAGCGCCACGGCGATGTCGCCCGGCACCAGCTTCAACAGGCCGAAGACCACGAAGGTCGCGAACAGCAGCACCGGCAGCGCCTGCATCAGGCGCCGCCCGAGCAGGCTGCCGCCCACGCGGCGGCGCACCTGCTGGAACAGGCTCGGCATGGCCTCGGTGGCCGGGGCCGGGTCCGATGCTGTGGCGCTCACCGTGTCAGCCTTCCAGCCAGACGCCGTTGAACTTCGGCTTGCCGAGCAGGTTGGGCGTGAAGCCCTGCACCTGGCTCGAGACCGCATCCATCTCGAACTGGAAAGCGAGCGGCGCGACCAGCGCGTTCTCCATCACCATGCGCTGGATCCTGGCGAAGACGCCCCGGCGGAATTCCAGGTCTTCCTTCGAGCGGCTTTCCTGCAGCAAGGCCGAAAGCTCCGGCGAGAACTCGCTGCGCCCGGCGTTGTAGTAGGCGCCCTTGGCATACATCAGCGAGTAGCTCATGCTTGGGTCGGGCCGGCCGGTCCAGGCCGAGAGCAGCACGTCGAACTTCTTCTCGTTGCCGAAGAACTGGCCGCTGATCTCGGGAATGGTGCCGTTGGTGAACTTGAGCCGCACGCCGATCTTGCCGAGCTGCTCCATGACGATCTCGCCGCGGCGCACCGAGTCCTGGTCGGTGTAGCCGCCGATGGTGAGGTCGATGCCGCTCGCCAGGCCCGCTTCGCTCATCAGCTGCTTGGCCTTGGCCACGTCGTACGGGTACATCGCCGCCACCGATTTGTCGTAGGCCCAGTGCGTGCTCGGCAGGTTCATGCGCGCGGCTTCACCGGCGCCATTGAGCGTGACCTTCACGAACGCATCGCGGTCGAGCGCGAAGTTGATCGCCTGCCGCAGCTTGGGGTTGTCGAGCGGCGCGCGCGCGTAGTTGAGGTAGAGCTGGATGCAATAGAGCGTGGGGCCGGTGACGAGCTTGAGCGCCTTCTCGCGCTCGATGATCGGCCGGTAGCGGGCCGAGAGCGAATACGCGAGCTGGTTCTGCTTGGAGACGACCGAGCGCAGGCCGGTCGCCAGCTCGGGGATGATGGAGAACTCGATGCCGTCGAGGTAAGGCTGGCCCGGCCGCCAGTACTCGGTGTGGCGCGTGACGACGACCTTCTGGTTGTCGGCCCAGCTCACGAACTTCCACGGCCCCGCGCCCACCGGCTTGCGCGCGAACTCGGTGCCGAGCGCCTGCACCGCCTTGGGCGAGACCATCATGCCGGCCCGGTCGGAGAAGATCGCCGGCAGCGCCGCATCGGGCTGGCTCAGCGTGAGCTTGAGTTGCGTCGGGCTGACCACGGCCACGGCGGTGATGCTCGCCAGGTCGGCCTTCAGGTTGGAGACCGCATCGCCACGGTTGCGGTCGATGTTGAACTTGACGGCCGCCGCATCGCACGGCGTGCCGTCGTGGAACAGGATGCCGGGCTTGAGGTTCAGCACCATCGAGTTGGCATCGGGGAAGCTCCACTCGGCCATGCCGGGCTTGGCCTTGAGCGTGGCGAAGTCCCATTCGACCAGCGTGTCGTACATGGTCCAGAGGATGGGGTGGTCGGAGCCCGCACCGCCTGTTGCCGGGTCCAGGCTCGAAGGGTTCGCCGGGTTGGCGATCTTCAGGATGCCGCCCTTCTTGGGCGTGCCTTGCGCGAAGGCCGGGCCGCTCAAGCTCGCACCCAACCCCGCACCGAACGCCAGGCCGATGAGGCCCAGCGCATCGCGCCGGCGCCAGGCGCTCGCGGGGATCATCGAAACCGGGTCTTCTTCTGGGTGCGTCATGTCGTCTCCTGTGGCGTGGTCTTGAATGAGGGCGAAGGCGGGCCGTCGGCCGTGGCGAAATGGCAGGCGACCCAGTGCAGGGGCCGCAGCTCGCGCAGCGCCGGCACCTCGGCCGCGCAGCGCGCTTCGGCGCTCGGGCAACGGGTGCGAAAGCGGCAGCCTGAAGGCGGCGAGACGGGGCTCGGGATCTCACCGGCCAGCGTGATGCGGCGCGCCGTGCGCAGGTGCGAAGGCAGAGGTATCGGCTCGGCCGAGAGCAGCGCCTCGGTGTACGGGTGCAGCGGCCGCTCGCTCACGCCGGCGTTCGGGCCCAACTCCATGAAGCGCCCGAGGTAGGTCACCGCGATGCGGTCGCTGATGTGCGAGACGACCGACAGGTCGTGCGTGATGAACACATAGGTGAGCCCGAACTCGCGCTGCAGGTCGGCGAAGAGGTTCAGGATGTCGCCGCGGATCGAGACATCGAGCGCAGCCACTACTTCGTCGCACACGATCAGCTTGGGCCGCAGCGTGAGCACGCGCGCGATGTTGGCGCGCTGCTTCTGCCCGCCCGAAAGCTGATGCGGATAACGCTGCGCCAGCTCGGCCGACAAGCCCACGTGCGAAAGCGCATCGAGGGCCGCCTTGCGATCGGCGGCGCGGTCGCGGCTGCCGGCCATTTGCAGCGGCTCCATCACCGAATCGATGACGCGCATGCGCGGGTTCAGCGCCGAGTGCGGGTCCTGGAACACGATCTGGTAGTCACGCCGGTGCGCCCGCAAGGCCGCGCCCGACAAGCCCTTGGGATCGACGCCGCCACGGATCACCGAACCCGCGCTCGGCTCGACGAGCGAGACAAGTGCACGCCCCAGCGTGGTCTTGCCCGAGCCCGATTCGCCGATGATCCCGAAGGTCTCGCCGGGGAACACCTCGAAGCTCACGCCATCGACGGCCTTGACGGTTTGCGTGTGGTCTTGCGTGGGGAAGAGCACGCGCAGGTCGCGCACGGCGATCACCGGTTGTGCATCGACAGCGCGCGTGGCCGACGCGCGTTCGGCGGCTATCACTTGCTGCCGGTCCATCAGCTCACCGCTCCGCGCAATTCGAGTTCATCGGCCCGCACGCAGCGCGCCTGGCGCGGCAGCTCGCCGGCCATGGCAACGGGGCGCAGGATCTGTTCGGCGGTGCACGCGGCTTCGGCGAATTCGCAGCGTTCGCGGTAGCGGCAACCGGCCGGCATGCCGGTCGGCGAGGGCACGCGGCCGGGGATGGAGCTGAGTCGCGCATGCCGCTCGGCCAGGCGCGGCAGCGAGCGCAGCAGGCCCGAGGTGTAGGGGTGACGCGGGCGCATCAGCGCGTTGTCCACCGGCGCGTCTTCGACCACTTCGCCGGCATACATCGTCAGCATGCGCGTGCAGGTTTCGGCGACCACGCCCAGGTCGTGCGTGATGAACAGCATGGCGGTGCCGGTGCGCTCGCTCAGGTCGCGCAACAGGTCCATGATCTGCGCCTGCACGGTCACATCGAGCGCGGTCGTGGGCTCGTCGGCGATCAGCAGTTTGGGCTCGCAGATGATGGCCATGGCGATCATCACGCGCTGGCGCATGCCGCCGGAGAGCTGGTGCGGATATTCGTCGAAGCGGCGTTCGGGCAGCGGAATACCGACCTGCGCCAGCGCCTTGATGGCGCGCTCGCGGGCCTCCGAAGCGCTGCCGTTCTTCTGATGCGCCAGCCAGGCTTCGGCGATCTGCGTGCCGACGGTGAACACCGGGTCGAGCGCGCTCATCGGCTCCTGGAAGATCATCGCGATGTCCTTGCCGCGCACCGCGCGCATCTGGCGCTCGGGCAGGGTCGCGAGGTCTTGCCCTTCGAAATCGATGCGGCCGTGGATGCGTGCCACTTCCATGGGCAGCAGCCGCATGATGGAGAGGCCCGTCACGGTCTTGCCGCAACCGCTTTCGCCGACCAGCCCCACGCGCTCGCCGCGGCCGATGGAGAACGAGACCTTGCGCGTCACCGGCACTTCACCGCGCGAGGTGCGGAAGGCGATGGTGACGTCTTGCAGCGTGAGCAGGGCGCCGGGTGATGTCGTCGGAGCGGTCATCGTGGAAGGCATCGGTCGAAGCGATGCATCAAGGCCGGCACTGCACGCGCGAAGGCCCTGGCCGCAGCAGGCGCTGCGCATCCGCAGCGAACTCGCACAAGAGCGGCCGGGTCTGGCGCGGGTCGATGATCTCTTCGACGCCGAAGGCCTCGGAGGTGCGGAAAGGCGAGCGCACCGCTTCGAGCCGGGCGGTGATCTCGGCGAGCTTGGCGGCCGGGTCGGGCGAGGCGGCGATGTCGCTGCGGTACGCGGCTTCGATGCCGCCTTCGAGCGGGATCGAGCCCCAGTCGCCCGAGGGCCAGGCGTAGCGGTACTTGAAGCGCGAGGCGTTGCTGTGCGCCGCGCCGGCCACGCCGAAGACCTTGCGCACGAGGATCGAGCACCACGGCACGGTCGCCTGGTAGATCGCGCTCAACACGCGCGCGCCGTGGCGAATGGTCGCGGCCTGCTCGGCCTCCAGCCCGATCAGGAAGCCGGGGATGTCGACGAAGTGAACGACCGGCAGGTGGAAGGTCTCGGCCATGTCGACGAAGCGCAGCACCTTGTCGGAGGTGTCGGCCGTCCACGCGCCGCCGTAGTGGTACGGGTCGCTGGCGAGCACGGCGACGGGGTAGCCACCGAGCCGCGCCAGGCCGGTGATGGCGGAGCGGCCGAACTGCGCGCCGGTCTCGAAGAAGCTGCCGCTGTCCAGCGTCTTGGCCAGGATCTCGCGCATCTTGTAGACCTTGCGGCGGTCGCTGGGCACGATGTCGATCAGGCTGTCATCGCAGCGGTCGGCCGGGTCGTCGCACGGCATGCGTGGTGCGAGTTCATGTACCGAGCTTGGCAGGTACGAGAGGAAGCGCGCTGCCCGCGCCATCGCATCGGCTTCGGTCTCGGCAATGTCGTCGACCGCACCGGCCTTGGCATGCAGCATCGGCGCGCCGAGTTCGTCCTTGGTGAAGACGGTGCCGGTGCGCGCCACCACCGGCGGGCCGGCGATGAACATGTGCGAGATGTTGCGCACCATCACCGAGTAGTGGCTGGCCACGGCCCGGGCCGATGCAAAACCCGCGACCGCGCCGAGCACCAGCGAAACGACCGGCACCGTCTCGAGATTGCGCACTACCCATTCCCACGCCGGGTTGGCGGGCACGTAGGTGCGGCCCAGGTCTTCGACCGTGCGGATCGATCCGCCGGTGGCGTCGATCAGCCTCACCAGCGGCATGCGCATTTCGAACGCCATCTGCTCCGAGGCGGCGAGCTTGCCGGCGGTCGAGCCATCGGCCGCGCCGCCGCGCACGGTGAAGTCGTCTGCGGCCACCACGACCGGCCGCGTATCGATGCGCCCTCGGCCGAAGATGAAGTTCGACGAGGCCAGATCGGTCAGCTGGCCTTCGGCGTCGTACTGCGCCTTGCCGGTGATGGAGCCGATCTCGCGAAAGCTGCCGTCATCGAGCAACTGGGCGATGCGCTCCCGCACCGTGAGCTTGCCGGCTGCGCGCTGGCGCTCGACTTTTTCGGTGCCGCCCATGCGGGCGACCAGCGCCCGCCGGTGGTTCAGCTCTTCGACACTCGCACGCCATGACATCGGACAACCCCGCATTCCATATCGTCGATCGGGCTCGCACAATCGAGCCCTTCGGAATCGGGTCAATTGTTAACACGTGACAATTTACAAGCCGACCCCGGCTCCTACAATCGGGTGATTCCCGTGTCGCCAACATGACAATGCCCGCGATTCCCTCGCCCCGCCGACCCCTGGCGCCGCCTCCGGCCGGCGCTCAGGACGCGCCACAAGCGCTGCGGCCCATCCGCTTGAAGACCGTCACGCCGGCCGAGCAGATCGCCCAGCATCTGGGCCAGGCGATCCTGCAGGGCCAGTACGGCCCGGGCGAGCGCATCGGTGAGCAGGCGGTGGCCGACATGTTCTCGGTCAGCCGCGGCCCGGTGCGCGATGCACTGCGCGTGCTGGAGGCGCAGGGGCTGGTCGAGGTCTCGCCGCGGCGCGGCACCTTCGTCGTCGATCTGGTGCTCAACGACGTGATCGACATCTTCAACATCCGCGGCGCGATGATGGGCCTGGCCGCGCGCTACCTCGCGCTCGCGCCCGACAAGTCGGCGCTCGAAGGCCTGGCCGTGCGCCTGGGCGAACTGCGCGAACTCACGCTGCGCGAGGCGCCGTCACTCGTCGAATTCGTCAAGGCCGTCGGCCGCATGGGCACCGGCCTCGTGCAAGCCTGCGGCAACCGCCAGCTCGTGCTGACCTACCGCAACCTGCCGCACGACGCCGTCTGGCAGATGCTCTGGGTCAACCAGACGCCGCTCGACTACGACCGCACCGCGCGGCGGCTGGAGAGCCTGCAAGGCTACGAGCGTTTGCTGGAGCTGCTGCGTGACGGCGAGGCCGATCAAGCCGAAGCCGCGATGCGCAAGATCGTCACCGATTCGTGCGACGAGGTGATCGCGCACATGCGGCTCGGCAGGGAAGAGGCGGTGGAGGAGTTTCGGCTGCGGGCGCTTTGAGGGGCTTGCGCCGGGTGGCTGGGCGAATGCTCCGACTCGTCAAAGCGCCGTTACTTACCTTCGCTGTCGAAAACACCGGGTCTTTCGAACAACTTCTCGATGCGCGCAAGGTCGCGCGGCATGGCGTCGAGCGCGGCCATAAACGCTTCCCACTTCTGAGCTTGAATGCCGAAGTTGCGACGAATCGACAGTGCCTCTTCGGCTCGCGCCAACGCGCTGTCGATCACGAATTGGCTGACCGAACGGTGATCGGCCGCCGCGGCGGCTTGCAGCACGCGCTTGGCGGCGGGCGTCAGGCGCACGGTCAGCCTCTCGGTTGGCATCGGTGATGAGCTTGTCATAGAGACGCTCCTCCTATTGTGTTCGCGTGCCCCGATATCGGTTGACGTCCACCTCAGACACCTGGCCGGCCTTGTTGCCCCATGCGCTACGGATGTAGGTAAGTACAAGAGAAACCTCTGCAGTGGTCAGGGTGGTGCTGAATGGCGGCATGCCGTACGGGCGTGGATTGCCAGCGGTGGCTGGAGAGAAGCCGCCTTCGAGCACGATGTGGACAAGGTTTGCCGGTGGGTTCAGGAGCACAGCGCGGTTGCCTGCGAGGGCCGGGTAGATGCCTTCGACGCCTTCTCCCTTTTTGCCGTGGCATTGCGCGCAATTGTTGGCGTACAGCGCATCCCCGCCCGCGACTGAGGGCACTGCGATCGACGCGGGCGCATCCTGGGGCGGTGTCTCCGTCGGCGGCAAGGCTTTGAGGAAGGTCGCCATCGCGCGCAGATCGGCATCGGTCAGGTACTGCGTGCTGCCGGCGACGACTTCGGTCATCGGTCCGGAGACCGAGGCCTTGGCCGAGACACCGGTCTTGAGCAGGTCGACGATCTGCTGCACGTCCCACTGCGCCACGCCGGCTTCGTGGGCGG
>JAMFRW010000529.1 GCA_026224975.1 Rhodoferax sp. | reverse complement strand
TTCCAAGGAGACCCGAACATGCATGCCTGGCTTTGCGAAAACCCCGTAGGAATCGAAGCGCTCACGTGGAAAGAACTGCCCACGCCGAGCCCCAAGGCCGGTGAAGTGCTGATCGCCATCCGCGCGGCCAGCCTGAACTTTCCCGACATCCTGATCGTTCAGAACAAGTACCAGATGAAGCCGCCGCTGCCGTTCGTGCCGGGCTCCGAATACGCCGGGATCGTCGAGGCCGTGGGCGAAGGCGTGACGCATGTGAAGGTGGGCGATGCGGTGGCCGCGTTCTCGGGCACCGGCGGGTTTGCCACTCATGCGTGCGTGAGTGCGTCGGTGGTGATGCCGCTGCCGCCGGGCTTCGATTTCGTCGATGCCGCCGCGTTCGTGCTGACCTACGGCACCACCCACCACGCGCTGATGGACCGCGCACAACTGAAGGCCGGCGAGACGGTGCTGGTGCTGGGCGCCGCCGGTGGCGTGGGCACGGCCGCCATCCAGATCGCCAAGGCAGCCGGCGCGCGCGTGATTGCCGCCGCATCGAGCGACGAGAAGTGCGCGCTCTGCAAGGAGATCGGCGCCGACGAGACCATCACCTACAGCACCGGCAACATCCGCGATGCGCTCAAGGCGCTGACCGGCGGCAAGGGCCCCGATGTGGTCTACGACCCGGTGGGTGGCGACCTGGCCGAGCCGGTGTTTCGCTCCATCGCCTGGCGCGGGCGCTACCTCGTCGTCGGCTTCGCGCAAGGCGGCATTCCGGCGCTGCCGTGGAACCTGGCGCTGCTCAAGGGCGCGTCCATCGTCGGTGTGTTCTGGGGCGACTTCGTGCGCCGCGAGCCCAAGAACAACGTCAAGATGATGGCCGAGCTGGGGCAGCTCTATGCGCAAGGCAAGGTCAAGCCGATCATCGATCAGCGCCTGCCCATGGACAAGCTGATGGACGCCTATGCGCGCATGGGTAGCCGCCAGGTGCGCGGCAAACTGGTGATGACCAACGACTGATCGTTACCAGTGCGATACGATAGGAGGCGTTAAAAACATCACAGGCGGCGAATGTCAGTCAAGGTTCTCATCGTCGAAGACAACCCCGTCGCCAGGAGCTTCCTGAGCCGCGTGGTGCGCGAGAGCTTCAGCGATGCGCTCGTCATCACCGAAGCCGGCGATCTGGAGACCGCGCGCCGGCAGGTGGGGCCGCTCTACGAGGGCCAGGCGCCGGTCGATCCTTTCAAGCTGATCCTGGTCGACCTGGAGCTGCCGGACGGCAACGGCATGGAGCTGCTGGCCGAGCTGGTGCAGTACCCGGCCACCAAGATCGTCACCACGCTGTATTCCGACGACGACCACCTCTTTCCAGCGCTGCAATGCGGTGCGGATGGTTACCTTCTGAAAGAAGATCGCTTCGAGGTGCTGGTCGAGGAGTTGCAGAAGATCGTGCGCGGCCAGCCGCCCTTGTCGCCTGCCATCGCCCGCCGCCTGCTCACCCATTTTCGACAGGGCCCGCCCGGCGGCGCAGCGTCCAACAACAACGGGCCGGTGGCGCTTTCGGGCTTTCAGAGCAGCCGGCCCGTGCCGATGGGCCGCGGTGCCCCGCTCGACCACGAGCGCCTCACGCCGCGCGAGAGCGAGGTCCTCACCTACCTCAGCAAGGGTTTCACGATCAAGGAGATCGCGAGCCTCATGGGCATCAAGTGGTTCACCGTCAACGACCACATCAAGTCGATCTACAAGAAGCTGAACGTGTCCAGCCGCGCCGAAGCCGCCGTGCTGGCGAGCAAGCAAGGACTGGTTTGATGGCTCTGTGGTGCACGGCTCTCGGGCCGATGGCGGTCAGGGCAGTCGCTCTCGGGCCCTGACCCGTCCGTGGCGCAAGACGGCATCGATCGGCGCCCTGCCCTCGGTTCGTTCGACCCGGCAGGCCCCGGCGGCGCGAGCGGCTTCCATTCTGATTTCTACCCCGACCTGAGCGAGCCCGAGGCACCGGCGCAAGCCGCGCGCTGGATGGGCTGGCGCCTGCGCATTCTGGTCGCGTGCGCGCTGCTAGGCTGCGTGGGCATCATCGGGCTGATCAAGCTGCTGGCGCAGGCGCCGCATGTGGACGCCACCTGGCGCGCCAACACGCAGGGCTATATCGAACTCGCCGCGTCCCACGACCCACGGCTGGTGCCGTACATCGGCCGCGTGCTGCTGGCAGTGCGCGGTGAAGCCGATGCCGATGACCTGGCCGCGCCGCCCATCGACGCGCTGGCCTTGCAGCGCTCCGGCCGCTGGCTGATCGCCGATGCCGACCGCGCGCGCCAGCAATTGCTGCATCGCCAACTGGCGGCCAAGCTGGCGCTGCCGAATGTGGTGCTGGTGTTTGCCGCAGGCGCCGCCGATGGCATCACGAATGGCGCGAGCGAGGCGAACACGTCGATCGCCACCAGCGGTTTTGCCGGCGAGCGCAGCGCGGTCGACGTCCTGCCACACCCGCGCGGCGCCGCCGATCTGCCGGCGATCTTCTGGCTGCTCTCGTACTTCACGTTGGCGCTGTGCCTGGTCGCGGCCGTGCAGGTGCTCGCGCACCCGAGCTTGCGCAACCTGCTCTATGCGGTGATCGCCTGGTGCCAGGCCGGCAACCTGCTGTTCATCGCGGTCGAATCCACGCTGGAACTGGGCCTGCCCGGGCCTTTCACCGCGGCCGACATGCCACTGCGCATGGGCTTTGACCTGATCACCGCCGCGGCCATGGTCGTGGCCGTGTGCCTGCACCCGCGCCGCTTGCCCGGTGCGCAGTGGATGGTGATCGCGGCCTGGAGCGCGGCGCTGCTGCTGCTCGGGCTTGGCGCCGGTGGCTGGCTGCCGCAGCTCTGGTGGTGGGTGCAGATGGGAACGGCCGCGCTCGGCCTGGTGGCACTCGGCTTGCTGACCTGGTCGTACCGCATCGAACCGCACCCGTTCGCGATCATCTTCCGTCGTTTCGGCGCCGGCATCGTCGGCAGTTGGCTGCTGCTGACACTGGCGCTCGCCGTCACGCACCATGCGCCCGGCATGCCGCAGGACATGGCGGCCATCGCCTCCATGGTCTGGTATGTGCTGCTGGCGGGCTTGCTGCTGCTGGTGCCCTTCGTCGCCAAGTCGCAGCCAGTGATGCGCGAGTTCCTGCTCCTCGCGGCCGTGAGCGCCGTCGCGACGTCGCTCGATCTGCTCTTCGTCACGCTGTTCGCGCTCGGGCAGTTCGCGTCGCTGATCCTCTCGCTCTTCATCTCGCTGGCCGTGTACGCGGCGGCGCGGCGCTGGATCTTGAGCCACCTGCTCGGCAGCAGCATGCTCACGACCGAGCGCATGTTCGAGCGGCTCTACCGTATCGCGCGCGAGGTCGAGGCCACGCCCGAGCGTGCAGCGACGCTGCTCTCGGGCCTGCTGCAAGAGCTGTTCGAACCGATGGAAGTGAGCATCGTCGAGCCGCATGCGTTTTCCACGCGCATGGCAAGCGACGGGTCCAGCCTGCTGGTGCCGGTGCCGGCGCTCGGCGGCGAGACCGAGCGCGGCGCGGGCTCGGTACTGATCCGCTTCGCGCACCGCGGGCGGCGGCTCTTCACCACCGAAGACGCGCGCTTGACAGACCGCATCGTCGAGCAACTGCGCCGCGCCGTTGTCTTCGACAAGGCCGTGGAGCAAGGCCGCAAGGAGGAGCGCTTGCGGCTCGCGCAAGACCTGCACGACGACATCGGCGCGCGCTTGCTCACGCTGATGTACAAGGCCCAGTCGCCCGAGATGGAAGACTATGTGCGGCACACGCTGCAAGACCTGAAGACGCTGACGCGCGGCCTCGCGGCATCCAACCACCCGCTCTCGCACGCCGCGGCCGAATGGAAGGCCGACCTCACCCAGCGCCTGACCGCGGCCGACATCGGGCTGACCTGGACCTTTGCTGCCGATGCCGATGTGCTGCTCACCGTGGTGCAGTGGTCGGGCCTGACGCGCGTGCTGCGCGAGCTGGTCAGCAACACCATCGCGCATGCGCAGGCGCGCCGGCTGGTGATCGACTTCCGGCTCGAAAACGATCAGCTAGAACTCATCGTCGCCGACAACGGCATCGGCCGCGACCCGCGAAGCTGGTCGCACGGCCTGGGCCTGGGCGGCATCCGCAAGCGCGTGAAGCAGCTTGGCGGGAACGTGGAATGGCGCGAAGCCACGCCCAACGGGATCAGCTGCCGGGTGGTGATCCGGCAGCTGTCGGGGCGGTCCTAGGCCTTCGATCGAATCGAAAGGTCAACGCGCCGGCGTCGCTGGCATGTGCTGGACGACCTTGTCGAGCACGATCTCCGGCTCGTCGGCATCGAGTGGCGACTCGTTGTTCAATTGCTGCTGCAGCCGCACCGTATCCAGGTCACCCGTCCACTTGGCGACGACGATGGTGGCCACGCCGTTGCCGATCAGGTTGGTCAGCGCACGCGCTTCCGACATGAAGCGGTCGATGCCGAGGATGAGCGCCAGCCCCGCGACCGGCACATGGCCGACGGCCGAGAGCGTGGCCGCCAGCACGATGAAGCCGCTGCCGGTGACGCCGGC
>JAMFRW010000528.1 GCA_026224975.1 Rhodoferax sp. | reverse complement strand
AGCGAGGTGGGGCACCTGGTGCTCGCGTCGCCCCGTGCGGCGCTGTTCGAGCTGGCAGGAGTCGATGGCCAGCTCACGCCGCGCATCGTCCCGCACTATGCGAGCCGGCTGCTGGCGCTCGACAACGCACAGCACCGGTCGTTCTTCCTCCTCGGTGGCAACGAACACAAATCCTTGTTAATGTGCCGCCCCCCGGTGCCGTTCGACTTCCATGACGAGCGATCGAGCGCGCCCATGTTGGCCGGCCGCCAGATCATCCCGGCGCAGGTCGTGCGCGAGCATTTGCAAGCCGCCGTGGATCGGAGCACCGGGCCCTTGAAACTGGCACTGGCCTCCCTGGCGCACACGCGCCGGGCCGTGGTCGCGCCGCCGCCGCCGATCCCGTCGGAAGAGCATGTGCTTGGTGCGCCGGAAACCTTCGATTTCGGTGCTCGGCCGCTTGAAGACCGATGGGTGCGGCTGAAGATCTACCGCCTCTATCTCGACATCCTCACGGAGGTTTGCGACGCGCTCGGCGTTCCGCTCTTGGGCCCGCCGCCAGGCACTGTCGACGAGCACGGCTTTCTGGCACGCGAGTTCTGGAACGCGGCCACGCACGCCCAGCCCGCCTACTACCGTTCCATGCTCTCTTTGCCAGGCGAGTGAGGCACCCATGCATCCCTACAAGAACCTGCCCGACCGCAACTTCTGGAAGAAGGCCGTGTCGCCGGTGCCGTGGCCCGAGGTGTTCGCCGGCGAGCGGGCCAAGTTCGAGATCGGACCAGCCGATCTGGTCGCGACGGCCGGCAGTTGTTTCGCCCAGCGGATCTCGCGCCACCTCAAGGCCCGGGGCTTCGGCTACACCTCGTTCGAACCAGCTCATCCGCTGATGGATGCGGCTCTCGCGAGTCGGCTGGGCTACGACACCTTCTCGGCCCGCTACGGCAATGTCTACACCACACGACAATTGCGGCAACTGGTCGACCAGGCCTTCGGCCTGTGCCCGCCCATCATCGAGATCGAAACGGCGCGTTCCGGGCGATTCATAGACCTGCTGCGCCCCGCCATCCATGACGGCGGTTTCGGTTCGCACGCGGAGGCGGTGGCAGATCGTCTGTACCACCTCGGGCGCGTCAGGGAGATGTTCCTGAGTTGCCAGGTCTTCATCTTCACGCTCGGACTGACCGAGACCTGGGCTCGCCACGATGGCCGGGTGTTCTACGGTGTGCACCCAGCCGTCTCCACGCAGCGCGATATCGCGCGGGATGCTGTCGCGGTGAACCTCGACTACATCGATTGCTACAACGACATGGTGCACGTCATCGGCGTGCTGCGGCAGCACAACCCGACGCTGCGGCTGGTCTTCACGGTGAGCCCCGTGGCACTCGCCGCCACGCATCAGGACAAGCATGTGCTGACGGCCACCTCGTATTCAAAATCGGTTTTGCGTGCGGTGGTCGGCAAGCTGGTGGACCAGTGCCCGTTCGCCGATTACTTTCCGTCGTACGAGATCTTCAACGCCGCACAGTCCTTCGGCCAATACCTCGCGGAAGACCTGCGCGACGTGAGCTTGCGCGGCGTCGCCTCGGCCATGCAGTTGTTCGAGCAGATGTTCTTCGCACGCCAATCGATGGAATCAAGCGGGCCGATCGGCACGAGCGCCACCGTGACGCCGCCCGGCTCGACGCCGCAGCACGCGCCTCGCGCGCACGACCCCGCGAGTGTGGAGTGCGAGGAGATCCTGAACGCGG
Organism: Rhodoferax sp.; assembly: GCA_026224975.1. GTDB lineage: Bacteria > Pseudomonadota > Gammaproteobacteria > Burkholderiales > Burkholderiaceae_C > LMDS01. The sequence goes on along the minus strand of JAMFRW010000528.1, from coordinate 4,252 downwards.
CGTTCGGCTGAGGCTCGACAGTGGCCGCGGTGCCGGAGTTGACCCCGGAACGCGACACTCATCCAACGATCGCCGGACCCCGCGCACGGGTCAAATCGCTGCTGACTCATCGAACTCAACAGCATGTCCGCGCCGTTCCCCCACTCCACCATCCAATGCCTTGCGGCCGTGGCGCAGCACCATCGGCTGGCGATCTATCCGGACAGGTTGATCGAGGACTACGCGCTGCCGGCCGAGGAGCCAGGCGCCGCCACCGTGTTGCGCATCGCGTCCGACATCGGCCTCAAAGCCAAGTTCGACAAGCTCGACTGGAACGCGCTGATCGCGCAGGACGGTGTGTTCCCGCTGATCGCGCGCCTGCTCAACGGCACAAGCGTGATCGTGGTCGGCGCCACGCGTGACGCGCTGGGCCAGATCGCCATCCTGAACCCGCTGGCCGACCGGGCCGACGAGGTTCTCCAGCTCGGCAAGGAGGCCTTCTGCAAGCTCTGGCGCGGTGATGTGCTGCTGCTCAAGCGCCTGAACGAATTCGTCGAGACCACGCCGAAATTCGGGCTGCGCTGGTTCGTGCCCGAGATCATGAAACAGCGTGCCGCCCTGCGCGACATCGCGCTGGCCGCGATCGCGATGCACTTCCTGGCGCTCGCCTCGCCGATCTTCTTCCAGCTGGTGATCGACAAGGTGCTGGTGCACCAGAGCATCGCCACGCTCTGGACGCTCGGCATCGGCATCGTGATCGCGCTCGCCTTCGATGCGCTGCTCGGCTTTCTGCGCCAGCTCGTCACGCTCGCGGCGAGCAACAAGATCGACATGCGGCTCACGCGGCGCACCTTTGCGCACTTGCTGTCGCTGCCGATCGACTACTTCGAGACGACCACCGCCGGCGTCATCACGCGGCACATGCAGCAGGTCGAGAAGATTCGTGCCTTCCTGACCGGCCGCATGTTCTCGTCGCTGCTCGACGTGACCTCGCTGCTGATCTTCATCCCCATCCTGTTCTCGTACTCGCTCAAGCTCGCGATGATCACGCTCGCGTTCACCGGGCTCATCTGCTGCATCGTGGCCGCCATGGTGCCGAGTTTCAACCGCCGCCTGAACGACCTCTACAGCGCCGAGGGCGAACGCCAGTCGATGATGGTCGAGACCATCCACGGCATGCGCACGGTGAAGGCGCTTGCCATCGAACCGGCGCAGCGGCGCCTGTGGGACCAGCGCTCGGCGCAGTCGATCAACATGCATTACCGCGTCGGCAAGATCGGCATCACCGGCCATGCGCTGACCGACTTCCTCGGCAAGCTGTTGCCCGTCATCCTGATCGTGGTCGGCGCGCAGGATGTGTTCGACCAGACGCTTACTGTGGGCGCGCTCATCGGCTTCCAGATGCTCTCGGGCCGCGTGGTGCAGCCGCTGATCGCCATCGTGGGGCTGGTCAACGAATACCAGGAAACGGCGCTCTCGGTGCGCATGCTCGGCGAGGTGATGAACCGCGCGCCGGAAGGCCAGAGCGGCCACGGCAGCCTGCGGCCCACGCTGATGGGCGAGATCAGGTTCGAGGACGTGACCTTCCGCTACCCGGGCTCGAGCGCGACCACGCTCAACGGCGCGAGCTTCACCATTCCCGCGGGCGCGGTCGTGGGCATCGTCGGCCGCAGCGGCTCGGGCAAGACCACGCTGACCAAGCTGATCCAGGGGCTTTACGGCGTGGAGCAAGGCATCGTGCGTTTCGACCGCACCGATGCGCGCGAGATCGAACTCGCCCACCTCCGCCGCCAGCTCGGCGTGGTGCTGCAGGAGAACTTCCTCTTCCGCGGCTCGGTGCGTGACAACATCTCGGCCGCGCGCCCCGAAGCCACTTTCGAGGAGATCGTGGCCGCGGCCGAAGTCTCGGGTGCCGCCGAGTTCATCGAGCGGCTGCCGCAGGGCTACAACACCATGCTCGAAGAGAACGCGGCCAACCTCTCCGGCGGGCAGAAGCAGCGCCTCTCGATTGCGCGCTGCCTGTTGACGAAGCCGCGCATCCTGATCCTCGACGAAGCCGCGAGCGCGCTCGACCCGGAGAGCGAGGCGATCTTCATCGGCAACCTGTCGCGCATCGCGGTGGGCCGCACGGTGATCATGGTCTCGCACCGGCTCTCGACGCTGGTGAACGCCGACGTGATCCTGGTGATGCACCAGGGGCGGCTGATGGACAGCGGCACCCATCCCGAACTGCTCACCCGTTGTGAGACTTACCAACAGCTATGGAATCAGCAGACAAGCCACTTGTGAAGCGGCCGACGCGGCGCGTGGAGCGTCGCACCGGGATCATGAAGCGGGGTCAGGATCGGGCCGTCGTCGACTTCCTGCCCGATGCCGACGAGATCGAGCGCAGCCCCTTGCCGCCCGCCGCGCGCCTCACGCTGCATGCGCTCGTGGGCGCGATGCTGGCGTTCGGCACCTGGGCATCGTTCGCCAAGGTCGACCAGGTCATCACGGCCCGCGGCCGGCTCGTCACGCCGCTGCCCAACGTGGTGGTGCAGCCGCTCGAAACCTCGGTGATCCAGCGCGTGGATGTGCGCGTGGGCCAGGTCGTCAAGAAGGGCGATCAACTGGCAGCACTCGACCCGACCTTCGCGCAGGCCGACCAGTCGCAGGTCAAGACCATGCTGGCGAGCCTGGACACCCAGATCGCCGGCCTGCAGCAGGAGCTGGCCGGCGGAGCGCCGGCGGCCGGTGCGAGCGTGAAGGGCGACGGCCAGTTGCAGGCCGATCTGCTGAGCGAGCGCCGCGCCAACTACCAGGCCCAGCAGGACAGGATGGCGCAGACGGCCGCCCGGCTGCGCGCCGCGGTGGCCAGCAACCTCTCGGAGCAGAAGGACACCGCCTCGCGCCTGAGTTCGCTCACGCAGATGGAGGCCATGCAGGAGCGCATGGTGGCGCAGAAGTACGCGGCGCCGATTCAGTTGCTCGAAGCCCAGCAACGCACCAAGGAGGTGGCGCGCGAACTCGGCCAGGCCGCGAGCCGCGAGAAGGAACTGAGCCGCGAGCTTGCCGCCTTCGAAGCCGAGCGCGTGGCGTTCCAGAAGGCGTGGCGGCAGAAGACCATGGAAGACCTGCTCTCCATCACGCGCCAGCGCGACTCGGCGCGTGAACAGGTGCAAAAGGCCGAGCGCCGCAGCCAGTTGCTGACGCTTGTGTCCCCCATCGATGGCGTGGTGCTCGAGATTGCCAAGCTCTCGCCGGGCTCGGTGGTGCGCGAGGCGGAGACCTTCTTCACGCTGGTGCCGCTGAGCGTGCCGCTGGAGGCCGAGGTGCAGATCGATTCGGCCGACGTGGGCCAGATCAAGGCCGGCCACGCGGCCAAGGTGAAGATCGATGCGTTCCCCTTCCAGCGCCACGGCACGCTCGAGGCGACGGTGCGCACGCTCAGCCAGGATGCCTTCCGGCGCGATCCCAACTCGAAGGGCGACAACGATTCCTACTATTCGAGCCGGATCACCCTGACCGCGACCGACCTGCGCAACATGAAGGGTGGCGCCTCGCTGCTGCCGGGCATGACGGTGACGGCGGAGATTGCGGTGGGTGAGCGCACGGTCATGTCGTACCTGGCCTGGCCGCTCACCAAGGGCCTGAACGAAGCGATCCGGGAGCCATGAGCGCGCCGGGCCGCCCCAAGGGCTCATGCTCCCGCTCGGCGGGACCGGCCGCAGGCCGTAGGGTGCGCCAGTGACCGCGCCGGGCCGCCCCAAGGGCTCATGCTCCCGCTCGGCGGGACCGGCCGCAGGCCGTAGGGTGCGCAAGTGAACGAGATGGCGCCCAAGCCCAACCCCTCCGACAAACGCAAGCACCGCGAGTTGCTGAACTCCGCGCGCATGGGCGTGCGCGAGGCGCAGTACGAGCTGGGTCTGGCGTATGCCAGCGGCGCAGGCGTGAAGCAGGACTTCAAGGAGGCTGCGGCCTGGGTCGGCAAGGCAGCCGACAAAGGGCTGGCGGCCGCGCAGTACCTGCTCGCCACGCAATATGCCGCCGGCTCTGGCGTGCCGCGGGACGATCTGGTCGCCCATGCCTGGCTCTCGAAAGCCGCGGAGCAGGGCCACGCCAAGGCGATCTTCCGGCTGGGCCGGATGCAGGAAGCGGCGCAACCGCGGCTCGCCTACGGGCAACTGTTGAAGGCCGCCGAGCTGGGCCTGGCCGAAGCGCAACTGGCCGTTGGCCAGGCACACGCCTCCGGGCGCGGTGTGGAGCGCGATGCGGCGGCAGCGCTTCGCTGGCT
>JAMFRW010000527.1 GCA_026224975.1 Rhodoferax sp. | reverse complement strand
CACCAGGCGTTCTACGACAAGCTGCAGCTCGATGTGGCGGCCGCGGCAGGCAAGAGCTCGGTCGATCCCGACACCGCGCTCGCCAACGTGGCGGCGAGCGGCCGGCTCACCGCCATCGTCAAGAAGTTCGGCCCGGCGGTGGTGTTGATCTCGGGCTGTCAGGACAACCAGACCTCGATGGACGGTGACCACAACGGCGCTTTCACCGAACAGTTGCTGAAGGTGTGGAACCAGGGCAAGTTCACGGGCAACTACGGAGGCTTTCATGCGCTGATCAAGTCGAAGATGCCGGCCAGCCAGACGCCCAACCTCTTCACGCTCGGCAAGGCCGGCACCTTCCTGGCGCAAACGCCGTTCACTGTCTGAAACAGGCGTTTGATCTCAGTCTGATCGTTCATCGGGAGCCTGCATGGCCACGCAAGGCAAGGACATCACCTTCATCATCCCCGGCCAGGCGCAGCCGGCCGGTGGTTCGGCCCCTGCCGCAACCTCGCGCGGCAGCGTCAAGGCCTCGGTGCTGGTGGGCACGCAGCGCGGTGCGGGCGACGAAGTCCGCGTGACCGCGCGGCCGGGCGAGGATGTGGTGGTGATGACGATCGCCAACGGCCCGACGCTGGTGCTGCACCCCGAAGACGCGCGTGACCTGATGCGCGCGCAAAGCGCCAGCGCCACTCGCAGCGCCGTGGCGGTGGCCGATGACAGCGAGGTCGTCGTCTCGGCCCAGCTCGGCTGGCCCGGACTGGAAGCCGAAGCCACGCGCGGCGCCACCCGCGGCTGGATGGGCCAGGTGGTGATGAGCGCCTTCAACGTCATCACCGGCTTGCCGAAAGACGGCGCTGCCACGCTCGCTGCCGCGGCCATCACGAAGAAGGTCGATGGCGCGGTGGAAGCCGGCGTGTACGAACTCGACGTCGATTCACTGACGGCCTTGAAGGGCAGTGGCCGAAAGCGCGATGCCGTGCCCGCCGCCACCGATGGCGGGCCGCTGCTGGTGATGATCCACGGCACCTTCGTCGACACCGTGAGCACCTTCGGCAAGCTGTGGACGCTGCACCCACAAACCGTGCGCGACCTCTTTGCGCACTACGGCAACCGCGTCTATGCGCTCGATCACCCGACCATGGGCCAGAGCCCCATCGGCAACGCGCTGACCCTCGTGCGCGCCATGCCGGCCGGTGCGCGGCTGCACCTCGTCACCCATTCGCGTGGCGGGCTGGTGGCCGAGGTGCTGGCGCGCGCCTGCGGCGGCAAGCCGCCCACGGCCGACGAACTCGCGCTTTTCGCCGATGCGAAGTACACGCAGCACCTGGCCGACCTGCAAGCGCTGGTCAAGGAAGCCAAGGCCAAGGGCTTGCAGATCGAACGCGTGGTGCGCGTGGCCTGCCCGGCGCGCGGCACGCTGCTCGCGTCCAAGCGCTTCGACGCGTACCTCTCGGTGCTGCAATGGGGCCTGCAATTGGCCAACGTGCCGGTCGCACCGGTGCTGGTCGACTTCCTGCACGAAGTGGCGCGGCGCCGGGCCGACCCGTCCGAGCTGCCCGGCATCGAAGCGATGATGCCCGAGAGCCCCGTCGTGCAATGGCTCAACGGCGGCACCGATCCCATCCCTGGCGACCTGCGCGTGGTGGCGGGTGACATGGAAGGTGATTCGATCGGCTCCTGGGTCAAGACCCTGCTGACCGATGCCTTCTACTGGACCGACAACGACATCGTCGTGCAAACCCGCTCGATGTACGGCGGCGCGCCGCGCATGGCCGGCACGCAAGGCGCCGGCGCGAGCTTTCTGCTCGACCGCGGCGGCAAGGTCAACCACTTCAACTACTTCGCCAACGACCGCACGGTGCTGGCGATCACCAATGGCCTGATGCAGGCGCAGCCGGCCGAGTTCGCGGCCATCGGCCCGCTCTCGTGGGCCGGGCAGGATGCGAGCGGCACGCGTTCGGCACGCGCGGTGGCGCGGTCGCGTGGGCACGATGTGGATGGCAGATCAGCAGCGGATCGGCCGGCGGTTTTCGTGCTGCCCGGCATCCTCGGCTCCAACCTCAAGATGAACGGCAAGCGCATCTGGCTGGGCTTCCGCTTCGTCAACGGCTTGAAGGGTTTGGCGTGGGACCCGGCGACCGCCGCGAGCGTGGAGCCCGATGGTCCGATCGGCAGCGTCTACGATGATCTGATCGACCGCCTGGCCGACACGCACGAGGTCATCCCCTTCGCCTTCGACTGGCGCCGGCCGATCGAAGACGAAGCCCGGCGCCTGGCCGAAGCGGTGGATGCCGCGCTCAACGCCCGCAACGTGAGCCAGCAACCGGTGCGCCTCATCGCGCATTCGATGGGCGGGCTCGTCGCGCGCACCATGCAGCTGGAGAAGCCCGAGGTCTGGCAGCGCCTCATGGCCCGCGAAGGCGCACGGCTCTTGATGCTCGGCACGCCCAACGGCGGTTCCTGGGCGCCGATGCAAACGCTCTCGGGCGACGACACCTTCGGCAATGCGCTGGTGGCTTTCGGCGCGCTGTTCGACAACGGCGGCGCCCGCAAGATGATGGCCGGCATGCCGGGCTTCATCCAGCTCCAGGCCGCGCTGCTCGACCCGGCGCTGAACCTCGACAAGGCGGCGACCTGGCAGAAGCTCGCCGACGACGACATGGCGCGCTTGGCTGCGCGCAGCCTCTGGCACGATGAAGGGCCGCAGCGCAGCATCTACGAATGGGGCGCGCCGCCGCAGGCCGTGCTCGACCAGGCCGTGACGCTGCGCCGCCGGCTCGATGCGCAGGTGCCGGCGCTCGGCGCCGATGCCGGCAAGATGCTGTTGGTGGTCGGCCATGCCGATTTCACGCCGGCCGGTTTCACGCTCGGCAACGACGGCCTCGAATACCTCGACGCGCCCGATGGCGGCGATGGCCGCGTGATGCTGAGCAGCGCCTTGCTGCCCGGCGTGCTCACCTGGAAGGTCGATGCCGAACACGGCAAGATGCCCGATGTGTCGAGTGCATTCGCGGCGTACATCGAGCTGCTCTCGACCGGGCAGACCGGCCAGCTCGATCGGCTGGAAGTGGCTTCCACCGGGCGCGGCGCTGCGACGGCTGCCGCTGCTTCCGATGCCTCACTGTTGCGCAGCCGTCCCTCGCGCGGCCTGCACGTGGCCGAGCCACCGTCGAGCGAAGCCGATGTGTTCGGCCTCTCCAAGCGGCCGGCGGGCGATGTGCGCGGCAGCGCCGGCAAGCGCAGTGCGCTGCGGGTCTCCGTGCTCAATGGCGACCTGAAGTTCGTGCACCAGGCGCTGCTGGTCGGCCACTACCGCTCGCTCACGTTGACCGGCACCGAGGCGGTGGTCGATGCGCTGGTGGCTCGCGCGATGAGCCAGTCGCTGGCAGCCGGCCTCTACCCCGACACCACCGGCACGCACCAGATCTTCGGCAATCTGCGGCGTGATCCGGAGAACGCGCTGGCCATGGCGCGGCCGCTCGCGGTGATCGTCGCCGGGCTCGGGCCGGAGGGCAAGCTGCGTGCGAGCGAGCTGGTCTACACCGTGCGGCAGGCGGTGCTGGCCTATGCGCAGCGGGTGTCCGAGCAGCCGGGCGGCGGCGCTGCGCAGTTCGATCTGGCGGCCACGCTGGCGGGCAGCGGCGGCACCGGCATCACGGCGGGCACCTCGGCCCAGTTGATCGCGCAAGGCGCGTTCGAGGCCAACCTCAAGCTGCAGGAGGGCGGCTGGCCGCAGCTCGGGCGCTTGACGCTGGTCGAGTTCTACCTGGACCGCGCGAGCGATGCCTGGCGCGCGCTGCAGGTGCAGGCCACGGCTACGCCGAACCAGCTCGAAGTGGTGGGCCTGGTGCAGTCGGGCGCGGGCGCGCTCAGGCGTGGCCTCGATTCGAACTACCGCGGCGCCGCCTACGACTTCATCAGCGCACTCACCGGCCCGCCCGACAAGTGGCAGCAACCCACCATCGGCTACACGCTGGACACTCGCCGCGCCCGCACCGAGGTGCGCGCCCAGCAGGCGCAGGGCACGCTGCTGCGCGAGTTGGTCGCGAAGGCATCGAACGATGCCAACCGCGATGCGCAGATCGGCCGCACGCTCTTCAAGCTGCTGGTGCCGGTGGAGATGGAACCCTTCCTTGGCGGCACCATGGAGATGCTGATCGAGCTGGACCCGGGGACCGCGGTGATCCCGTGGGAACTGCTCGACACCGATGTGCAGACCACTGGCGGCGGCGACCCGCGGCCCTGGGCGATCCGCAGCAAGCTGCTGCGCAAGCTCCGCACCGAAGACTTCCGCGCTCAGGTATCGGATGCGACGGCGGATGACAGCGTGCTCGTCATCGGCGAGCCGCTGTGCGACCACACCCTCTATCCGCCGCTGCCCGGCGCGCGCGCCGAAGCGCAGGCCGTGGTGACGCGGCTGACGACAGGCACCGGCTGCCTGCAGGCCACCAAGGTACGCGCGCTGATGAGCGGCGAAGACGATGCGCGCACCGTCATCAACGCGCTCTTCGAACGCCCCTACCGCGTGGTGCATGTGGCCGGCCACGGCGAGTTGGGCGCGCTCGGCGGCGTGGTGCTCTCGGGCAAGACCTTCCTCGGCGCGAACGAAGTCAAGGCCATGCGCATCGTGCCGGAGCTGGTGTTCCTCAACTGCTGCCACCTGGCCGGGCGCGATGCCAACAGCACGCTGGTGCCTTACGACCGCGCGCAGTTCGCGGCCAACAT
>JAMFRW010000526.1 GCA_026224975.1 Rhodoferax sp. | reverse complement strand
TCATGCATCTTCTCGGCGCCGCCGAGTGGATTGACGTCTGCCAGTTGCGAGCCGAGGGTCGATCGAAGGAAGAGCGGCGAGCTTTTGGTTGAGCTCTTGGACAAAGACCAGAAAATCCGTGTCTAACGCATCAAGCCATGCTTTAAGTTCGATGATGTCGAGCCGACGCTCCCCTCGTTCGATCTTTGACACTGCCGACTGCTCCTTGCCTAGGCGCCGGGCAAGTTCATGTTGGGGGATGCGGCAACGCTCACGATAGCTGCGCAGCATCGAGAGCAAGACTTGGTTCGGCTGGATGTAGATGGACTTCAGCATGGGCAACTTCACCATGACGCTAACCCGTGGAGTCGGGAAGTCAAAGTTCACCTTTTTCGGCTTCTCGGCCATCGCGCAAGCCAATGAGTCTTTCGAGCTGTAGATTATAATCTACGCTTTCTTGTACGACGAGTTTGTGATGGGGGAGCGTGAAGTGGGATGGACACGCGCAAGTGCGACTGCGTAATTTCGGCTTTCTCATCGTGTCCCTCAGATGCATCCGCACTTTCGCAGGTGGCAAGCCATCTTGACTGGCCGCTAACGTCTGCAGTTGTGCTCGTAGCAGAGCTGGGGAAGTTCTGCATAACCAAGGTTGATGTTGCAAGCCGTGGTGTCGCCCCTTCGGACAGGCTGAGATTAAAGTGCTCAGCGTGCCACTGCAGGCAGCCGAGTCGGTGCGGCATCGCTGAATCTTTGCAGTCCCTCCCGCGTCATTTGCCGACGATTCAGCGACCACTCGTAGTTCTACTCCGGCATCATGGCGCCGACCAAACGTGTGATGGCGCCCTCGGTTGGGAAGATGGCCGCCGACACCATCCACCGTTGCGTCTTGTGGCGAAGGCCAGCGCGATTCGCATGAAGTGCACCCGGCATCGCTGCCAATTGGCCGTGAGCGCCTTCGAGGCCGCGGCCATGATGCCCTCGTGGCTTTCGCTGATGACCAGCTTGACGCCGCGCATTCCTCGACGATTCAGGCTACTTAAGAACTCCGTCCAGAACGGCTCGGCCTCGCCAGTGTCAGCCTTCAACCCCAGCACCTCGCGCTGGCCCTCGGTGTTCACCCCACAGCCACTAGGTCATATCGACCGGTTCGTTGAACACGTTCTGGCTTCATTGCCGGCTGTTCGCGGGAGGCGGGTACAGCACGCTGTCGGATTCGGCAATCACGCACGAGCTTCGTCAACAAGCCCGTGGCTTGTCAGGCTGAGACGTTTATAGGCACGTGATGTCAGAAATTCGACATCACTCACTCACTCGTTCGGGCAGTGAGACTGTTTTATAGCGCATAAGAATAGGCCTGATCGACTCGGACTACCAGGGTCAGTTGATGGTCAGCTGCTGGAATCGCGGGCAGACGGAGTTCACCATCAACCCGATGGAGCGCATCGCGCAGATGGTCATCGTGCCGGTGGTGCAGGCCACGTTCCGGCGTGTCGATGACTTCGATGTGTCGCATCGGGGCGAGGGCGGGTTCGGGTCGACGGGCAAGCACTGAAGCGGCTCCGACCGCTGCCCGACTCTGACGGCAGCCGAAGCAGCGGCCCTCAATGCAACTGCGACTTGTCCTTCGGCGGCAACACCTGCAGCAACCCGGCCGCATCGTCCTGCACGCTCTTCGCCTCGATCTCCGCGGCCGTCGCGGCGCGCACGCCGCGCACGGTGACGTGCATGCGGATCGCGATGCCGGCGAGCGGGTGGTTGCCGTCCAGCACGACGTGCGACGGGTAGGCCTCGGTCACGGTGTAGACGACGTCCTCGGGCATGTCGGGCGTGACGGCGCCGTCGGGCAGGCCCTCGAACTGCATGCCCACCTCGACGCCATCGGGAAACAGCGCGCGATCCTCGAAGCAGACCAGGTCGGAGCGGTATTCGCCGAAGGCGTGCTCGGGCTCGATCTGCAGTTGCACGTCGTGGCCGGTCGTCTGGCCCTCCAGCGCCTCTTCGACCTTGGGCAACAGGTCGTCGCCGCCGTAGAAGAATTCGGTGGGCTCGGTGAGTGCGTCGATCGGCGCGTTCTGAGCGTCCGACAGCTGCCAGGTGAGCGAGACGACGCAAGGGGCGGTAATGTTCATCGGGCCAGATTTTACGTGGGCCCGGGATGACCTCGAGGCGGCGCGGTTGCCGAGCAGGGACAATGTCGCGATGAACCTTCGTGAACCTCTCGGCCTGCTGGGCGGCCTGTCGCCCGCGGCCTTCATGCGCGACTACTGGCAGAAGCGTCCGCTGGTGATCCGCAATGCGCTGCCGCTGGTGGCCGACAGCGGCGCGCCGCTCGCACCCGTCACGCCCGCGCAGCTGTTCGAGCTGGCGTCGCGCGACGACGTCGAGTCGCGCGTCGTGATCCAGGACACGGCACCCGCCAAGGCCAAGGCGAAGGCGCCGTCGGCCGAACGCTGGCGCCTGAAGCACGGCCCGTTCGCGCGCCGCGCGCTGCCGCCGCTGTCGCAGCGCGGCTGGACGCTGCTGGTGCAAGGCGTCGACCTGCACGCGCAGTCCGCGCACGAGTTGCGGCAGCGCTTCCGCTGGGTCGCCGACGCGCGCGTCGACGACCTGATGGTGTCCTGGGCGAGCCCGGGCGGCGGCGTCGGCGCCCACATCGATTCGTACGACGTGTTCCTGTTGCAGGTGCACGGCCATCGGCGCTGGCGCGTCGGGCCGGTGAGCGATCCGTCGTTCGTCGACGGCCTGCCGGTGCGCATCCTCGAGCAGTTCGAATCGACCGACGAATGGGTGCTGGGCCCGGGCGACATGCTTTACGTGCCGCCGCGCTGGGGCCACGACGGCGTCGCCGAGGACGAGTGCATGACCTGCTCGATCGGCTACCGCACGCCGATGGGCACCGAGCTGGCGCGCGAGTTGCTGCAGCGGGTGCTCGATGACGTGGAGTCCGACGGCGACGAACCGCATTTCCGTGAT
>JAMFRW010000525.1 GCA_026224975.1 Rhodoferax sp. | reverse complement strand
TCGCATCGCATCGAGAGTTCGATCAGCTCGGCGATGTTGTCGGCCACGTCGCGGTTGTCGTCGGCGAGCAGCAGGCTGAAAACGGTATCGCCAGGCGGCGATGCGATGGGCATGAGGGAGGAGTCCTTCGGTGCGGATGGCAACCCGCGGAGGCACTTTAACGTGCACGGCACGTTTTGTGATGCCGCCGCTAACATGGCCGCCCCGCAGTTCATGGCACAGCGACTCGGTCGATTCGATCACGATGCAACCCGGAACCGCTCACCGCCATGTCGCTCGCTGTTGACCCTGTGCACATGAAGCCGCCCGCTGACGCCCAGACGCCGTTGACGGCCTGGCTGCGCGCGGTGCTCTGGGGCGCGGTGCTGGTGCCGATCACCGCCTTCGTCGCCATCGCCGCCTGGGGCTTCGAGCGCGCACAGCAAGAGGCACAGGTCGCCGTGGGGCATGCCTGCGATCTGGCCTATGGGCAGGCCCGGCGCACCTTCACCGTGGCGGCAGAGATCGCGAGCCGTGCGGATGCCGCGTCGTCCGGCGATGACTTGGCGGCGCGAGAGCGCGAGGGCGACATCCACCAGCGGCTGGCCGACATGACGGCCGGCCTGTCGTCCATCGTCAACCTCAACGTCTGGGACGCCGCCGGCCGAGCCATCGCCCGCAGCGACGTGTTTCCGGTCGACGCCAAGGCGTCCGTCGCCGACCGCGCCTACTTCCGCGCGCAACGAGATACGCCGGTACCGCTCGGCGTGAGCGAAGTGATCAAGGGCCGGCAGACGGGGATCGAGTTGACGAACGCGAGCATCCGCCGATCGTCCACCGACGGGTCGTTCAAGGGCATCGTCGCGGTCTCTCTATCGCCGGCGTACTTTCGCGACTACTACGAGACGCTGGCCAAGGAAGACCCGAACTTCGCGACCTTCGCACTCATCCGCACCGATGGCGAAATTCTCGCCCGCTGGCCGCTCACGCCCGATGGCCGCACCCATGTGCCCGATGGCAGCCTCACGCTGCAGCGCATCGTGGCGGGCGAAACGGCCGGCAGCCTGCTGCTGCCCGCCACGCCGGGTCGCGAAGCCCGGCTCGTCGCCTTCCGTCGCGTCGACGACTTTCCGGTGTATGTGGTGGCGGGCGTGAGCCGGGATGCGACGCTCGCGAGCTGGGTGCGATTCGTGAGCCTGCTGGCGGCGGTGCTGATCCCGACCACGGCCGGCCTGGTGTTCGTGTCGTGGGTGGCGCTCAAGCGAACGCGGCGCGAGCAGGCCACGGCCGCCGAGTTGCAGGAGCAGATCGTGCGGCGCGCGAACGCCGAGAAGAGCATGCTCGAATCGCAGCGGCTGGAGACGCTGGCGGTCGTCACCGGCGGCGTGGCGCACGACTTCAACAACCTGCTCGCGATCGTCAGCGCCAGCCTCGACGTGCTCAAGCGCAAGCACCCCGAGCTGGCACCGGAGCGGCAAGTGCAGGCCATGTCGCGCGCCATCCAGACCGGCACGCGGCTGACGCGGCAGCTGCTGTCGTTCTCCCGCAAGCAGGCGCTGCGGCCCGAAACCGTCGAGCTGCAAAGCTGGCTGCCGGCGATGGAAGGGCTGATCCACGGCACTCTCGGCGCCAGCATCGCGTGGCAGTTGGCGACCGATGACGACACCCGCGCGATCACCGTCGACCTGGGTGAACTCGAGCTCGCGTTGATCAACCTCGTTGTGAATGCGCGGCATGCGATGCCGCAGGGCGGTGAACTGGTCGTGCATGCGTGCAACGCCGCCGAGGCGTCGCCGGACCGTGCGGCCATGGTGTCGATCTCCGTCAAGGACAGCGGCGTCGGCATTCCCTCCGATTTGCTGGCCAAGGTGATGGAGCCGTTTTTCACGACGCGCGCCAAGGGAGCAGGATCGGGGTTGGGGCTCAGCCAGGTGCACGGGTTCTGCGTGCAGGCCGGCGGCTTCGTGCGCATCGAGAGCACCGTCGGTCAGGGGACGACGGTGCGGATGTATTTACCGGCATCGAGCGCGGCCACACCCGCCGCCACAGCCGGTGAGCCCGGCCCGGCCATCACGCTGCAAGGGCGATTGCTGCTGGTCGAGGACAACGAAGAGCTGGGCAGCACCACCGAGATGATGCTGCGCACGGTCGGGCTGGACGTGGCACGGGTCACGAGTGCCGATGCGGCGTTGACTTATTTGGCCGGTGCGGCCGAACAGCCCGACGCCGTCTTGAGCGACATCGCCATGCCGGGCACGATGAACGGCATTGGCCTCGCCTTCGCCCTGCGCGAGCAACGGCCGCAGTTGCCGGTCGTGCTCACGACCGGCTACGCCGAGCAGATCGGCGAGGCCACGGCGGCGGGCTTTCGCGTGCTGCCCAAGCCGACCGCGCCGGAAGACTTGCTGGAAGAGCTGCGGGTGGCGCTGGCGGCACGGCAGGCGAAAGGCTGATCAGGCCGGCTCGTCAGGCAGCTCTCGCCTCGCAAGCCGTCACCTTGAACTCGACGCGCCTGTCGAGCGCATCGGCGGCGTCGTCGGTTCCGCTGCCCACGATGTTCTGTGCCGAGCCCACGCCCACCGTCTTGATCCGCGCGGCCAGTTCGCCCGACTCCCGCACCAGCCGTTGCTTGATGACGTTGGCGCGTTGCAGCGAGAGGCTTTCGTTCAGCTCAACCTTGCCGGTGGCGCTGGTGTGGCCGGAGATCAGCAGGCAGGTCTTGGCGGCCTCGGCCTGGCGCGCGACCTGCCGCAGCCACATGGCATACGGGCCACTCACGCGCGGATCAGCCCAGAAATCGGTGCGGCCCGGCGCGAACAGCAGCTTCAGGCTCAGCTCGTTGTAGCGCATGCCGGCCGCCACCACGGCGCCGAAAGCCTGCTCGGCCTCCGAACCGCGGCCGAGCTTGAGCAGGCTCAGGTAGATGCCGGTGTAGACACGAAGCTGCTTGCCCGAAGGCAGCAGCGAGGCCGCCCGATACTTGGCCAACGCGTCGTCGTAGCGGCCGGTGTTGTAGAGGCTCGCGGCCTCTTCGATCAAGGGCGCAGTGTTCGCATGCTGCAGGTAGGCAGGGTCGACCGGCAGTCCGGCGTCGGTGGACGCGGTGCGCACATAGGCGTCGATCGCAGGGTCTTTCACGCGAACCGGGCTGTCCCGAAAATACGGCAGCGGCGTGCGGTCCACATCCTTGGCAGAAGCCAGCTCGGTCGCGTGGAACAGCACTTTCGCCAAGCGCAGATCGATCAGCGCGACATCGAGCCGCAGCGTCTCCGGTGCGGAAGCCGGGCCGTTCGAAAGGGTGCCGACCAGCAGGTAGCCCGAACCGGCCGCGTCTGTCTCGTGAAGCGACTTCAGCGAGACGGCGGTGGGCTGCGTTGCGAACCGCTCGGTCAGGCGTTGGTGCATCGCTTCGGTGGCCGCCGTCTGCTGGCCGTTGGCCGACTCGATGAGCGGATCGACCGCGACCGACCGGGGCTTGCCACCGGGTGACGCAGGCAGTTCGAGGGCGCGCGCCAACACCGTGGCGCCGAGGCAGAAGGCGGCTTCGTCGAAGCTGCGCACGCGCGCGGGTTCGACCGGGGCCGGCGGCGGCGGCGGCGGTGCGGCGGCGCAAGCGGCGAGCAGCCAGGTCGACAGCAGGTAGATGGGGGCTCGCAGGCGGCGGCTAAAAATCATGGTGTCTCCTCATTGACAGTTCCGGCGTCTCCACGCCCTGTCGTCTGACAATTCGGTGCCGAGAGAGGCCTTGAGCAGGAGGTCGGCACAGCGCTCGTCCTCCCGCGCGGGGGCGGTGGTGGAATGGGCTTCGGGGGCCTCCGGTTTGGAGGTGCGAACGGGGGCGACGAGCGTTGCCGCTGCGACCAACGGCTTCCTTCGGATTTCGGTCGCGGGCACGCTGCGCTCGGCGGATGGCTTGGTCGTGGCGGCCACTGCAGGTGGGGGCAACACGATGATGGAGTCGTCGATCGATCGCATCGCAGGTTGCGGTTGTGCCACGACACCCGGCGCGGTCGAGACCGGTGCGAGCGACGGAGTGGCAGGAGCGGAAGACGCCCGCGCCGGGTTCGCCGCTCCCGGCTGGCGCACCAGGCCACCGGCGACCGCCGCAGCGCCGATAACCACGACGGCGCCGCACGCGGCCCACAGGCTACGCCGGCCCCGACGCCAGTGTGACGCGACGCCAGCCGCAGGCGCAGCCCGTGACGCAGCAACGTCCTCGGCCGTCGGCGAACGCACTTCGCGCGGCGGCTTCGGCCCCGTCAGCGACAGATCGCACGTCTCCTCCGGATCGTCGAAAAAGATCTCGATGTCGACCACTTCGCAGGCACCCGGCGCCGCTCCGGCCAACAAGGCGCGAAACGCATCGACCGACTGCGGCCGGTCGTCCGGCCGCACCGCCAGCGCAGCATCGATGGTGCGCAGGAACTCGGGGCTGTAGTCGTCGCCCGCAAATTCGCCCAAGGGTCGCATCCGGTCCGACAGGATGCGCTCGACCGACGAGATGGGCGTGTGCCCCGTGATGGCGTAGCGGACCACGCAGGCCAGCGCATAAAGATCGGTCCACGGCCCTTGACCGATCGAAGGATCTTCGCCGTATTGTTCGATCGGCGCGTAGCCGGGTTTGAGCACCACGGTGAGTGCACGCGTCATGTCGCCGATGACCTGGCGCGCTGCGCCGAAATCGAGCAGCAGCGGGCCGCCGGGCGTGATGAGGATGTTGTCGGGCGCGATGTCGCGGTGGTAGCAGTGGGCCTGGTGCAGCGTGTCGATCGCGTCGAGCAGCGGCAGCAGCCAGCGGCGGATCTCGGCCTCCGGTGCGCCGGGGCCGCGCGCCTGCAGCACGGTGCGCAGCGTCGGCCCTTCGTACATCGGCATGGCCATGTACGCGGTGCCGTTCGCCTCCCAGAACTGAAAAACCTTCACCAGGGCCGGGTGGTCGAAACACGCCAGCAAGCGCGCCTCGTTGACGAAGCTCTTGAGCCCGGCCTCGAACAAGGGAATGTTGGCCGCAGAGCGCGGCTCGGCGCGCCGACCATCTGCGCTGCGGATGGCGAGCGCCGACGGCATGTACTCCTTGAGCGCCACGGCGCGGTGCAAGGAGGTGTCATAGGCTCGGTAGACGATGCCGAAACCGCCCTGCCCGATCAGGCCCTCGATGCGGAATTCCGCGACATGGCTGCCGTTGGGCAAGGCCAGCAGGTTCGCGGGCGCGTTCGTGTGGGCCCTCGTGTGGTGGGCCTTCGTGGGACCGCCACCGTCATGGGCTGGAATTTGCCGGCGGGTGGCCGGGGCGTCCAAATACTGCGTTTCCATCTGGACCGTCATACCCCCTGGGTGCATCATCATCGAATCGGAATATGAGAGCCGATCAGCCGGCTGGCTCGTATTCTTTTATCGGTGAAACCGCAGCGAGAGTTAAGCGCTGTTACCTTTTCGGCGTATAAGCCGAAATAGTGTCTGCTTTTATGACAGATCCACGTGAAAAATTATCTTTTGCCGGCAATATACCAATTATTAACGGGTACAATATGTCTTTTCACATACTCAAAAATCGTGAATGGAGTATCTCAGCGCACCAGCAGCACCGGGATCTTGCAGCGGGCCAGCACGCCGGTTGCGACCGAGCCCAGCACCATATTCCCCAGCGACGAGTGGCCGTGGGTTCCCATCACGATCAGATCGAACTTCTCGGCCTCGGCGAAGTGCGCGATGGCGTCGGCCGCGTGGCCTTGTTTGTACACGGTCTGGAAGCGCCATTCCTGCTGCTGGGCAAAGGTGCGGATGGGCTCGAAAACCTTCTCGGCCTGCTCGCGGTAGTAATCCTCCAGCGTGCCCGGCGGCAGAAATCGCCCCGCATGCTGCGGTATCGGCGCGACGGCACAAAACGCGGTGTAGTCGTGTCCGGGGCCGAGCAATTCATCGTGCGCGGCCAGATAGGCGAGCATGCGCTTGGTGTAGTCGCTGCCGTCGACGGGCAAGAGAATCTTCATGGTGGGTCTCCAGAGGCGGGGCGTTGCGCATGATCCGGCGCGCGGGCCGCACCGGCTTTGAGCTGGCGCAAGCGAACAGCACCTCACCACGGTACACCCGGAGCGCGCAGGCCGAGCCGCTTCGGTAAACTCCGCCCTCCTTCGAACAGCCACTGGATGAACACCATGTACCGCTGTGCCCTGGCCGCCGCTGTGGCGGCCACCTTCGTCGCCCCTGCCTTTGTCGTCTCAGCCCAGGCGCAGGTGCAACGCAGCTTTCCGCAGAACGCCTTGCGCGGCGCCATCGTCATCGGCCAGCCGCCGGAGATCACGCTCAACGGCAAGACCGCGATGCTCGCACCGGGTTCGCGCATCCGCGACCAGAACAACATGATCGCGATGTCGGCCGGGCTCTCCGGTTCGAAGCTGCTGGTCAACTACACGATCGACACCAGCGGGCTGGTGAAAGATGTGTGGATTCTTCGCAGCGAAGAAGCCGCCGTGAAGCCCTGGCCCTCGACGCCGGAGCAAGCGCAAACCTGGGTGTTCGACGCGACGGCACAAACCTGGAGCAAGCCATGAGTGAGCCGATGACCACCGAGCCAACGACCACCGCATCGGGCAAGAAAGTCTTCATCAAGACCTTTGGTTGCCAGATGAACGAATACGACTCCGACAAGATGGCCGACGTGCTGCACGCCGCCCAAGGCTACGAGCCCACGACGAATGTCGACGAAGCCGACCTGATCCTCTTCAACACCTGCTCGGTGCGCGAGAAGGCGCAGGAGAAGGTCTTCAGCGATCTGGGGCGCGTGAAGCACCTCAAGGCCACGGGCGTGCTGATCGGCGTGGGCGGCTGCGTGGCGAGCCAGGAAGGCGCAGCCATCATTGCCCGCGCGCCGTATGTGGATGTGGTCTTCGGCCCGCAAACGCTACACCGGCTGCCCGCGATGCTGGACGAGCGCGCACGCATGCAGCGCCCGCAGG
>JAMFRW010000524.1 GCA_026224975.1 Rhodoferax sp. | reverse complement strand
TCACTCAGACGATCAAGGTCAAGGGCCAGGCCGACGTGAGCATGACCGTGCGCGCCACGCGGCACGGCCCCGTCATCTCCGATGCTGGCGTGGCCGAAGGCCTGACTGGCCCGGTCGCCAAGCCGGCCTACGTGCTCGCAATGCGCTGGACGGCGCTCGACCCCGACCCGAGCAGCATCGATGCTGGCCTGGCCTTCGACCGCGCGGGTTCGGTCGATGACTTCATCGCCGCATCGGCCAAATACCTCGCGCCGATGCAGAACATGGTGGTCGCCGACCGCGCCGGCCACATCGGCGAAGTCTCGGCCGGGCGGGTGCCCATCCGCAAGCCCGAGAACGACTTGAAAGGCCAGGTGCCATCGCCCGGCTGGGATGCGCGCTACGACTGGGCCGGCTTCATCCCCGCAGCGCAAACCCCGCGCGAAATCGACCCGTCGCGCGGCTGGATCGCCACGGCCAACCAGCGCATCCACCCGGTCGACTACCCGCACTACCTCACCAACGACTGGGCGCCGCCGTACCGCCACGACCGCATCGCCGAGTTGCTCGCCGCGCGCCCGCGGCACACGGTGCAAAGCCTGCGAGACATCCAGGCCGATGTGGTGTCGCTTGCCACGCGGCGCTTGCTGCCATTCATCCGGAAGGCCGCCTCCACGCACCCGCTGGCAGCCGCAGCACAGCAGCAACTGGCGAGCTTCGACGGCACGATGGCGCCAGACAAGGCGGCGCCCTTGATCTTCTGGGCCTGGGCGCGCCACCTCTCCGAAGACGTGTTCGCCGACGACCTCGGCCCCGCCATGTGGGCCGCCGGTGGCCGCAACTACCGCGATGCACTCGAAGGCGTTCTGGAGCGCAACGACAGCTACTGGTGCGACGACAAGACCACGCCCGGCGTCGTCGAAACCTGCCAGCAGCAGATCGACAAGGCCTTCACACAAGCGCTGGCCGAACTGCAAACCTCACAAGGCGTAGACATCGCCAAATGGCGCTGGGATGCCGCCCACATCGCCCGCTCCGAACACCGCCCCTTCAGCCACGTCGCGCCACTGGCCCGCTGGTTCGAACTGCGCACACCAGTCGGCGGCGACACCTACACCGTCGACGTCTCCCGCGTCGGCCTCAAGCCCGACCCCAGCACCGGCGAGCTCTACCTCGCCGAGCACGGCCCGAGCCTGCGCGCCCTCTACGACCTCGGCGACCCGAGCCAATCGCGCTTCATGCATTCGAGTGGCCAATCCGGCATCGTTTTCTCGCCGCTCTACCGCAGCTTCGTCGAGCGCTGGGCCAAGGTGGACTATGTGCCGGTGTGGGGCGGGGCGGCGGAGCGGGTGTTGGTGCTGGCGCCTGGGCGGTGATCGGCAAGCGTCGGCGCGCGACTCGGCGCGTCAACGGGCGTTCAGCGTTGATGCGGCGTGTCTGCGTTCGGAACAGGCCGCGAGCCCATCTTGCGAAGAAAAACCTGTTGCAGTCCGACCAGTTCTCGATAGCCGAGCGCGCGGTAGTCGAGTCCGTGGCGGTGGGCCAAACGCTTCACGATTTGTTGCAGGTCTTCGTAGTGGCGGTGGCAGTAGGTCGGGAAGAGGTGATGGGTCAGATGCAGGTTGAGTCCGCCCAAGCCGGCACCGAGCCAGCGTGGCCGCACGACCCAGTCGCAAGTCGTGCGAAACGTGTGGCTGTACCAGCCGTGTGGCATGGGTTCGCCCGAGGCAGGGCGTTCGAAGAACTCGACGTCAGCCCAATGTGTGCCGAGAATCATCGCCACCAGAACGCACGAGGCGACCATCTGGGCCAGAAGGTAGGCGCATAGCACTACAGCCCAGCCGACGCTCGGGCCTGCGATGTGCAGCGGCAAGGCGACGAAGAGCAGGAAATGCAGCGCCTTGGAAGCGACGAACAGAGCCCACCCGCCGGCACCGCGCAGGACCTGATCGGCGGCCAGCGGTGTGCGGCCCAGGCGATCCGCCCAGTCGAACACCCAGTTGATGTAGGGCAGCGACAGGGCGGCGACGAGTGGCCAGTACAGGTGCTGGTAGCGATATTGGGCAGCCCATGGTTGAAACGGACTCTGGCGCAGAAAGGGGTTCGGCTCCATGTCGAAGTCGAGCCCGTCGACATTGGCGAACGGGTGGTGGTAGTGGACGTGGCGAGCCGTCCAGTAGTCGGAATCGATGCCCATCGGCAGGCTGGCCAGGCGCGCGACCCATCGGTTGGCCGCAATCGAGCGGAACAACGCGCGGTGCGAGGCATCGTGCAGCACGTTGATGGCGAGCAGCGTGGCGACGAAAAAGAATGCCGTGTACGACGCCATGAATCCGCCTGGGCTGCCGGCGCGCAGTGCCAGCGCGTAGAGCGCCGCGGCCGCGATGACCAAGGTGACGGCCTTGAGCGCCGTTCCGATGTCGGCCCAACGATGGTCGCCGCGCCGGGTGAGGTAGGCCTGAGCCTCCAGTCGCAAGTCGTTGCGAAACGCCGCATCGGCTTCGAGCGGGAAGCGAGGGAGCGCCGCGCGCATCAGCGGGACGCCTCGTTGGCTGCGCTCGAAGGGCGGGCGGCTGCGAGACGCCGCCAACGCCAGCCCGAGAACGCCGCAGCATGTGCGCCCAGGCCTGCCATCGGCACGCAGCCCAGCGGGTCGTGCAAGCCCAAGACACCGATGAGCATCGCAGGGATGCCCAACCCGACCGCTAGCCAGGCCGCTGTGGCCCAAGGCCGGCCGTCAGACATGCCACCGAGCGCCAAGGTGGCCAAAGCCACCAGGCCAAAAAGCCATGCCTGCTGCGGTCCCACCCAGGAACCTTCGCGCCCCACGTAGTAGATGACGATCGCGAACAACAGCAAGCCGCCGCTCGCCACAAAGGCGACTTGTGCCGTCTCCACCTGTCGAGTGCGCAGTCGGGGCTCACACAGACCGAGATAGCGCAACAGCGGAAGCTGGTTGGCCCAGAACGGGTTGTGGCTGTACTGGGCGTGGGGGGTTCCATACTGGATCTCGACGCCAGCAATTTTCCGCTGGAAGGTACCGAAGAGTCGGTCCCAGAGCAGGAGCGTTCCGCCGAAGTTCTTGTCGATGTACTCGGGGTTGGCACCGTGATGAACCCGGTGATGGAGTGGCGTGATGAGCAGGCGGTCGAGTACGCCGGAACGGGTCACCAAGCCACTGTGGTTGTAGAACTGAACGGCATAGTGAAAACTCGACACGGCCACGAAGACATGTAGCGGTATACCGGCGACGGCGAGCAATGCAAAAAACGGAAACGACGTGAGCGACGAATACCAGGAATTGCGAATGCCGAGCGAAAGATTGAAGTGCTCGCCCTGGTGATGCACCTCGTGCACGGCCCACAGCCAGCCGATCTTGTGGTGGAGACGATGCAACCAATAGAACCCGAAGTCCCACGCGAAGAAGGCGAAGACCCATACGGCGATGGAATGCCAGCCGTCGGTCAAGCCCAGGTTTGCATGCTGCGAAACCCAGGCATAGGCTGCAACCTCCGCGCCGCGAAACAGCCATAACACCAGGTGGCCGGAGTTGAGGTTGGAGATCACGTCGAGCCAGGGAATGGCCTGAGATCGCAAGCGATTGAGCAGCAGCAATTCGGCGAGCATCACGACGATCATCAAAATGAGTGGCAGCACAAAGGCATTCATGATTCGAAATCCCTGACGGTCCGGTGTTTGTTCATCTTTCGGCCACGTGCTGGCCTGTTCTCGCCCCGATGTTGCGTCGCAGACTTTGCAGCGCGCGCACCGCCATGCCGCAGAGGGCTCCCGCCAGTACGCCTGCCGAAAGATCGAGCGCGAGGTGGCGGCGCGTCTGGATCACCGAATACGCAATGGCCAGCCCCCAGAGGCACAGCAACATCGCCCGGCCGTCGATGAACCTGCGCGAGGGCAGCAAGGCCTGGATCGCCAGCAGGCTGAGCGCGCCATGCAAGGACGGAAAGCAATTCGTGGCGGCATCCACCCCGATCAACCGGTGCAACATCTCGGCACTCGCCGAGTGGTCGGTGATCGCGGGATAGACCAACGTGGTGGGCCAGCACAGGTAAGTTGCGCCACAGAGCAACGCGCACCCTTGCATCGATCGCGACAACCAACGCAGCCGGCTCTTGTCGCAGAACAAAAAGGCGCATGGGATCAACGCGAAAAACGAGAGGTAGGCCCAGATGCCGATCGGATCGAATGGAATCGCCCGATCGAGCGCCGTCTCGGCAATGACCGCAACGGGCTGTCCCTGTAGAGCCGCCGTGACTTGGTAGACCAGCCCGACGAAGCCCCAGCCCAGCGTCATTTCGCTCAGGCGCGAGACCCATCCGGCACCCGGGCCGACGAGGCGAAGGCGGCTCATCGGCTCAAACCTCCGACAGCCGGCGCACGCGGCGGCGCTTGCTGGTGAAGTCGGCAGCGGGAGGGGTGTTCGGATGTGACCACGCCAGTGCCTCGGTCGCGACGCCCAGCTCTTTCATGGCCAATGCGAGATCGTGGACAACCCGGCGACGCAACTCGTCACTCGACGGAGCGATCCAGAGCGACAGCGCGGCGTGGCCGGTTTGCAGGAGACGGTAGTCGGCCTTCAGCGGTAGCGCCCGGGCCAATGCCCGGTGGGCCACGTCGGCAAAAACCTCGATGGTCTGCCCGCAACGACCGGGCAGGCGCAGCATGTCGTCGCATCGGCCTTCGATGCGCGCGATCGACATCGAAGGCCGTCCGCAACCGCATGGAACAGGTTTGCGCGCTAAAACGTCGTCGAGTCGATAGCGCACGATCGGCTGGGTGATGCGCGTGAAATCGGTGATGAGCGGGACGAAGCGGTTGGCGTCGAGCCATTGCGGTTCCACGTGCAGAAATTCCTCGTTGAGGTGCAAGGTGCCGCGCTCGCAGGTGCTGCCGAGAAATCCCTCGGTGGCCTGATAGACCTCGTCGACGCGACCGAACACTTCGGTGAGCAGCAGGCGGTCTTGTGGCTCGAGCACTTCCGCGACCGAGACCACGCGTTCCGGCCGTATGCGCACACGGCCTTCGCGCTGTGCCAGAGCGAGCGCACGAAGCACCTGCGCAGGTGCGACCACGATGCTCGGTCGAAGGTCTTCCAGCGCGCCCAGGTTGGCCCCGATCGGCTGGAACAGGTCGAAGAATGCAAAGCTCAACCACGGGGTGCGCACCGTTCGATACAGGTTGCTGTCGGCCCGCAGGAAAAGCGCAACGCTTTGGCGTTCGAACAGGCCCCGCGGCAGCATGCGCGCCAGCATCACGCCGGCCCAGGTGGCGCGCTCTTGTGCACTCACGACGAACACACCGCGCCCGCCCGAGGTGCCCGTCGAAAGCCCCACGCTGATCGAGCCCAGGCGGGGTTCGAAATCGCGTGTGTGCTCCGCGGCATGCGCGCACGCCAGAACATCGGCCAGCCGCAACCCGGCGGTGTTCATGATGTCGAACTTCTCCATCATCATGGCCTTGTCCATGGTCGGCCAATCGACGAGCGGGGTGCCAACCCAACGCGAGAAGTACGGGCTGCGCGCCAGCGTCTGGCGAGCGTGGCGTTCCCAGCGGCGGGTCTGGTGAGCCTCGAGCGCTGCCCGATCGGCAAATTGCAGACGCTTCGCACGGGCATACGACAGCAGGGTGCGCGGCAGTTCCATCACAGGGCTCCCTCGTGCGTCAACATGATGGTGGCACCACCGGAGCAGTGGAGCCGATGGAGCATGTGCATCTGGGGCAAAGGCGGGAATTGTCATTGCCAGTCCTGACAAAGTAAATCCAGATTGTAAGAATCTCCCATTCCATGAAGACAATCTTGCT
>JAMFRW010000523.1 GCA_026224975.1 Rhodoferax sp. | reverse complement strand
GCGGCCTGCGCCTTGTCGAAACCGTTGCGGTCGAACACCGCGTTGTCGGCCGGGATCTTGGCGTACACCGCGGCGATCGCCGCCTTGAGTGCCTCCAGTTGTTGGCGCACCTCGAGATTTGAAGCCATGGGACTCTCCTCGCTTGCATGGGATGAAGGGATGGGGCCAACACCGTCGCCCCTGGAACGCGTCGCCACTATGCCTTGCGACCCGCGCGTTTGGAAGCCGTTGCTGCGCGCTTTAGGAACTCTTAGTACTTCTTGAAGGACATGGACCTGACGGCGGCTGCACAGTCCCTCCATGCGCCGGTCGAGGTTCGCGACCGGTCTATGAAGGAGGGGCTTGAAGTGCTGCATCTTGAGATTGCCTGCGACCCTGCGCCGGGCGACAGCGAAAGTCGGAACGTGGGCGGCCTGCTGCACGCCGTCATCGACCGGATCGAATGCGGCCTGCTGGCCTGCGGATCCGAGGGCAGGCTGATCCATGCCAACCTGGCCGCCCAACGCGAACTGCAGGAGGCCTCGGTGCTGCGGCTTGCGGGCGCACATGTGGTTTGCGTGGGTCCGGGGCATGCTGCCTGGAGCAGCGCGGTGGCGGCCGCGTCGGGACGCAACGTGAGCAGCCTCGTCGAACTGGGTGGCGCCGACCGGCCCTTGACGGTTGCTGTACTGCCCCTGCGTCTGGGGCCGGATCAAGGACTGGCCGCGCTCACGGTGATGGGGCGGCGCGCCGCATGCTCGCCACTGGCGCTCGAGATGCTCTCCAGCCACCACGGCCTGACCTACGCCGAGGGCCGGGTGCTGCGCGCCCTGGTCGAGAACTGCAGCGCCCGCGAGATCGCCGCGCAACACGGCGTGGGCCTGGCCACGGTGCGAACCCAGATCCAGGCCGTGCGCGACAAGTTGGGTGTACGCAGCATCGATGCGCTGCTGTTGCGCGCAGCCCAGGTGCCCCCCGTCACGGCACTTCTATGAAGCGTCGCTCCACCCAGCCTCGGGGCCGCTTGACAGCGCAGGATCGGCCTCGCCAAATGGTGTGCGAAGACGCGCCCAGGACGCAGCGCGCCAACTGCCTGGCTGCATCGCCGCGCGACCGATGCGACCGTTGGCGGCAGCCAACCGGGACAACGAGGGAGATCCGGCCATGACCCGTGCGATGACCCACGTGCCGCCTGCGTTCCTGCAGGACCTGGCCAATACACGCAACGGCCTCCAGGAGTGGGACGAGTTCGTGTCGCTTTGCTTCGAGGTCGCCATCTCCGAGCTGTCGTTGCTCGAAGCGGGCACCGAGGATCCGCCGCCGGTGCAGCCCCAGTTCTTCGACGCCACGGCCGCCGGCGAAGGCGGGACGGGGCTCATCGAGCAGCCGATCTTCTGGAACGCTTTCCCGAAGTCGCTCGCGTTGTCGCGGGGACGGGACTGGGCAATGAAGGAGGCAGACACGCTGTGGAAACTGCCTTCCGAGCAGGTGCAGGTGCTGATGCCCGCCGGCCTGGATCTCCTGGCGCAGCAGTTCCTCTTCCGGCCGCAGGACGAATATTGCGAATGGCGCGTCGAGCGCGATGCCGCCACCGGCAAGATCGGGCGGATCGTCTTCACGTGTGAATCGCCCGAGTACTGGACTGCCCTGTATGGTGGCGTCGTTCGCATCGGCCGCCTGGGCCGGCCTTTCACGTTCACCGGCGACCGCGGCTACGCAACCGACTTGTACCGGCAATTGACCGGCGGCAACGTTCAGGTCGGAGACCTGGCGCTGCCCGATGGCAGCTACAACCGCTTCAACCGCTGGAATTCGTCACACGGGATCGTCCATCTTGCCCACATCGCCAATTCGATCGCGGCGGAAGTGAGCCTGGCCGCGGACGGCACGTTGCTGCGAAGGCGTGCCGACGGCTCCCTCGTGACGAACGCCGACGAACTGATCGGCT
>JAMFRW010000522.1 GCA_026224975.1 Rhodoferax sp. | reverse complement strand
GGTGCAGATCGCGCTGGCCTTCGAAGCCGACGGCGGCGTGGCCCTGCAGATCAACGACGACGGCCGCGGCTTCGATGTGGCGGCGCCGCTGCCGGCGCAAGGCATCGGCCTGCGCAACATGCGCGAGCGCGTGGCGGCCATCGGCGGGCAGCTCGAGATCCAGTCCAGCCCCGGCCACGGCACGCAGCTCACAGCCGATGTTTCGCGCGATGCGCTGGCGCGACTGCACACTGGCTTGCACATTGCACAGGTCTGAGCGCCTTTTCCCACAGCCATCGCCATGAACACCTCCCTGATCCGCGTGCTGCTCGTCGACGACCACCCGCTGGTGCGCGACGGCCTGCGCGCCCGGTTGGGCAAGGCCGATCGCATGCTGGTCGTCGGCGAAGCGGCCTCTGCCGCCGAAGCCCTCGCGCTGATGGCCGCCTGCGCGCCCGACCTGGTGCTGACCGACGTGGGCATGCGCAACGTCAACGGCATCGAACTCGCCGCCACGCTGCACGAGCGCTACCCCGCCGTGCGCGTGCTGATGCTGAGCATGTACGACAACCCCGAGTACGTGCAGCGCGCCATGCAGGCCGGCGCCAGCGGTTATGTGCTGAAGGACGCGCCGGCCAGCGAGATCATCGCGGGCATCGAGGCGGTGTGCGCCGGCGGCACCTTCCTGAGCCCGGCCATCACCAAGCGGCTCTTTCGCAACCAGGCGCCGCGGCCCATCCTCTCACCGCGCGAAAGCCAGATCCTCTCGGCGCTGGCCCGCGGTGAATCGAGCAAGCAGATCGCACTCGCGCTCAGCCTGAGCGTGCGCACCGTCGAAGCGCATCGGCAGAGCATCAAGCGCAAGCTGGGTCTCGAAGGGCAGGCCGAGCTGATCAAGTACGCGGTCGAGCATGCGAGGGCTCATGACGGAGATGCATGAAAACTGGCGTTTCCAGAGGCGGCGGCTGCGGTGTTTTGTCATCTCGGGAATGTGCGCACAGACGGTTTCGAAGCCCCTGCGTCCCGTAAACTGACTCACGCCGCCCCGCCCGTCCCATGCTTCCCGACACCGCACCGCTGCTGACCGAAACCCGGGTGCTTTATGCCTCGGAGCGCCGGATCGTCAGCCAGGGCCGGTGGAGCGCTGCGGGCGAGCCGTCGCGCGATTGCGTGGTCACCCGAGCGCGCGGCCAACCGCCGAGTGCCCGGGCGCTTGCCGCCTTGCGGGCCGAGGCGCAGATCCTTGGGCTGCTCGGCGGTATTCCGGGGATTCCGCAGGTCTTCACCGCGGACCTCGACTCCGGCCTGCTGGTGCAAGGCCTGGCGCCAGGCGTGCGGCTCGATCAGCTCCCCGCCGCCACGCTGCGCCAGCCGGTGACCGCCGTGCGCATCGCGCTCGGCGTGGCGGCCACGCTCGGCCGGATGCATGCGGCCCATGTGTTCCATGGCGACCTGGGGCCGGCGCACATCGCCTACGACCCGGCCGATGGCCAGACCACGCTGCTCGCGCTCGAGCGCGCGGTGGTGCAGCGCCACGTCGATGCGCGCTTCGTGCACGCCGCGGCCATCGACAAGGCCCTGCCGTTCAGCGCGCCGGAGCAGACCGGGCGCCTGGGACGCGCGGCCGATCATCGGGCCGACGACTACGCGCTTGGCGCCGTGCTGTACTGGGCGCTGGCCGGCCAGACGCCCTTCCCCGAGACCGAGCCGCTGGCGCTGCTTCACGCCCTGCTGACCCGACCCGCGCCGC
>JAMFRW010000521.1 GCA_026224975.1 Rhodoferax sp. | reverse complement strand
TGCCCGAGTTCGTGGCCGGCATGCCAATGCCGCACACACGTTCAGCAGGCTGCTCACTGGAGTACCTTCGTGCTGCGCACTCCGATATTCGCCCTTGGGACGGCCCGGCGGGCTCATGGGCGCGCGTGGAGTCTAGCGGTTGCGAAGCGGCAACTCAACGAATCACGTCGTAGCTGAAGAGCGCTGCGCCGTATTCGTCGGCGCACGTCGCGCCACCGGCACACACCGGCTTGCCGGCATAGGGCGAGTTGCCGGCCGGCCGCGGCAACGCTGTTGCCTGCTCGCCGATGGGAAACAGCGGAAAGCCGCCTTCCGACAAGCCGCCCATGGCCGTGAAATCACGCGGCCGGTCGGAGACGATCGCCAGCACGTATTCGCGGCCTGCCGGCTCGCCGGTGTCGAGCACGAACATCCAGTCCGATCCCGGCAAGGTCAGCGTCTGGCCCTTGCGGATGCGGTTGGCGGTGGCACCCTTGTTCGGGAACAGCTCGCGCACGTTGGCATCGGCGCCGAGCTGCAGCACGTAGACATAACCGTCGCGCGCCGAGGCCACGGTGAAGACCAGCTTGTCCTTGTCGATCTTCAGCACCGGCTTGACGCTGCTGGCCTGGACGCCGAAGCCGGGCGTTTGCGCCTGCAGGATCTGATCGAACTCGCGGCGCGGGTTGAACGGGCTGGCTGGGCGCGCGGCCTGTGGGGTTTGCGCAGCCGGCTTGAAGGGTTCGGCAGCCGTCGGCGCCGCGGTGGCCGGCGTGGTCGACGGTACGTTTGCCGTGACGACAGGCGGCGGCGTGGCCACCACCGCCGCCACCGGCACAACCGCCGTGCCCGACGCCGCCACCGCCTGCGCATCGACCGCGGGCGCCGCCGCGCGCGAGGCCAGCATCCAGTAAGCCCCACCACCCACCAGCGCGATCAGCAGCAAGCCGCCACCTGCCAGCAAGGCGACACGGCCACCACCCGACGACAAAGGCGCCGGCTTCGGAGCCGCGACCGGAGCCGCCGTGCGCACCGGCGCCGGTGCAGCCTTCGCACGCGCCTCGCCTCGCGGGATCATCACCGTCTTCACCTCGGGCGCGATCGGCGCGGCGCGCTCCGGCTCCACCGCGTGGCTCCCCAGCCCGAGCTCCGCACGAAACGCCTCGATGCTGCGCGTGCGGCCTTCGGGCACCACCACCAAGGCGCGATCGATCGCCGCCAGAAAGCCGTCGTTGTAGCGGCCATAAGCGGCTTGCCGGATGGGCACCATCGTGTCCTGCACCATGCGCGCCACCGCAGCCGGCGGGATCTTGCCAAGGATCGCGCCGTACATCAGCGCGGCCAGCGCATACACATCCGTCCACGGACCTTGCTTCATGCCCGGCACTTCCGCGTACTGCTCGATGGGCGCGTAGCCAGGCTTGAGGATCGCCGTGAGCTGCTGCGTGGCATCGCCGATCAGGCGACGCGCGGCGCCGAAATCGAGCAGCAGCGGGCGGTTGCTGCCGGCCAGCAGGATCACGTTGTCGGCGGCGATGTCGCGGTGGTAGCACTTCTCGGCGTGGATGACCATCAGCGCTTCGGTCAGCGGCGAAAGCAGGTTGCGCAGCCAGGCCTCGTCGGGCGGGCCCTGGCGCGCGCGCAGCGCGTCCTTGACCGTCTGGCCCTCGTAGAACGGCATCACCATGTAGGCGGTGCCGTTGGCCTCCCAGAAGCGGTAGACCTTGACGAGCGACGGATGGTCGAACTGCGCCAGCAGCCGTGCTTCGTTGATGAAGCTGCGAAGACCCAACTCGAAGGTCTCGCGGTGCCGTTCCGACTTGACGCGCACCAGCGAGCCGCCCCCACGCATCGCGAGCGACGACGGCAGGTATTCCTTGAGCGCGACCTTGCGTTGCAGCGAGTGGTCCCAGGCCAGGTAGACGATGCTGAAGCCGCCCTCGCCCGCCACCCGCGTCAGCTCGAATTCACCGAGCAGACGGTTGTCGCGGCATTGAGTACGCTCGCCCTCGTATCTAAGGAATCGTTGAGAGTCAAAATAGGTACTGGAGTAGTCAACACATACACAGGGAACGTAACCGTCGTTTGGTTGTCCTCGACGGTGG
>JAMFRW010000520.1 GCA_026224975.1 Rhodoferax sp. | reverse complement strand
TGGCCTACACCGTCCTCGGCGTGGAGCACATCCTGAGTGGCATAGACCACTTGTTGTTCGTGATCGGGCTGCTGTTCCTGGTCGGCTTCAACCGGCGGCTGGTCGGCACCATCACTGCCTTCACCGTGGCGCACAGCTTGACGCTCGCCAGCAGCGTGATGGGCTGGCTCACGCTGCGCTCGGCGCCGGTCGAGGCTTCGATCGCCCTTTCGATCGTGCTGGTCGCCGCAGAGGCCTTGCGTGACCGCGCCACGCTCGCGCGGCGACTGCCGGCGCTCGTGGCCTTCGTCTTTGGCCTGGTGCACGGCCTCGGCTTTGCGGGCGCGCTCAAGGAAATCGGCCTGCCACAAACCCACTTGCCGCTCGCATTGCTGACCTTCAACATCGGCGTGGAAATCGGCCAGCTCTTCACTGTGGGCGTGTGCTACGCGCTCACGCGCTGGCTCTCGCGCTACCGCTGGTATGCGCGGGCGCGCAAGCCGGTGCTGTATGTGATCGGCGCGACGGCGGCGTATTGGTCATGGCTGCGGATCGCGGCGATCGCGGGGACGTAGGGTCCTTGCCTAGGAAACAATCAGCGTGCCACTCATGTCCTCGTGGCCAGAGCCGCAAAACACATCGCACAGAAAGGTGAAGCTGCCGGCCTTGGTCGGCGTCAATTCGAGTGACGCCACCTGGCCCGGCACGATGTTGGTCCGCAGGCCGAAATCGGCCAGGTTGAAGCCCATGGGCACTTCGGGCGCAGTGAAGCGCAGCGTGACCGTTTCTCCTTGCTTGACTCGGATCTCTTCCGGCACGAACACGAACTTCTTGGCCACGATGTCGATCACGCGCGGCACCGCGGCCCTGGCGAGGGAGTGCCAGACCGGCGCGGAGACGACGGCGAGCGCCCCGGCCGAGAACAGCATCACTCTGCGCTTTGGGTCGACTCTCTTGCGGTCGATCCTCTTGCGGTCGGCTTTCTGTGGATCGCAGCGCATGGCTCAGACTTTCTGCACCGGCAGTTCGGTGATCACCAGTGCCGGCTTGCCACCTTCGACCTCGGCCTCGATCTGCCGAAAGCCGAGGCCGCGATAAGGCTGCGCCGCATCCCACGCCAGCGGCGTGCGCTTGGGGCTTGAGCCGGGCGCGGGCAAGGCGAAGATCAGCGACCTGGCCGAGTGATGCGCGATGTGGCCGGTCATCTGGTGGTGTTCCTGGTGGATATGGCCGTAGAACACCGTCACGTTCGCATACGGCATCAGCAGGTCCACGGCCTTGGCGCCGTCGCGCGTGGCCCAGTCCCACTGCGGGTACAGGTCGAACAGCGGGCGGTGGGCGAAAACGACGATGCGTGCGTCCTTCGCCTGAGCCTTGAGGTCGTCGGCCAGCCAGGCCAACTGCGCTTCGCCGAGCTGCGCGCCAGGGTCGCTCACGTTGTCGAGCACGATGAAGTGCACGCCCTTGTGGTCGAAGGTGTAGTGCGTGGCGCCGAAAAACTCCTGAAACGCCTTGCCGCTGTCGAGCGAGGCATCGTGCTCGCCGGGGATGAACTTCACGTCTTTCACGCCCAGCCTGCCAACGATCTGGCGGAACTCGGCCAGGCGCCGGCGGCGCTCCTGCGGATCGTCGGTGGTGTGGGTCAGGTCGCCGGTGAAGATGACGAAATCGGGCGCTTGCGGGAGCGCGTTGACCGCGGCAATGGCCTTGGGCAGCATGCCGCGCGCATCCGGGTTCGGCGGGCCTTCGAAGCCCCAATGGCTGTCGGACAATTGCAGGAAGTAGAAGCCTTCGTCTTTGGCCTCCGCGGCCTGCGCCGCGCCCGGCAGGCCGGACACGAACACCACGCCACCGAGGCCGGCGAGTTGCAGGAATTGCCTTCGATCGAATGGATTCATCACGTGCTCCAGTGAGTGAGGTGCAGGTTTCGGCGCGATGGCCTTGCAGCTCATACCGGGCGGCGAGATGCGATATTCCGCCAACCCTTGGCCGCGCTCGGGGATCGGGAATAAAACGGCGCGCCGGCAGGTATGGCTTGGCAACGAGGGTCCCCCATGAGCGATGACGAGAACCGGCGACGATTCGAAGCGCTGGCGATGCCTCACCTGGACGCTGCCTACAACCTGGCGCGCTGGCTGACACGCAACGACCATGACGCGCAAGACGTTGTGCAGGAAGCGTTGATGCGCGCGCTGCGTTACATCGGCGGCCTGCGCGGCGAAGGGGCACGCGCCTGGCTGCTGCAGATCGTGCGGCACACCTGCTATTCGTGGCTGCGCGAAAACCGGCCGGCCGAGCAGGCGCTGCAAGGCGACCCCGAAGACGCCTGGCAAGAGATCGCCGCGCCGTCTGCGGATGAACCGCTTTCGGTCGCGCTGCGAAAGGCCGACAGCGCGCAGCTCAACGCGGCCATCGCCGCGCTGCCGATTCCGTTCAGGGAGGTTCTGGTGCTGCGCGAGCTGGAAGATCTTTCGTATGCCGACATCGCCCGCATCGCCGAGATCCCCATCGGCACGGTGATGTCGCGCCTGGCCCGCGCCCGTGGCCTGATGCGCACGGCGCTGACGCCGGGTGCGCGGCCGGTGCTGCGGCCGGTGCCACGCTCGGCACAGAGCGGGAGCAGCTCATGAACGCGCAAGACTCCATGTTGCAAGCCGCCGCGTTTGTCGATGGCGAACTCGGGCTGGACGCGCAGCTGGCCATCGAGGCACGGCTGCCGAACGAGCCGGCATTGCGTCGGCAGGTCGATGAGACGCGCGAGCTGTGCAGCGTGCTGCGAGAAGGCGCCGAGTACCACGTGGCGCCGGCTGAATTGCGCGAGCGCATGACGGTGTTGTTGGCGCCTTCTTCACCATCGACGTCATCGCCACAGTTATCGCCAGCATCGCCGCCAAAGGCCGTGAACCGCTGGTTCGCATGGCGCCCGCTCGCGCTCTCCATGAGCCTCGCAGCGCTGCTGGCCATGGCGGTCGACCTCGCCTGGCTGCAGACCTCGCAGGAGCAGCAACTCGGCGAAGACGTCCTCGCAAGCCATGTGCGCTCGACGCTCGGCGAGCACCTGGTCGACGTGGCCTCGTCCGATCATCACACGGTCAAGCCGTTTCTCTCGGCCCGCCTCGGCTTCTCGCCACCGGTAAGCGAACTCGGGCTGGCCGGTTCGGTGTTCCTCGGAGGTCGCGTCGATTACCTGGCTGGCCGTCCGGTCGCCGCGCTGGTCTACCGGCAAGGCCAGCACATCGTCAACGCGTTCGTGTGGCCCGGCTCCTCGGCAGACAGCCGGCCGAGCTTCGCCTCGCAGCGCGGTTATCGAACGGCGCACTGGTCGGCCCACGGCATGAACCATTGGGTGATCTCGGATGTGAACGCGGACGAATTTCAGGCGATCGTGGATGCGGTTCAGCGCACCGATACCGGCCGCTGACGCCGCCACGCGTTCCTCAGCCGGGCGCCAGACCCGAAGCGCTGACCACCCGGTTGCGCCCCGTCTGCTTCGCGCGGTAGAGCGCCGCATCGGCGCGGTGCGTGGCGCCCTCGGGTCCTTCCGCCTGCACCTCGGCTTCGGCCACGCCAATGCTGACGGTGACGCGTGGATTGCCGGTCGCGGCGATCTGCACCGTCATGCGTTCGGCGAGCGGATGGGCCTCCGCCAGACGGATTCGCGGCAGCAGCACACAGAACTCCTCGCCGCCCCAACGCGCCACCATGTCATCGGCGCGCAAGCCGTCGCGCAGGTGTTGCGCCACGCGCTTCAGCACGATGTCGCCTTCGGCATGGCCATGCTCGTCGTTGATGGCCTTGAAGTGATCGATGTCCACCATCATCACCACATAGCCGTGGCCGCCCTGCCGCGCGCGCGCATGCACCGCCTCCAGGCGCTGCAACAGGCCGCGGCGGTTGGCGGCACCGGTGAGCGCATCGGTCAGGGCCTGCGTCTTGAGATGCTCGAGCACCCGCCCGAGCACGAGGCGGATCAGTGCGAGGTTGATCAAGCCGCCGAGGAAGAGGAACAGGATGGCGAGCGGCACGTTGGCGTGGCCGGGTGCGTCGATCGAGATCTTGGTGGTGGGCGCGACCGTCAGCGCCTGCACCGAACGCGCCAGCAGCGCAACACCCAGCACGGCGTAGCCAATCGCCAAAACCGCGGCGAAAGTCGGCGTCTGCTGCCGGCCCTGCAGCCAGGTCAGGCGCACCGTGGCCAGCAGCATCACACCGACACCGATGCACACATTGGCGACCCGCAGGCCATGGCCGTTGGCCTGGGTCAGGCTGAGGGCGAGCATCGCGGCGACGAACGCCATCCACAAGACATAGCCGCGATCGTTCGGCCGCCGGCCCCAGTAAAGCGCCATGCCGCGGTGCTGCAGCGTGCTCGCCGCGACGATCATCAGGTCACCCAGGTTGCGCGGCGCGCTGCCCGAGCCCCAGGCCGGTACGTAAAGCATCATGCCGACGGCCAGCAGCAGCCAGAACGCGGCGAAGTGGCCTTCGGCATCGCGCCGGCGCCGGGTTAGCTGCGCGGCCATGGCCCAGCCGAGCGCATGCACCATGAACTGAACCGCGACGAGCGCGATCAGCAGCGGCTGGTCACCCATGGGATGGCGTGGGAGGCTGAGGCGATCCTTCGGATTCGGAGGGCAAATGCATGGCGGTCTTTCGGGGTGTGCAGGAACGAGCGCGCAGGATAGGCGAAGCCGCATGCCGCAAAGCTTCACGAAAGCGCAACCAACAACCTCCTTTCTTGCGAATTTCTTGCACAGCGGCTGCGGATACTGCCCCTTCGAGACGCGCCGCGTCGCACGAGGTTCCGAACATGTTTCGCTGGTCCATTTTTGTGTTGCAGTCCTGGGTGGCCAGCGTAGGCGTCGGCATGACGTTCGCATCATGCGCACTGCTCTCGCTCACGCATGCCGTCGAGCCGGAAGTCCCCGGCATGCCGTGGCCGCCTCAGTTGCTGCTGTGCTGCCTGTGGTTCGCGGCCAGCATGTCGATGTACCACCTGGGCCGCCAATTCCGAAGCCTGGCGGCGCACCGGTGGGCGGCACCGCTGGGGTTCGTCTTCCCGGCCGTGCTGTGCGCGGTGGCGGCCGGTGCAGCGTCGAGCGAAGAATCGCTGGGCGCGCTCGTCACGACCGCGCCGGCGCTCGCTGTGTTCATGGCGCTGTCGACGGCCTACGGCATCGGGCGATTGATTCGGCGAG
>JAMFRW010000519.1 GCA_026224975.1 Rhodoferax sp. | reverse complement strand
GTGCAGCGTTTCGGCATAGGCACGGGTGTTCTCCATGATGAGTTCGGCGAGCCGCGAAGGACCCCGCAGCTCGCGATAGCTCAGCGGTGACCAGGCCGCATCCGCGGCGAGCAGCGTCCACCCGTTTTCCGTTTGCACGAATGCGCCGATGTGACCGTCAGCGTGGCCCGGCAAATTCACGAGAAGCAGCTGTTGCTCCGACCCCGGCACCGCCCAGGCGTGCGTCCACGGCGCCAGGTTGGTGGGCAAGGTCACCCGTTCGAAACTTTCCATCGGCAGCACGCGTTGATCGATGTCGGGAGGCATCAGCCCGGGGACGTACGCCCGCCGCAGCGCCGCAATGCCGACCCGCTGGCGCGTGACCTGCCAGCCGGCCCCTGAACAAATGACCGGTACGTCGGGAAGATCGCGCAGGCCCGCCACATGGTCGCCGTGGAAGTGCGACAGGATGATCGCCGTCAGATCGGAAGGCTGAACACCTCTGGCGCGAAGCTGCACTGCCACGGCTTGCGCGGGTTCGAAATACACCGGTGTGACCTTGGCGTACAAAGAGAACAGCCCGCTGCGTGTGTGATCCAGAAAGTGCTCCGCATAACCTGTGTCCCACAGCCAACGCCCGCGATGTGTTTCGATGAGATAGGCGCGCGAAGGGAATGCGCATGTCGACCAACCCGCGCCGCGAAGCGCCATGCAGGCGGCGTGGGTGCAATGACCGGCTTCAAAGACCGTGATGCTTGCCATGATCTCGATGCCAAGCGGCCGTGCGTGCGATGGCTTCCGGCAGCGCCACCGGCGGAAAGTAGCCGAGCTGCCGCTGAGCCTTGCGGTTGTCCAGCGTCATGTCGTAGTGAAGGGCAGCCATGCTGTAGCGGGTGAAGACCGGCTCGCGCCGCGTGATGTGCGAGCAAGCCTCCAGCGCTCGCGCCAATCCGGCCAACACAGCGTAAGGCAGCGCGCGGATGCGGAACTTCAGCCGCCAATGCCGCACCAGCAGTTCCTGCAGCAAGGAGCTCAAGCGTGTGGGCTGTTGATTGGTGATGTTGAACGCCTCGCCGGATTCGAAGCCGTTCACGCTGCTGGCAAGGTGCATGGCATGAACCACGTTGCCGACGTAGGTGAAGTCCATGCGTGCCCGCCCGCCGCCCGGCAGTGGCAGCACGCCGTGGCCGCGGCGAAGCAACGAAAGCAAGCGCGGCAGGATCACCCGGTCGTGAGGCCCGAACAGGGCGCGCGGCCGCAAGATCGCGAAGGTCGTGCGCGGATGACGCGCGGCGAGATTCCCGATGGCGGCCTCTGCAGCGGCCTTGCTGGCCGCATAAGCATTGGCAAAGCGTCGCGCCCGATAGGTTTCGGGCACCTCCGCGTGGTGCCGGTAGTCGAAGTAGATGGAGGGCGTGGAGACGTGAACGAAGCGCGGCACGCCGCGGCTGGCGGCAGCATCCGCCAGCACACGGGTCGCGCGCACATTGGCGGCTTCGAAGTCTCGCGGTCTGCCCCACGGAGACGACAAGGCGGCGCAATGCCAGACCACATCGACATCCCGAACCAGATGGCAGGCCTCGGCCGGCGTCATGGTCGCGAGGTCCAAAGGCTCGAACGAAACGCCCATGGATTGCAGCACCCGCCCGGCCGCTGCATTGCGCCCCGTGGCGCGAGGCGAGATGCCTTGCCTGAGCAACTCGTCCACAGCATGGCGGCCGAGGCCGCTCGTGGCGCCGGTCACGAGCACCCTCATGTGCAAAGCACCATGCCGCCCAGGGTGAGCCCGGCCGCACTGCCCAGCAGCAGCAATCGCTTCCCCGGTGCCGCACGGCCTGTCACCACTGCTTCGTGCAGCGCGGTGGGCATGGAGGCGGCCACTTGGTTGCCATGATGTGCGTAGATGTCGATGACCGAAGAGGCGGGCAAGCCCAAGCGCCGCCGCATATGCGCCATCGAGAGGTGGCTGGCCTGGTGCGGCACGGCGGTGTCGATGTCGGCAATGGACAGCCCGCGCGCATCGAGCAGCCGGTGCAGAAAGCCCTGGATCAGGCTCGACGCCAGCTTGAAGACACGCTTGCCGTCCATGTGGAACATGAAATCCGACTCGCACATGCCGCTGCGTGGGTTCCGGCGGGTACCGCCCGCACGGATTTCACAGTATTCGAGCCCATCGGGATAGGTTTCGAGCAGATAGGAGGCAATGCCCTCCCCATCGGCACCTGCCCCCGCCTTTGGCAACTCCACCACCACGGCCGCAGCGCCATCGCCGAAGATCAACGACGCTTCAGGGCAGGACCAGTCCACGCCGCGGGATGCCAGGTCGGAGGCGACGATGGCAATGCGCCGGTAGCTACCGGCGTTGAGCAGACTCGCGGCGACCTGCAACGCTGCCAGGAAGCTCAGACAACTGGCCCCGACATCGAAAGCCGGCGTGCCGTGCACAAGGCCCGCGTCTCGCATGATGCGGGCGGCAGTATTGGGCAGAGCCTGTTCCTGTACGCCGCATGCCGAGACCAGAAGATCGATCGAACAAGGTTCGATGTCGGCGCGAGCAAGCGCGTCCTGCAAAGCCAAAACGGCCAACCCCGACTGGGTCTCCTGCGGATTGGCGTGAAAGCGGTGGACGATTCCGGAACGTCGCCAAGATGTACCAGGAGGCCGCCCGAGCCGTGAGTCCAGGGCGGCGGAGGTCACACACTCCGTCGGCAGTGCCTTGCCCGTGGAGATCAGCCGAAGCGGAAGCCTGGCAGCCGGTGCTTCGGAGCGACCGATGGAGCTACGATGAAACATTGCCATCTCCGGCAATAACGATAAAAACGATGGTACGGGCGTTTTTGGCGACTCCCCCAAAAGAAGTTGGGGGGAAGAACAGGTCACTTCAGTGGACACGCAAGACCGTTTTGCTGTGTCAGTGGGGCGGAGGCCGTCGGTCGGCTGCTCAGGCAACGCGCTTCACCCGGTGGGTTTTCACGCCGGCCGCTCGGTTGGAAATCGACCGTTCAGCGATGGCGGCTGCGCCCAACGACAGGCCGCCGGCTGCCGATGCCACCAAGAAAACCGAAGCGGGCCCGAAGTGTTCGAGCACCACGGCACCGAGCAGCGGCGCCCCAAGGATCATGGCGTTTTGCCATCCTTGGATGAGCGCCGAACTGTGCCCGATGCTTTCGGCATGCCGGGTGCTCACGTAGACATTGGCTGCCACGGCGAAGCGGGCGCTGAAGGTGCCGCCGACGAAAAACAGCGCGCAGAGCGCGCCCTCGGTGGCCGGCCCTGCATGCCACAGCGTGATACCGATCAGAAAGAACCCTGTGGCCGCGAATGCGCCCGGCGACAGCAGTTCGGCGAGTTGGCCCTTCATCGGGTGTGTGACGGTGCGACGTGCGAGCCACAGGCCTGACAGGACGTTTCCCGCACCCGAACAACTCACCAGGATGCCGAGCAGTGCCTTGTCGAAACCGGAACGTTGCAGCATCAACGGGAACAGGTTGTTGACCATGAAGACGAAGAAGGCGTAAGTCGCCACGACCCAGACGAAGATCGCGAACCCGCTGCTGTGACCGCTGTTTGCAGTGGCGTTGGCTGCGCCGATGGGCGAAGCGCGGTTCGGAACGCGAACAAGCGCGAACAAGCCGAGAGACACCAATGCGAAGAACAGCGAAGCGGCGAGCGTGGTCGTCTCGCTGGTGGCCGAACTGGCGATCGTGCCGAGGGCGGGTGCCAAGACCTTGGCACTGCTGTTGAGCACATTGAGCACGGCGTAAAACCGCGGGCGGTCCTCCGCCGCAATCGACCGAACCGCGATGACGCCTAGGGCCGGCGCAACGACGGCGCTGAGCCCAGATCGGCAGGCCACCAGCACGGTCAGCAGCCAGAGATCGTGGCAGAGCAGTATCGCCACGGTCGCGGCGATGCGCAGGGTGATCGACACGAGCAGATGGCGCTTGACCGGGCCTCGATCACACAGGCGGCCGACCCACGGCGACACGAGGATGCCCGGCAGAATGCCTGCCGCACTGAACAGCGCCATCTGGACAGGCGTCACCTGAAAACGGTAGGCAGCCAGCGTCATGATGGCGAGGAAATCGATCCAGGTGCCGAAGACCGCGACGCCATCTGCGGCGAGCAGCAGCCAGCGCGCGCGGCTCGCGCTGCGAAGAAGGTTCATGAGGATGCGACGAGAAAGGTGCCGAGAAAGGCGCGGAGAGATGCAAGGCTCAAACCTGCCCGAACAACACCTTCCGCTGCGGCGTGTAGTGCCACCACGGCGCGGCTTCGGCGCCGCTCATGAAATCGGTGGCGGCCATGAAGGTGTCCAGCACGCAGGGGTCCTGGCGCTGGCCGGTGGCGGCGCAGAGGCTTTGGTAGAGGACGAAGGCGTCCTTGCCGCGCAGGTCTTGCGGGTGCAGGATGCCGATGAGGCGCAGGTCTTCGGCGAGCGACGGGCCGATGTTGGGCAACTGCTCCAGCCGCACGCACTCGGCGGCGGTGCGGGCCTTGGGCGACTTGATGGTGTGCGCTTTGGAGACTGCGGACGTAGAGACCGCGGACGTGGAGACGGCGGGCATGGCGGTCACATCATCATGTTGTTGCGGATGAGGCCGACGGCGAGGCCTTCGATCTCGAAACCCTGATCGGCCGCGCTGCCATCGGTCGGCACGACGATGGTTTCGAAATCGGGGTTCTCGGGGATGAGCTCGATGCTGGTGCGCGTGCGGCGAAAGCGCTTGACGGTCACATCGTCACCCAAGCGCGCCACGATGATCTGGCCGTTGCGCGCGTCCTTGGTCTTTTGCACGGCGAGCAGGTCGCCATCCATGATGCCGACATCGCGCATGCTCATGCCGCGCACCTTGAGCAGGTAATCGGGCCGGCGCGGGAACATGCTGGCTTCGACCACATAGCTCTGGTCGATGTGTTCCTGCGCGAGGATCGGGCTGCCAGCCGCCACGCGGCCGATGAGCGGCAGCGTGAGTTGCGCGAGGCTGGGCAGCGGCAGGCTGAACTGCTTGCCGCGTGATTCGTTGAGCGCACGCAGCACCTCGGTGCGCAGCCGGATGCCGCGCGAGGTGCCGCCGACCAGCTCGATCACGCCCTTGCGCGCGAGCGCCTGCAGATGCTCCTCGGCCGCGTTGGCGGATTTGAAGCCCAGCTCGGTCGCGATCTCGGCCCGCGTGGGCGGCGCGCCGGTACGCTCGATGGCGCTGCGCACGAGGTCGAGGATCTGCTGTTGCCGATCGGTGAGTTTGGGTGCTTCGTACACTGCGCTTCCTTTTGGCGGACATTCGCTCCACGGCCACTCGCACAGCCGGCTTGGCTGCCGATCCATGGCTGGCGATTCATCCAGTACCTGTATTTTCATCCAGCTTGGCGAAAAATGCAAAACAATGCGCGTGAATCGACATCGCGAACCATCGTGATCCTGGGCACCGGCGGCACGATCGCCGGCACCGCGGCCAGCGTCAGCCAGCAGACGGGCTATACCTCGGCGCAGATCGGCGTGGCGCAACTCGTCGCCGCGATTCCGTCGCTGGCCAACGAGCCGCTGGAGATGGAGCAGGTCGCGCAGATCGACAGCAAGGACATGGACTTCGACATCTGGCTGCGCCTCGCCCAGCGCGTGGCCCACCACGCGGCCCGCGATGACGTGGCCGGCATCGTCATCACCCACGGCACCGACACGCTGGAAGAGACCGCGTATTTCCTGCAGCGCGTGCTCGCGCCGGCCAAGCCGGTGGTGCTGGTGGCCGCGATGCGCCCAGCCACCTCGCTGCAGGCCGATGGCCCGCAAAACCTGCTCGACGCGTTGACAGTGGCGCGAACGCCCGGCGCGCAGGGCGTGCTCGCGGTGCTGGCCGGCACGGTGCACGGCGCGCGCGAAGTGCGCAAGTCGCATCCGTATCGGTTGGATGCGTTCGGCTCGGGCGACGCGGGGCCGTTGGCTTATGTGGAAGATGGCGCGTTGCGTTGTGTGCGCCCGTGGCCGGTGGCCGAAGCAACGGGCTTGGAAGTGCTCGGTGACGACGCCGACGCCTGGCCGGTCGTCGAGATCGTCACCAGCCACGCCGGCGCGCGCGCTGCTACGGTGCAGTCGTTGATCGCTGCGGGCGCGCGAGGCTTGGTCGTCGCGACCACCGGCAACGGCTCGGTGCATCACGCGCTGGAAGCTGCCTTGGCAGAGGCTCAAGCGCAAGGCGTGGCGGTGCTGCGCAGCACGCGCTGTCTCGATGGCCGCATCGTCGGTGGTGAAGATGCGGCGACGGCATCGGCCGGCGATCTCACGCCCGTCAAAGCGCGGATCGAGTTGATGCTGCGTTTGTTGGCTGCTCGAACGGCCCGGTGGTCACACGCCGCTCGAAGCAGCAGCGATTAACGGGCGGGAACGAGACTCAACCTCGCTTCTTGCGCTTCGCCATGAAGCCGACCACACCCAGGCCCGCAAGCATCAGCGCGTAGGTCTGCGGCTCCGGCACGGCCTGTGCCACATAGTTGGCGCCGAAGCCGGCGAGGTCCGCATCGGTCACGCCGAACACGAAGAACTTGTTCGCGCCGGCGGCCGTCGCGAAGTCGTTGTCGTTCGCGATGTAGAGCGTGTGCGTGACCACGCCACCCACCACCACGTCTTGCCCGAAGGCCAAGCCTTCGAGCTTCGACGGGATGTTGGCATCGCTGATGCCGGCGGCGTTGAGGGCCGACTTCACGTCGAGGAACAGCGTCTTCTTGACGGCCGCGGCCAGCAGCGCGCTTTCGCCGCTCAGGTTGCTCACGTCGGCCGCGCCGGCGGTGTCGATCAGGTAGACCTGCTTGAGCACCGCCTTGCTGCCATCGCCCAGGCCTTTGCCGTCGCGTTCGAGCACCAGAAACTGGTGGTCGTTGACGGCCAGGATCTCGCTGCTGTTGTAGTTCTTGTTGGTCGCGTCCAGGTGGTTGTCGTAGGCGAACTCCTTGGTCGCGCCGGTGGCGATGTCGATCTGCACCAGCCGGTTGGCACGGCCGCCATCGCCGCCGTCTTG
The DNA here is from genome assembly GCA_026224975.1 of Rhodoferax sp. GTDB lineage: Bacteria > Pseudomonadota > Gammaproteobacteria > Burkholderiales > Burkholderiaceae_C > LMDS01. Next base: position 21,480 of record JAMFRW010000519.1, on the reverse strand, counting down.
CGCGAGCGGGCTTTGCATGAAGCCGACCAGCGTCTTGCCATCGGGCGTGATGGCCAGGCCTTCCATGCCCTTGTTGGTGATGCGCCCGCTCGTGGCGTTGGCGGAAATCTCGGTGGCGCCGGTGCTGCTCAGCGTGGCGATGCCGAGGTTCGAAGGCAGCGCGAAGCTCTTGATGCGCGCGCCGGTCGCGCGGTCGAACTGGTAGACGTAGGGGCCGTATTCATCGCTGACGAACACGCTCTTGCCATCGGCCGAAACGCGGATGGCCTCGGGGTCGAGGCGGGCATTGTTGGGGTTGAGCGAGTTCTGCGACGCATCGAAGTTGTCGGAGCGGCCGGAGAAGTAGAACTTGTTCGCCGTGTTGGGCAACAGCGCTGTGCCGGTCGCCGAATACGTCAGCGCGGTGGGGCTGTAGAGCAGCGTGGTCGAGCTGAGCGTGGGCGCGATCGTGAAGGGCAGGGCGCCCGAGGCGCTGGCCGTGAGACCGAGCTGCACCGTGTTGAAGCGCGGGATGAAGGAAGTGGTGTTGTCGATGGACGCGCCGGCCGCATACACGGTGGCGTTCGGGCCGCGGTCGGGCAGCGCGAGGAAGGTGTTGCCGCCAGCCCAGGCCAGGCCCGAGCCCATGCCGCCGAGCACATTGGCCGCGTCCACGCCGTTCTCGAGCATGCCGCTCAAGCCCGACAGATCGGCTGTGCCGCCGAGGCTGCCGTTGGCGATCAAGGAGATACCGGCGTGCGCCCCGGTGGCGAGCGTGGCGGCCGCGGCGAGCGCGATCAGGCGAGGGGCAAAGAACATGGCGGGCAACTCCGAAGGTGAAAACGACAACCTTCGAGAGTGCCCGCCCGGCGTGTCAGGCGCGTGACAAAGCTGGGTCACGCGCTGAGGGACGCATCGGCAGGCGCGGTTGTTACCGCGCCCGTCGATCGAGTGGTGATCAACAGGCGATCAGGCCACCGTCAGCGTCACGTCGATGTTGCCGCGCGTCGCATTCGAGTACGGGCAAACGCCGTGCGCCGCTTCGACCAGCTTCTCGGCCGCGGCGCGTTCCATGCCGGGGATGGTGACCGTCAGCGCAACCTGAATACCGAAGCCGGCCGGGATCTGGCCGATGCCGACGTCGGCGGCGATCGAGGTATCGGCCGGCAGGCTGATCTTTTGCATCATCGCCACGTGCTTCATCGCGCCGATGAAACAGGCCGAGTAACCTGCCGCGAAGAGCTGCTCGGGGTTGGTTCCGACGGCGCCGTTGCCGCCGAGTTCCTTGGGTGTGGTCAGCTTGACATCGAGCACGCCATCCGACGATTTCGAGGTGCCTTCGCGGCCGCCGGTGGACGTAGCGTGGGCGGTGTACAGAACTTTTTCGATCTTCATGGTGTGGTCCTTATGGTCAAGGGGTGGTGGGGAGAGGGATGGGGAAGTTCAGAGTGCTGCAGCGCTATCGTCGGTACTTCTCATGACCTGATCGCGCAGGCGCTGCAACTGCGCGGTCAATGCGATCAACTCGGGAATCTTGCAACCGGTGGCGCAGGCCACATGCGCCGGCACATCGATCGCTTCATGGCGCAGGGTGTCGCCGGCCGGCGTGAGCGTGACGATCACGCGCCGCTCATCATCGAGAGCCCGCTGCCGCCTGAGCCACTGCGCCGCTTCCATGCGCTTGAGCAGCGGCGTGAGCGTGCCGGAATCCAGAAACAGCCGCGCACCCAGCTCGCTCACACCGATCGAGTCGGTCTCCCACAGCACCAGCAACACAAGATACTGAGGGTAAGTGAGGCCGAGTGGCGAGAGCACCGGCTTGTAGAGTTTGGTCATCGCCAACGAGCTGGAATAGAGCGCGAAGCACAACTGGTTGTCCAGGCGCAGGAACGCAGCTTTGTCGGCCGCTTTCGCAGCTTTCTTGGTAGCTGTGCTGGGTTTGCGCGTTGCCATGTTTGGAGTGTATTCGATTGTTGAAAATTAAGTTGTGTACAACTTAAATCCATTTTGTTGTCGTTGGAAAGTTTAGGGGGGCGGTTTTGCGTGTGGCGGCGGCTACGGCGCAGCAGGGAGCGCCCGGCGGGGGCTCATGCTGTGGCGGTCGGCGGGTACGCCGACTGCACGCAGGCGCGCAAGCCCGAGGTCGCGCCGCCGAACTCACTACGCTTACTTCGTGCGCTGCGTTCGAACAGCCGCGGCGAGTCAGTTTACGAAGCGCGCAAGCGCGCCGACCTCGAACCTGCGCACCTCCGTCGCCACAGAAATCGCCCCCACCGGGCACCCCCTGCCGCGCTCAACCATCGGAGATGGTTGTGAGGAAGAGCCGCCGCACGGGACACCGCGCGCGCGGTCGCGATGGGTCCGTCGGCGGTGTTCGGAGCAGGAGCAGAGCGACACCAGAAACCACCATCGTCGCGATGGGCAAGTCGGCGGTTTTTGGTACGGAAGACACCGCCGCTGCAGCGAAGGCGCGCCCGGGCAGGCGGTGGCGCGCCTCTGAGGCGCCGAGGAGCACAGGGCTTGTGGCCGCGCGCTTGCGCGCTTCGTCAACTGATTCGTCGCGGCTGTCTGAGCGCAGTGAGCAAAGCGAACGTAGCGAGTTCGGCGACGTGGCCACAAGACCGCGCACCGCAGGGAAGTCGGCGTACCCGCCGACCGCCGAAGCGAAGCACCGACGCGTGCCCGGGCGCGCCGTAGCCGCCCACAAGAATCGCCCGCACAAGCAGCGTCACTCAACCTGCCTTGCAGCTCATAGGGATCGCCCCCACGCAGACTGACCCACACAATCTGCAGTTCGTCGCATTCGGCCTCGACGCGTCAGGGAGCTTCCTTACACTTCGCCGCCAAATGATGAAAACGAAAGGAAGTGCCATGCGCAAGCTGTGGCTCGTGGGAGGGGTTGCCGTGGTCATCGCCGCGGTGGGCGCCTCGGTGCTGGTGTCGCGTGCCAAGAGCAGCGAGACGGCCGAGAAGGACAAGAAGGCTGCGGTGGTGGCGCTCGAATTCACCCGTGCCGAAGTCGTGCGGCCCCTGTTGGTGGCCATGCCGGAACGCATCGAATTTTCGGGCGCGCTGATGGCGCCGCGCACAGCTATCGTGAGGGCCAAGGCGGCGGGCACGTTGCTCGATCTGAAGGTGGCCGAAGGCAGCCGTGTCACCGCCGGCCAGAGCCTCGGCACCATCGATCTCGCCGATTTGCAAAGCCGCGCCGCCGAGCGCTCCGCGGGGGTCGAGCAGGCGCAGGCGAAGCTGCTGGAGGCCGAGCGTAGCTACAAGGCCAACGAAGGTCTGGCCAAGCAGCAGTTCATCTCGGCGACCGCGCTCGATACGTCTCGTGCCACGCTCGATTCGACGCGCGCACAGCTCAAGTCCGCGCAAGCGCAGCTCGACACCACGCGGCTCGGCATTCGCGAAGCGGCACTCACCGCGCCGATCAGCGGCGTCGTCGGCAAGCGCAACGTGGTGCCGGGCGAGAAGGTCAGCGCCGAGCAGGAGCTGATGACGGTCGTCGACCTGCGTCAGTTGGAACTCGCCGGCGTCGTCGGCACGCACCAGGTCTCGTCGCTGAAGCCGGGGCAGGCAGTCTCGGTGCGCGTGGAAGGCCAGCGCATGCCGGTCGCTGGCCGCATCGACCGCATCGCGCCGATGGCCGAAGCCGGCACGCGCGGCATTCGCGTGGTGGTGGTGATGGACAACCCGCAAGAGGTGTTTCGCGCAGGGCAGTTCGCGAGTGCCGATGTGGTGCTCGACGACGCGGCCGAGCGCCTCACGCTGCCGATCGCGGCGGTGGGCCAGGAGTCAGGCCAGGACTTCGTCTGGACGCTGGAGCACGACGCGCTGGTGCGCCGCATCGTCATCACCGGGCGGCGCGACGCGGCGGCCAACCGCGTCGAGGTCAGCAAGGGGTTGATGGCCGATGCGCAGGTGCTGGCCGCGCGCTTCGAAGGGCTGAAAGAGGGCGCAGCCGCCAAGGTGGTCGCGCAACGGACCGCGCCCACGGCATCGGCCGCTTCGGCTGCGCCCAAATCCTGAGCGGGCGAGACGGCCATGTGGTTCACCCGCGTTTCGATCAACAACCCGGTCTTTGCGACCATGGTCATGGCAGCGCTGTGCGTGCTGGGCCTGTTCTCGTACAGCCAGCTCCGCGTGGAGCGCATGCCCGACATCGCGCCGCCCATCGTCTTCGTCAGTGTCGCCTATCCGGGTGCGTCGCCCGAGGGCATCGAGACCGAGCTGACGCGGCCCATCGAGCTGGCCTTGAACGGCATCGCCGGCGTCAAGATGATCCGCTCCAACAGTTGGGAAGGGCGCAGCGAGACCGTCGTCGAATTCCAGCTCACCGCCGACATGGCGCGTGCGGTGCAGGACGTGCGCGACAAGGTCTCGGCGCTGCAGCCGAGCTTTGCGCGTGATGTGAAGGCGCCTTCGATCTCGCGCTTCGATGGCGACAACGCGCAGCCTACCGTCGTACTCTCGCTCGTCGCGCCCAACCGCAGCTCGCGCGAACTCTCGCTGCTGGCCGATCAGGTGGTGAGGAAGCGTCTGGAGCGCGTGGGCGGTGTGGCGCGTGTGGATGTGGGCGGGCTGATGGTGCGGCAGGTGCGCATCGACCTCGACCCGCAGCGCCTGCGCGCCTACCAGCTCACGCCGGCCGAAGTGTCGGCTGCCATGCAGCGCGCCAATTCGGATGTGCCTGTCGGCCTCTTGAGCGGCGCCAAGGAAGACGCGCTGGTGCGCGTCGAAGGCAAGGTGCGCGATGCCAAGGACTTCGCCAACATCGTGGTCGCGACACGCGGCAGCCTGGTCGTGCGGCTCGGCGATCTGGGCGAACTGGTGGAGCGCGAGCGCGAGCCCGATTCGATGTCGCGAGTCGATGGCGTGCCGGCCATCTCGTTCCAGATCTTCAAGCAGCAGGACGCCAACATCGTCGAGACCGGCGAGGGCGTCAAAGGCGCGACCGAAGAGCTGCGCAAGAGCCTGCCACCCGGCGTGGAACTCCGGCTGGTCTATGCCGACAGCGACTGGGTGCACGACTCGCTCGATGGCGTGAAACGCACGCTGGTCGAAGGCGCGCTGCTCACCGTCGCGATCGTGTTCCTCTTCCTGCACAGTTGGCGCAGCACCATCATCACCGGGCTCACGCTGCCCATCGCCGTCATCTCGTCGTTCATCGCGGTGTATGCCTTCGGCTTCACGCTCAACTTCATGACGATGATGGCGCTCTCGCTCTGCATCGGCCTCCTGATCGACGATGCGATCGTGGTGCGAGAGAACATCGTGCGGCACGTGGCCATGGGCAAGGACCACCACACCGCCGCCCGCGAAGGCACCGACGAGATCGGCCTGGCGGTGATGGCCACCACCTTCGCGATCTGCGCGGTGTTCGTGCCGGTGGCCTTCATGAAGGGCATCGTCGGCAAGTTCTTCTTTCCATTCGGCGTGACGGTGACGGTCGCGGTGCTGGTGAGCCTGTTCGTGAGCTTCACGCTCGACCCCATGCTCTCGAGTATCTGGAAAGACCCGCCGGGCAACCGCCTCATCAAGCTGTGGGGAATAGGCCACTTGATGCGCGGAACCGACCGTCTGCTCGACGTGATGCACGCGGTCTATGAGAAGCTGATCCGCTGGATTTTCTCGGACCGGCATTTCCGCATCTGGCTGCCCAGCCTCACGCTGTGGCAGGCCTTGAAGCAGCGCCGCCTGGGCGCGATCAAGCTGCGTTGGGCGACGATCACGCCGCGCGGCATCGTGCTGTGGGCCGGCATCGCGAGCTTCGTGGGCGCGATCCTGCTGGCGCCGCTGGTCGGCACCGAGTTCATCCCGGACAGCGACAACAGCTACATCTCGATGAACGTGCGCACGCCGGTCGGCACGAGCCTGGAGCGCGGCAGCGACAAGATGCGCCAGGTCGAAGAGATCGTGCGGGCGCTGCCCGAAGTGCGGCTGCTCTCGGCCAATATCGGCGACACCGGCAATGGCCTGGGCCGCAACAGCGGCACGCTCAACATCCAGCTCGTGAAGCCGCGCGAGCGCCACCGCACGCAAAAGCAGGTGGAGAAGGCGATCCGCGAGGCGCTCAAGCCCATCCCCGGCGTCGAGATGTCGATCGGCGACCGGCCCATCTACGTGGCCTTGCTTGGGCCTGACCCGAAGGTGCTGGAGGTCGAAGTGCAACGCCTCGCCGACAAGGTTGCCAAGATCAAGGGCATCACCGATCTCGAAACCTCCGTCAAGCCCGGCCTGCCGGCGTTTGCCGTGCGCTTGAAGCCCGACGCGGTGCGCGAACTCGGCCTCACGCCTACGCAACTCGCCGCCAGCCTGCGCGCCTTCATCAACGGTGACGTGGCAACCTACTGGACCGCGCCCGACGGCGAGCAGGTCGAAGTCGAGCTGCGCCTGCCGCAAGCGATGCGCGAGAACATCTCCCAACTCGACAACCTGCCCATCGCCTATGCGCGCGACGGCACGCCGATCGCGCTCTCACGGGTGGCCGACGTGGTGCCGGTGGTCAACCCCGAAGTCATCAAGCGGCAAGACCTGCAACGCCGCCAGGCGATCTACGCCGGCGTGGATGGCCGGCCGAGCGGTGACGTGGGCAACGACGTGCAGAAGATCGTCAAGGAAACCCAGCTCCCGCCGGGTTACCGCTTCGACGTGGGCGGCCAGTCGAAGGATCAAGCCGAAGCCTTCCAGGGCATCCTGATGGCACTCGGCGCAGCCGTGCTCTTCATCTACATCGTGTTGGCCTCGCAGTTCGGCAGCTTCGTGCAGCCGCTGGCGATCATGGCCTCGCTGCCCCTCGCGTTGATCGGCGTGATGCTGGCGCTGCTGGTCAGCGGGTCGACGCTCAACCTGTTCTCGATGATCGGCCTGGTGATGCTGATGGGCCTCGTCACCAAGAACGCCATCCTGCTGGTTGACTTCGCCAACCACGGCCGCAAGGCGGGCCTCACCGTGCCCGAGGCGCTGCTGCAGGCCGGGCTGGTACGGATGCGGCCGATCATGATGACGACAGCGGCGATGGTGTTCGGGATGATGCCGCTGGCGCTGGCGCTGACCGAAGGCGGGGAGATTCAGGCGCCGATGGGGCGGGCGATCATTGGGGGGGTGATCACCTCGACGCTGCTCACGCTGGTGGTGGTGCCGGTGATCTGGTCTTATCTGGTGCGGGAGAGGAAGGTCGAGGCCACTGCGCCAGTGGCGCCATTGCCTTCGGCTGGCGGGCAGTTGACGCACATGCCGGCGTCGAAGGATTGAGTGCTGCGGCTGGCGCTGAGTGCGCTGGCCCTTCCTTCGACAGGCTCAGGACAGTCGGAAATGAAGGCTCAGGGTGAGCGGGGAACTGAGCGTACCGGGCCCTTCGACAAGCTCAGGGTGAACGGCAAAGGAGCAGATCCGGCCCTTCGACGGGCTCAGAGCGAGCGAAGGATGCTGCAACGTTGCAGGCGACGACAACCGATGAACTCAACCGGCCGGCAGGTCATGGGGCCGTCGCCGGAGTAAATAAGAATTCCCTGAACGGAGGCGGCGGCCCCATGTCCTGCCGCGAGAACCACCGAACACGCAGTCAACAGAAAGAGTTCAAGAAGAAACCTGAATCACCCCACGCACCACCGGGTAGATGTGGTTCTGCCAACGCCGGCCACTGAACACCCCGTAGTGCCCGACCCCGGCTTGCACATAGTGCGTCCGCATATAAGGCCGCAGCTTGCTGCACAAATCCTGCGCCGCCAGCGTCTGGCCAATGGCGCAGATGTCGTCCTTCTCACCCTCGACTGTCAGCAGCGCAGTTCGGCGAATCGCACTCGGATCGACCTTGCGACCGCGGTACATCAACTCGCCTTTCGGCAACGCGTAATCCTGGAACACCAGCTTCACCGTCTCGATGTAGAAATCAGCCGAGAGATCGGCGACGGCCATGTATTCCTCGTAGAACGTGCGCGTGATCTCGGCCTTGTCGAACTCGTCGGCGACCAGGTGCTGGTAGTACTCCTTGAAGGCGTTGACGTGCCGGTCCTTGTTCATGCTCATGAACGCAGAGAGTTGCACGAAGCCCGGGTACACACGCCGCCCACCGCCCGCATGACGCGCCGGCACGCTGCTGATCAGGTTCTTTTCGAACCATTCGATCGGCTTCGTCATCGCGAGCTTGTTGACGGCCGTCGGGCTGATGCGGCAATCGATCGGGCCGGCCATCAGCGTCATGCTGGCGGGCGTGGCGGGATGCCTGTCTTCCGACATGATCGCGACGGCTGACAGCGTGGCGACCGTCGGCTGGCAGACCGACAGCAGATGCGATTCCGGCCCCATCACGCCCAGGAATTCGATGATGTGATCGGTGTATTCATCCAGCCCGAAGCGGCCGGCGGCGAGCGGCACATCACGCACGTTGTGCCAGTCGGTGATGTAGACATCGTGATCCTGCAGCATCGTGCGAACCGTGTCGCGCAGCAGCGTGGCGAAGTGGCCCGACATCGGCGCCACGATCAGCACGCGCGGCTGCGGCACCGCCACATCCTTGCGAAAGCGCATCAGCGTGGCAAACGGCGTGACGTGCACGGCTTCTTCGGTGATGGGCACTTCGGTGTCGCCCACCTTCACGCTCAGGATGTTCCACGGCGGGCGCTTGTGCGTGACTTCGGCGAGCTTCAGGACCTGGCAGGCTGCAGCCGCCTGGCGCGATGCGGGGAACGACGAGAGCCCGAACATCGGGTCCTGAAACATCGGCATCGCGAGGTTGGCCATGGTGCGCAAGGGCCACATCAAATCGGCCTGGGCTTGGTATGCCTGATACATCATGCTGACTCCGGTTGTCTCTCTGGTGAGGCGCTTCGTCACGCGCTCGGAAGCGGCTGCGAGGCCGCGTGTACGGGCTGCCCATGCACTGCTGCTCCGCGCCGACTTTAGTTCAATACGGCAACTATTGCAGAGACCAGCAACTAGCGCGCCAGCGCAGCCCAAAGGGCGGTACCCACCCATCGGGTGGTCTGTGGGCGCCGCGTCGGCTTCGCGTGTTCGGCGCGCCAACGCTCTACTGGCACATCCCTTGCAACGTGCCGCATGCCGGTTCGACGAGGAGCGCACGCCAGGCTCAGAGCGCGCCGCGCGTCAGCAACCGACATTTCGTCGATCGACCCACATGCCGGAGAAGCAGGTCATGTCCCCAGTAGCAGCCCCCACCAAAACGAAGTCGGCGACCGCTCGCAAGACCAGCAGCGCGGCCAAGCCCGCGGCGACCGCGCATGCTCCCAAAGCCAAGGTGGCCGTGGCCTCGCTGACGCTGAGCAGCAAGAACTATTCGTCATGGTCCTTGCGCGGCTGGCTGCTCGCCAAGTTCGCCGGCATCCCGTTCGAAGAGGTGATGGTTTCGCCCGACGATGCCGATGCGCGCAAGGAGTTGCTGTTGCTCGCCCCGTCGATCCGCGTGCCCTGCCTGACGCACGACGGCGCCAAGGTCTGGAACACGCTGGCCATCGCGCAGTACCTGAACGACATTGCGCCCGAAGCCGGCCTGATGCCCAAAGACCGCATCGCGCGCGCGCACTGCCGGTCGGTGAGCGGCGAGATGAACTCCGGCTTTGCGAACCTGCGCGCTGCCTTGCCGATGAACCTGAAGGCGCGCCACCCCGGCCACAAGGTCTGGGCCGGCGCCCAGCCCGACATCGACCGCGTCACCGAGATCTGGACCGAGTGCCTGGAAACCTACGGCGGCCCCTACCTCTTCGGCGCCCAACGCGGCATGGCAGACGCGATGTTCGCGCCGGTCGCCACCCGCTTCATCACCTATGACGTGAAGCTCAACAAGCCCTGCATCCTCTATTGCCAGACCATCATGGCGATGCCCGAGATGAAGGAGTGGATCGCCGCTGCGAAGCTCGAGCCGGACGAGATCGAAGAATTGGACATGGACTTCTGAGGGCCAGGGTGAGGCGGTGCCTCACCCGCCACCCGTCAAGCTACTTCCAGGGCGTAGGCGCCGGAACGTCGCAAGGCGCCGGCACATCGATCGACTTGAAGTCCGCCGGCCCGACGATCTCGAGGTACTCCATGTCCGGCGAGTAGTCGAACAGGTAGTGCACGATGCCCGGGCGCTGGTGGACGCAGTCACCGGCTTCGACCAGCGTCTCCTGGTCACCATACATGAACTTGGCCCAGCCCTTGGTCATGAAGACGATCTGGAACTCCGCCTCATGCCGGTGCCAGCCGGTGCCCTTTTCCGGTGCCATGTTGGCCTTCACCAAGTGAGCGATGACGGCGCCACGGGTCGCCTCGGCCACGCCCAGATCCTTGTAGAGGAAGAAATCGCGAAGGCCTTCGCTGCGCCACGGCGTATCGGCGGGTTTCACATGCGAAAACAGGGTGGTGGTCTTGTCCAACATGGGGCGGCTCCTGCAGAAGTGGTCGAATGTGCAGGTGCAGCATGCATCAACCGTTCCAGCGCCCAAGCTCCCAATTCGCACCGAATCGCGTGACCGCGCCGGCCGGTCAGATTCAGCATTCGACGATGTTGACCGCCAGGCCGCCGCGGGCCGTTTCCTTGTACTTCGTCATCATGTCGGCTCCCGTTTCGCGCATGGTCTTGATGACTTTGTCCAGGCTCACGTGGTGTGTGCCGTCGCCCCGCAACGCCATTCGCGCGGCGTTGATGGCCTTCACCGAGGCGATGGCGTTGCGTTCGATGCAGGGGATCTGCACCAGCCCGCCGACGGGATCGCAAGTGAGCCCCAGGTGATGCTCCATGCCGATCTCGGCCGCGTTTTCGGCCTGTGCCGCGGAGCCGCCGAGCACGGCGCATAGCGCGCCCGCGGCCATCGAGCAGGCCACGCCCACCTCGCCCTGGCAACCGACCTCGGCGCCCGAGATCGAAGCGTTTTCCTTGTAGAGCATGCCGATGGCCGCGGCCGTCAGCAGAAAGTCGATGACGCCCGCTTCGCTCGCGCTCGGCACGAAGCGCGTGTAGTAGTGCAAGACCGCCGGCACGATGCCGGCCGCGCCGTTGGTCGGCGCGGTCACCACCCGGCCGCCGGCGGCGTTTTCTTCGTTGACGGCCAGCGCATAAAGGTTGACCCAGTCGAGCACCTGCAGCGGATCGCGCAAGGCCTGCTCCGGGTTGGCGCAGAGTTGCCGGTGCAGATCGGCCGCGCGCCGCTTCACCTTGAAGCCGCCCGGCAACACGCCGCCGGTCTTGCAGCCGCGCACCACGCAGGCCTGCATCACGTCCCAGATCTTCAGCAGGCCGGCGTCGATCTCTGCGTCCGTCCGCCAATGGCGTTCGTTGCGGCGCATCAGCTCGGCGATGCTGCAGTTATGTTCGACGGTCAACGCCAGCAGCTCGGCACCGCTGTGGAAGGGGTGCGCGAGCACGGTGGTGTCGGGGGCGATGACCTTCTGCTTGCTGCCATCGTGCGCCACTTCGTCGCTGACGACGAAGCCGCCGCCGACCGAGTAATAAACGCGCGTCAGCAGTTCGGCACCCACGGCGTCGAACGCGGTGAAGCGCATGCCGTTGGCGTGGAAGGGCAGGGTCTCGCGGCGATAGAAGATGAGGTCGGTCTTTTCGTCGAAAGCGACGGGATATTCGCCCAACAAACGCAGCACGCGCTCGGCACGCAAGGCGTCGAGGTAGGCGCCGATGCCGTCGACATCGACCGTGTCGGGCTCGAAGCCGGCCAGGCCGAGAAGCGCGGCCTTGTCGGTGCCGTGGCCCTTGCCGGTGGCGCCGAGTGAGCCATACATCTGCGAGCAGACGCGCGCCGTCGCGGGCAGCAGCCCCTCGTGCCGCAGCTTCGAGGCAAACAGATGCGCCGCCCGCATGGGGCCCACCGTGTGCGAACTGCTCGGCCCGATGCCGATCTTGAAGAGGTCGAACACCGAGACGGCCATGGCGCGCTTTCTCCTTTTAAGCCGGAGCGGTGGAAGCTTCTTCTGGCGCCACCTCGTAGTCGCTCAGCGGCGGGCACGAGCAGAAGAGGTTGCGGTCACCCCACACGTTGTCGACCCGGCCCACCGGCGCCCAGTACTTGGCGCGCCGCAGGGCGGCCACCGGATACGCCGCTTCTTCGCGGCTGTAGGGGTGCGGCCATTCGGCCTTGAGCAGCGCTTCTGCCGTGTGCGGCGCGGCCTTCAGCGGGTTGTCGTCGCGCGGCCATCCGCCGTTCGCGACGCCGGATTCGACCTTGGCGATCTCGTGGCGGATGGCGATCATCGCGTCGCAAAAGCGGTCCAGCTCTTCGCGCGATTCGCTCTCCGTCGGCTCGACCATCAGCGTGCCGGCCACGGGAAAGCTCAGCGTCGGCGCATGAAAGCCATAGTCGATGAGACGCTTGGCCACGTCTTCGGCGCTGATGCCTTGGGCACCGCCGGTCGCGTCTTTCAAGGGCCGCAAATCGAGGATGCATTCGTGCGCCACGCCGCCGCCCTTGAGGCCGGGCACGTTGCCGCTGAAGTGGATGTCGTAATGATCGGCCAGGCGAGCCGCGATGTAGTTGGCCGAGAGGATCGCGGTTTCGGTCGCGGCCTGCAGGCCTTCGGCGCCCATCATGCGCATGTACATCCAGGTGATGGGCAACACGGCCGCGTTGCCGAGCGGCGCCGCGCTGATGGCGCCCACTGCTTTTTCACTACCAGCTTGCTCGTTCGCATCGCCCGCAGCGGTGCGGTTCACCGGCAGGAACGGCACCAGATCGGCCACCACGCACACCGGTCCCACGCCCGGCCCGCCGCCGCCGTGCGGAATGCAGAAGGTCTTGTGCAGGTTCAGGTGGCTCACATCGCCGCCGAACTCGCCGGGCGCGGCCACGCCGACGAGAGCGTTCATGTTGGCGCCGTCCACATACACCCGGCCGCCGTGTCTGTGCACCAAGGCGCAAAGCTCCTTGACCCGCGTCTCGAACACGCCGTAGGTCGAGGGGTAGGTGATCATCACTGCGGCAAGCTTGGCGCTGTGCAGCTTGCACCTGGCCTCGAGGTCGACGAGGTCGACATTGCCTTCGGCATCGCACTTCGTCACCACCACCTGCATGCCCGCCATCTGCGCGCTGGCCGGGTTGGTGCCGTGGGCCGATTCGGGGATCAGGCAGATGTTGCGATGGCCTTCGCCACGCGACTCGTGCCAAGCCTTGATGACGAGCAGGCCGGCGTATTCACCCTGCGAGCCGGCGTTGGGCTGCAGGCTCACACCGCTGTAGCCAGTAGCCTGGCAGAGCCATGCTTCGAGCTGAACGCGCAGCGCGTCGTAGCCCTCCAACTGCTCCGCTGGCGCAAAGGGGTGCACATTGGCAAACGCCGGCCAGGTGATGGGAATCATCTCGCTGGTGGCGTTGAGCTTCATGGTGCACGAACCCAGCGGGATCATCGTGCGGTCGAGCGCCAGGTCCTTGTCGGAGAGGCTGCGGATGTAGCGCAGCATGTCGGTCTCGGAATGGTGGCGATTGAAGACCGGGTGCGTGAGGAAGGGGCTGGTGCGTGCCAGCGCCATGGGGATCAGCGGCGCAATGCCCTTCTCGAAACGCGCGAAGTCGGGCAGGGCATGGTTGGCGGCGAAGAGCTGCCAGAGTACGAGGAGGTCGGCGCGCGTGGTGGTTTCATCCAGGCTGATGCCGACGCTCACGGACGAATGGCGGCGCAGGTTGAAGCCGGCATCGCGCGCGGCCTGCAGCACTGCGGCGGTGTGGTCGCCGGTGTTGACGGTGATCGTGTCGAAGCCCGAATCGTGGCAGAGCGTGCGGCCCATTTCTTTCAAGCCAGCCGCCAGGATCGCGGAGTAGCTCGCCACGCGGCGCGCGATGCGCTTGAGCCCCTCCGGCCCGTGGTAGACGGCGTACATGCTCGCGACCACAGCCGGCAGCACCTGCGCCGTGCAGATGTTCGAGGTGGCCTTCTCGCGGCGGATGTGCTGCTCACGCGTTTGCAGCGCGAGCCGGTAGGCCGGTGCGCCATGCGCATCGACGCTCACGCCGACCAGCCGGCCGGGCATCGAGCGCTTGAAGTCATCGCGCGTGGCGAGGTAGGCCGCGTGCGGCCCGCCGTTGCACATGGGCATGCCGAAGCGCTGGCTGTTGCCCACGACGATGTCGGCACCCATCTCGCCGGGCGGCACGATCAGCGTGAGCGCCAGCAGGTCGGAGGCGACGATCGCCAGGCCGCCCTTGGCATGCACCGCCTGCGTCAGCGGAGAGATGTCGTGCACTGCGCCGTTGACGCCGGGGTATTGCAGCAGCACGGCGAAGGCATCGGCCGTGGCCGCGTCTTCGGCCGGGCCGGTTTGCACGGTGATGCCGAGCGGGCGGGCGCGGGTGCGCACCACTTCCAGCGTTTGCGGCAGCACATCGTCGGCGACGAAGAAGGTCGTCGATTTACTCTTGCCGACGCGCATGGCGAGCGTCATCGCCTCGGCAGCGGCGGTGGCTTCGTCGAGCATCGAAGCGCCGGCGATGGCCATGCCCGTCAGGTCACACACCATGGTCTGGAAATTGACCAGCGCCTCCATGCGGCCCTGCGAAATCTCGGCCTGGTAGGGCGTGTAGGCGGTGTACCAGGCGGGGTTCTCGAAGATGTTGCGCAGGATCACGCCGGGCGTGTGCGTGCCGTAATAGCCCTGGCCGATGAAGCTCTTGAGCAACTGGTTCTGGCCGGCGATGGCCGCGAGTTCGGCGAGCGCCGCGGCTTCGGTCAACGGTGCGGGCAGGTCCATCACCGCGCCGCGCGCGATGCTGCGCGGCACGATGGCCTCGATCAACGCGCGGCGCGAGGCGGCGCCGATCACCGAGAGCATGTGGCGCTCATCGGCCGGCTCGATGCCGATGTGGCGGGCGACGAACTCAGCGGTGTTTTCGAGTTCGGCGAGCGGCTTGTGGGCATTCATCAGCATCGGGGTCTTTCGGAGCGGGTCAGCTGTTCGCGACGAGCACGTCATAGGCCGGCGCATCCATCAGCGTGGTGAGTTCGGCCGGGTCGGAGACGCGCACCTTGAAGAACCAGCCGGTGGCCAGCGGGTCGGAATTGGCGAGCGAGGGGTCGCCGCGCAGCGTTTCGTTGACCTCGACGATCTCGCCGGTGACCGGCATGAACAGATCGGCCGCGGCCTTGACCGACTCGACCACGCCGGCCACATCGCCCTTGGTGAACCTGGCGCCGATGTGGGGCAAGTCGACGAACACCACGTCGCCGAGCGCGTCTTGCGCATGAACGGTGATGCCGACGGTGGCTGCCAGCGGGTCGGTCGTGTCGATCCACTCGTGATCGTTGGTGTAGAGGATGGTCATCGTGGGCTCCTGGGTGGAAGGGTGCTTCGGGTTGGTGTGGGATCTATCCGCGGAAATACCGGTGCGGCGCGAACGGCATGGGGCTCACGCGCATCGGCTGGCGCTTGCCGCGGACTTCGGCATACACCTCGTGGTTGGGCAGCGCGTGGTTGGCGGCCAGGTAGGCCATCGCGATCGGCTGGTTGACGGTGGGTGAGAGCGTGCCGCTGGTCACATGGCCGAGCTTGTGGCCTTGCGCATCGACGATCACGGCGCCTTCGCGCACCGGCACACGCTCCAGGCCGACCAGGCCGACGCGCTTGGTACTGGCGCCGGTCGCGAGCTGCCCATCGATCGCCGCCGAGCCGGGGTAACCGCCGTGGCGGTCGCCGCCGGCGCGCCGTACCTTCTGGATCGCCCAGGTCAGGCCGGCTTCGACCGGTGTGGTGGTTTCGTTGATGTCGTGGCCGTAGAGGCAGAGCCCGGCCTCGAGCCGCAGCGTGTCGCGCGCGCCCAGGCCGGCGGGCTGCACTTCGGGCTGTTCCAGCAGCGCACGCGCCAAGGCTTCGGCCTGGTCGGCGGGCACCGAGATCTCGAAGCCATCTTCACCGGTGTAGCCGGAGCGGGTGACGAAGCATTCGGCGCCGGCCAGCATCGCCGTCATGCCGGTCATGAAGGTCAGCGAGGCCACGTCGGCATTCATCCGGCCGAGTGCCATGAAGGCCTTGGGGCCTTGCAGCGCGAGCAAGGCGCGGTCGGGCAGCGGCTGCACGGTGCAGCGGTGGCCGATGTTGGTGATGAGGTGCCGGGTGTCGGCATCCTTGCAGGCGGCGTTGACGATCACGAAGAGGTCGTGCTCGCGTTGGGTGATCATCAGATCGTCGAGGATGCCGCCGCTGGCATTGGTGAAAAAGGCGTAGCGCTGCTTGCCGACCGCGAGGCCCGCTACATCCATCGGCACCAGTGATTCGAGCGCTCGGGCCGCGTCATCGCCCAGCAGGCGCAACTGGCCCATGTGCGACACATCGAAGAGGGCGGCCGATTCACGGCAGTGCCTGTGCTCGGCCATGATGCCGGCCGGGTAACTCACCGGCATCTCATAGCCGGCAAAAGGCACCATCTTGGCGCCGAGTTCCCGGTGCAGGGCGTGCAACGGCGTGGTGAGCAAAACAGCGGTATCAGGCATGAACGGAGTTCTCCCAGGGCAATTCGGTGATCCAGCACGATCACATGATCGCACCGGGATTGCCCTCTCTGTCCGCTCTACCTGAGAGATTGGCGGTACCGCTTGCACGGTGGTCCGCTTGCCCCTTCGGTGGACTCACTCGGGGTGAGCCTCTCTCCAGCGAGGAACGCTTCGCGTGAAGCGCTTGCCAGTCCTTTTGCCTGAGCGTTCGACGCCCGCCAACCTGCACGGACCCTGCGCCTTCGGCGGCTTGCGCGAATCGACTGTGTGGGTCGGCTCGGCAGGCTCTCTCCTGACGGGGGCGAGTGTAGCCTGCAGAAGCTACTGGATCAGCGACGAGATAATCCCGCCCCATGACGAACACAGACGAATGGTTGAAGGTCGAGTCACTCGACCTCGAAGCGCAGGGCGTGGCGCACAACAGCGAAGGCAAGGTGGTCTTCATCGAAGACGCCTTGCCCGGCGAAGAGGTCCAGGTGCGGGTGGGCCGGCGCAAGAACAACTGGGAGCAGGCGGCGATGGTCGCGATGCGGCACGAAAGCTCGCAGCGCGTCGTGCCGCGCTGCCCGCATTTCGGCACCTGCGGCGGCTGCAAGATGCAGCACTTTCATGTCGGCGCGCAGGTCGCGACCAAGCAGCGCGCGCTCGAAGATGCGCTGTGGCATCTGGGCAAGGTCAAGGCCGAGCGCGTGCTGCGGCCCATCGAAGGCCCGGCCTGGGGCTACCGCTACCGGGCGCGGCTCTCGGTGCGCTTCGTCGCCAAGAAGGGAAAGGTGCTGGTCGGCTTCCACGAGCGCAAGTCGAGCTTCGTGGCCGACATGGACAGTTGCGAGGTGTTGCCCAAACACGTAAGTGCGCTGCTCGTGCCGCTGCGCGATCTGGTCGCCGCCATGGACCAGCGCGACCGGCTGCCGCAGATCGAACTCGCCATCGGCGACGAGGTGACGGCCATGGTGCTGCGCCACCTGGAGCCGCTCACGCCCGCCGATATCGAGCGCCTGGAGGCATTCGCTGCGCAGTACGGCGTGCAATGGTGGCTGCAGGCCAAGGGGCCCGATACCGTGAAGCGCATGGACGAAGGCGGCCCGGAGCTGGGTTACGCGCTGCCTGAATTCGGCGTCAACATGCCGTTCAAGCCCACCGACTTCACCCAGGTCAACCCGCACATCAACCGCGTGCTGGTCACGCGCGCACTGCGGCTGTTGGCGACGAACAAGGAGGAGCGGGTCATCGACTGGTTTTGCGGCCTCGGCAACTTCACGCTGCCGATCGCGACGATGGCGCGCGAAGTGCTGGGCATCGAAGGCAGCGAGACGCTGGTGCAGCGCGCGCGTGACAACGCAGCGCTGAATGGCTTGGTCGCGAAGACGAGCTTCGAAGCCTGCAACCTCTTCGAGCTGTCACCCGCCGACCTGGCCGCTTACGGCCACGCCCACAAGTGGCTGGTCGACCCGCCGCGCGAGGGCGCGTTTGCGCTGGCGAAGGCGCTGGCCGATCTGCATGCCGATGCGAGCCTGGCGCCGGGTTATGTGGCGCCGCAGCGCATCGTCTACGTGAGTTGCAACCCGGCCACGCTTGCGCGCGATGCCGGCTTGCTGGTGCACCAGGCCGGCTACACCTGCATGGCCGCGGGTGCGGTCAACATGTTCCCGCACACGGCGCATGTGGAAAGCATGGCGGTGTTCGAGAAAGTCTGAAAGCCAAAAGAGAAGGGGGCCCAATGGGCCCCCCGCTTTCCGTCCTGCCGACAGACGTCAGTCGCGGCTGCCGCCGAAAATGCCCAGCAGCGAGAGCAGCGACTGGAACACGTTGTACAGGCTGATGTAGACGCTCAGCGTGGCGGTGATGTAGTTGGTTTCCTCACCATCCTTCACGCGCTTGAGGTCGACCATGATGAAGGCCGAAAAGATGCCGATCACCAGCACCGACAGCGTGATCATCAGCGCGCTCGACTGGATGAAGATGTTGGCAATGCCCGCCACCAGCACCATGATCATGCCGATGAAGAGGAATTTGCCCATCGTCGACAGGTCGCGCTTGATGACCGACGAGAGCGTGGCCATGCCGAGGAAGATCGCGCCGGTGCCGCCAAAGGCCAGCATGATCAGGCCTGCGCCGTTCGAGAAGCCCAGCACCAGCCCGACCAGTCGCGAGAGCATCAGCCCCATGAAGAAGGTGAAGCCCAGCAGGATCGGCACGCCGGCTGCGGAATTCTTGGTCTTCTCGATCGCGAAGATGAAGCCGAAGGCACCACCCAGGAAGACGATGGCGCTCATGCCCGGGCCCATGGTGGCCATGATGCCGGTGGCCACGCCGAGCCAGGCGCCGAGAACGGTCGGCACCATCGACAGCGCGAGCAGCCAATAGGTGTTGCGCAGAACGCGGTTGCGCTGCTCGACAGACGTGCCCGCTCCGGCCACGCCGGCATAGGCGGATTGCAATCGTTGGTCCATGGTGCCTCCTGATGAAAAGTGTGTTGCGGGGTGAGACCTCGCCGAAACATTCTAGTTCCCTGGCGTGGCCGCAGGCGCAAGTTGCGTCGACATCGCGCGGTGTAAGGCGCCGCCACGGTGTCGATGGGTAAAGTGCGGCCTGTTCCGACAGTTTCAACCACATAGACACAACCGCCAAGGCCCGCCATGAACACCAAGCCCTACCTCGACCTCGCCGACATCCAGCGCATCGCTGCCGCCGCCGTGGCCGAAGCAACCGCCAATTCCTGGGTGGTGACGATCGCCATCGTCGACGACGGCGGCCACTTGCTGTGGCTGCAGCGAGCCGACGGTGCCGCACCGCTCTCGGCCCACATCGCCCCGGCCAAGGCCCGCACGGCCGCACTCGGCCGCCGCGAGAGCAAGGTCTACGAAGACATCATCAACGGCGGCCGAACCGCCTTCCTTACCGTGCCCACGATCGACGGCCTGCTCGAAGGCGGCGTCGCGATCCTCAAGGACGGCCATTGCCTGGGCGCCGTCGGCGTGAGCGGCGTCAAGTCGAACGAAGACGCGCAGATCGCAAAGGCGGGCATTGCCGCGCTGGGCCTTTGACTCTCGACCTCTGATCAGCGCCGCAACAACAGCAAACACCCGCCGATGATCAACGCGGCAGACGCTGCGGTCGCAACCGTCGGCACTTCGTCGAAGAGGCCATAGCCCAAGCCGGCGGCCCAGACGAAGCTGCTGTATTCGAGAGGAGCGACGCGGCTGGCCTCCAGCCGGGTGAAAGCGAAGGTCAGGCTCAGCAGGCCGGTGGTGCCGAGCGCGCCGGCGCTGGCGATGAGGGCGATGTCGCTGGTGAGCAACGGCTTCCACGTCCACGCGGCAGGAACGATCAGCAGCACCAGCGGCAGCAGGTTCTGCACCAGCAGGATGGTCCAGATGGCGTCTCGATTGGCCTGCCGGCGCGCGAGCAGCATCACGCCGGCAAAGGCCATGGCGGCCACGGCTGCGGCGACCATGCCGAGCAGGTGTCCATCACCAGCGCCAGCGCGGATCGCCAGCAGTTCCGGCAGCACCGAGATGGCCACCCCGGCAAAGCCCAGCGTCAAGGCCGCCCAGATCGCGGGCGACGGCCGTTCGCGCAGCACGGGAACCGCCAGCACCGACACGAAGATCGGCGACAGGTAAGAGATGGCGATGGCCTGCGCCAGCGGCAGCCGCGTCAGCGCGAAGAAGTAGCCCACGAGTGACACCAGCAGAAAGAGGCTGCGCACCACATGCAGCCGCCAGGCGTCGCGCGAGGGCAGGGCGCTGCGCTGCCAGAGCCAGAGCGCGACCGCAAACACGCTGCCGCTGGCAAAGCGGAAAAAGCTGAGCTGCAGCGCGTCATAGCGCGGCGCGAGCGTCTTGATGGTGGCGTCCATCGTGACGAAGCTCGCGGCGGCCAGCACGCCGGCGAGCAGTGGCCAGAGCGTGCTGACGTAACGGCTTGCAGACCCAGCAGAAAGTTCGGTGGTAGCGGGCTTGGAAACGGCAGCGCCGCCGGGTTCGGCGAGGGGCGGGGTCGGCATCCGGCGAGTCTAGCGGTGCCGTCGGGATGGTCCGCTCGGCTACAATCCGAAGGTTTACCCTCAACCCACGCCCCAGCGAAACTCCCGCTGCTTCTGCGACGAAGCAAGCTGTTTCCGCGACGAAAACTCTTTCAGTTTTCTCAACCATTCCTGACTGCGAGAGCAGAGCTGGGCGCGCACGAAACGGAGATCCCGGTGCTGCCGCAACTGCTGTTCCCCCAAGCCCAGGCGATCCTGGCACTCGCAGACGGCACGGTCTTCAGAGGCATCTCGATCGGTGCCGCCGGCCACACGGTCGGTGAGGTCGTCTTCAACACCGCGCTGACCGGTTATCAGGAAATCCTGACCGACCCGAGCTATTGCCGCCAGATCGTCACGCTGACCTACCCGCACATTGGCAACACGGGTGTCAACACCGAAGACGTGGAAGCGGCCAAGGTGTTCGCGGCCGGCTTGATCATCAAGGATCTGCCGATCCTCGCCTCGAACTTCCGCAGCCATCTCACGCTGCCCGAATACCTGCAGCGTGAAGGCACGGTGGCCATCGCCAACATCGACACCCGCCGCCTGACCCGCGTGCTGCGCACCCAGGGTGCGCAAAACGGCTGCATCCTGACGCTGCCGCTCGGCGAAGTCATCACCCAAGCGCACATCGACGACGCCATCGCCAAGGCCCAGGCCGCGCCCGGCATGAGCGGGCTCGACTTGGCCAAGGTCGTGAGCGAGCGCGAAGCCTATGAATGGTCGCAGACCGAATGGGTGCTCGAAGGCGGCTACGGCACGCTCGCCGAGCCGAAGTTCCATGTGGTCGCCTACGACTTCGGCGTCAAGTTCAACATCCTGCGCATGCTCGCGAGCCGCGGCTGCCGCGTCACCGTGGTGCCGGCCCAGACGCCGGCCGCCGAGGTGCTGAAGCTCGCGCCGGATGGCATCTTCCTGAGCAACGGCCCCGGCGACCCGGAGCCTTGTGACTATGCGATTGCCGCGACGCGCGAGCTGATCGAAACCGGCACGCCGACCTTCGGCATCTGCCTCGGCCACCAGATCATGGCGTTGGCCTCGGG
>JAMFRW010000518.1 GCA_026224975.1 Rhodoferax sp. | reverse complement strand
CCGACACGAACCCCATTGTCAGCACCGGTGACGTGCGCGCCGTGCTGTCGCTCAATGGCGCGGCCGTGCTGATCTTCGGCCTGCTGCCGAGCGGCCTGATGGTCTGGTGCGCCAAGGCCATCGTGATCGCGCTGGCGACCTGAGCCGACGCGCGATGACGTCTTCGGTCGCCGTCTGGCTGGTGTTGATCGTCGCGGCCATTGCGGCCAACCTGCCATTCGTCAACGAGCGCTTGTTCATCGTCGGCCCGGCCCGCGCGCCCAAGGCGCTCGGCTGGCGCGCGCTGGAACTCGTGCTGCTGTGCGGCCTCACCGTCGCCTTCGGGTTGACGCTGGAAGCGCGCCTGGGCCAGATCCAGCCGCAGCGCTGGGAGTTTTATGCGGCCATGGGCTTCTTCTTTCTGACACTGGCCTTCCCGGGCTTCGTGTGGCGCTACCTGAGGCGCACATGAACTCACCGGATCTTTCGTTGCCGAACGCTGTGTCCGCAAGTGATGACGTCGATGCCGACGTGCATCTTCGCGAAGACAAGCTGAGTTCCGAGCAGGTCTACCGCGGCCACTTTCTCGATGTGCGTCGCGACCAGATCGGCCTGCCCGATGGCGGCACGGCACAGCGCGAATACATCGTGCACCCCGGCGCGGTGATGATCGTGCCGCTGCTCGACGATGGCCGCCTCGTTGTGGAGCGCCAGTGGCGTTACCCGGTCGAGCGCGTGATGCTCGAATTCCCGGCCGGCAAGCTCGATGCGGGCGAGTCACCGTGGCAATGCGCCATCCGCGAACTGATCGAAGAAACCGGCTACCGCGCCGCCGAATGGGCGCGCGCCGGCATCCTGCACAACGCGGTGGCCTATTCCACCGAAGGCATCGAGGTCTGGTTCGCGCGCGGCCTGACGCTCGGCGAGCGCAACCTCGACGTGGGTGAATTCGTCGAGGTTTCGATTGCCAGCGCCGAGGAACTCGACGAGCTCGCGAGCCGCGGTGAACTGACCGACGCCAAGACGCTGATCGGCATGCTGTGGCTGCAGAACTGGCGCGCTGGCCGTTGGTCGCTGGAATGGCACCCCGCACCGTGATTCTTGAGCCTGTCGCGGCACGGTGATCGCTCCCATGCGGATAATGCGGGCATGAAGGTGCTGAATCTGCTGTGTGCCAATGACCACCGCTTCGAAGGCTGGTTTGCTTCTGAAGACGACTATCTGACGCAAGGCGAAAAAGGCCTGCTCGCCTGCCCACTGTGCGCCGGCAAGGACATCACCCGCCTGCCCACTGCGCCGCGGCTCAATGTGTCCAAGGCGCGTGAGGTGGCGACCACTCCCTCCTCGCCCGAAGGCGGCCACGCCGTCGCGATGCAAACCCAGCGCCAGGCCCAGATGCTGCGCGCAGTGCGCCACATGATGGCCAACACCGAAGACGTGGGCGAGCGCTTCCCGGAAGAAGCGCGCCGCATCCACTACGGCGAAGTCAAAGAGCGCGGCATCCGCGGCCGCGCCACGCGCGCCGAGGCCGAGGCGCTGGTCGAAGAAGGCATCGAGGTCGTCGCCGTCTCGCTGCCGCCCGGGTCCGAAGGCCCGGCGCACTGAAGCAGGCTGTTGCACCTTTCGCGGGCAACGGTTCATCCAGGCGTCACTGCAAAACCACGAATCTCACTTCGTCGAGCGCACTCAACAGCACCTTGTCGTTGTCGCCGATGCCGAAGCCTTGGCCCGGGTCGAGCACGATGTCGCGCGGGTCGTTGTCCAGCGTGATCCAGAGCGTACCGGCCACCACTTCGATGCGCCGGGCCTCGCCCTTGTGCAGGCGCAGGAGTTCGTTCTTGTGCAGGGTTTGCGTGATTCTGTGGAAGTCGTTGTTCATCGTATTCTCCTTGTCGCATGAAGAATGTGCATGCGTCACATCGAATGTCGCCCGTCTTGCTTTGTGAGTTCGGCGAGGCGTCAGAGAAGTTTCGTCCTTCGATGACGCATGCTCAAACGGTATTTCTGAATGCCATGCATGCGCTGGAGGAATGCGAACATGCGCCGTTACGATCTGCCGCCGCTGAACCAGCTCGAAGCCTTCGAGGCGGCGGCCCGGCACCTGAGCTTCACCAAGGCGGCCGATGAACTCGCGCTCACGCAATCGGCAGTAAGCCGGCAGATCGCGGCGCTCGAAGCGCACTACGCGCTGCCGTTGTTCCGCCGCATGCACCGCGCACTCCTTTTGACCGACGACGGTCAGACGCTCTATCGCGCGATCGACGACATGCTCGCCAGGCTGCACGACGTGGGCGGCGAGCTGCAGCGCGGCCAGCGCTCGAAGACCGTCGTCGTGACCACGACGCCGGGTTTCGCCGGCCTGTGGCTGATCCCGCGGCTGGCCGGCTTCACCGCCTCACGGCCCGATGTGGATGTGCGTATCTCGGCGGTCTACAACCTCGTCAACCTGAACCGAGACGGCTTCGATCTGGCGATCCGCTACCAGGCGGAAGACCATGCGCGCGAGGGCGCTCAGCGCCTCTTCGGCGAAGTGGAGCTGCCGGTCTGCAGCCCGCGCCTGCTGCGGGACAAGACCCGGCCCTTGAAGCGACCCGAAGATCTCGCCCTCCACGTGCTTCTGCACCTCGATTCCGGCCCCGGCGCCGACATGCAGGGCTGGCCGATCTGGTTGCGGGCGATGAAGCAGGAAGGCCTCAAGCCGGCCAGCGTTCTGCACTTCTCCCAGTTCGACCAACTCATCAACGCAGCCATCGATGGCCAGGGCATCGCCTTGGGCCGCATGCCGCTGCTCGCCCGCATGTTGCGCGAGCGCAAGCTCGTCGCCCCGTTCGACAAGAGCATCGTCTCGCCGCGCAGCTACTACCTGGTGCAGGCCGATCGCGCCCGGCGCAAGCCCGAGGTGCAGGAGTTCGTCGACTGGCTGATCGGGCAGGCCGGCGAGGGTCGCACGGCTTTGGGCGATCTGCTCTAACTTTCGCGCGGCGATGGTTTTCATGCTCTAGGGAGGCTCGGCACACTCTCCCTCACTGCTTCCAAACCTGTTTTCAAACTTCATCTGGAGATCATCCCCATGTCGACCCAAACCCTCAGCGCCGTTTCCCTGGAAACCATCGGCCACTACAGCAACGCCGCCAAAGCCATCGTCGGCGCCTACCGCACCGGCACGACCCGCCTGCTGCAAGGCCTGGAAGGGCGCCTCGCCAGCGGGCTGACCAACGAGCGCGTGACGATCAGCGCCTCGCTCAAGGACAGCCTGCTGGCCGCCGAACAGCAGATCGCCAGCCTGATCCACGGCAGCATCGAAGGTGCCGCCAGCGTCGCCGAGCGCGCCATCGAAGCCGCCGCCAATGCCGCAGCCACCAGCGTCAACACCGCCGCCGCCGCCGGCTCGCAAGTGCAGACCAGCCTGCCGGGCAACTCGGCCGAAGCCATCATCACGATGAACATGCCCGCCGCGCAACTCTCGCGTGACGTCGCCGCCCGCCTGGCCGAAGTGGCGCAGAAGGTCTCGGAGCGCGTCGCTGCTGGCGAACCCGTTGTGACGGTCGAAGACATCACGCCGGTCGCCGTGGTCACCCCGGCCAAGCGCACCCGCGCTGCACGTTAAAAACCGAGCGTCAGAACCGGGCGCCAAGGCTGATCGAAGGTGCTACTGGCGGGTGAGGGGTGATGTCTAACCCGCAGGCTGGCAGCGCCGCAGCGCGCTATGCTGGCAAGGACCCTTTCCGGAGCGCCACCGATGACCAAGCCGCCAGCCCTACCATCCGCGCCGTCACGCGCGAAGCGCGGCGCTGCCGGCACGGCAAGTTCGCCGACGCCTTCGCCAGCTTCCTCGCGCGCCAAAGCCGCCAAGCCGGCACCGCCTGCGCACCCGCACCACTCCGCCGCTGCCATGCTCGAATCGGGCATGAAGGCGCTGGAGCGCGCGCGCAAGAGCGCCGAGAACGGCCCGGCGGCCAAGGTGGTCGCCTCGCTGATCGACCCCTTCGGTTTTCGCAAGCTCGAGGACGTGTTCGATCAGCGCGTGGCCAGCGCGCTGGAGCGGCTGGGCCAGCCATCGCCCGAGGTGCTGATGGCGTTGCTCGAAGAGATCCAGTCCTTGCGCGCCCGCGTCGAGCAGCTCGAAAAGGCCAGGCGCTGATCGCCGGCCGGCTCGCCCCCGCTGCCAGCCGCCCGCTGCCGATGAAGACCCGAGACCGCATCCTCGCGCAAAGCCTGGCGCTGTTCAACGAGGATGGCGCGCCGGCCGTCACCACCAACCGCATCGCCGCCGATCTGGGCATGAGCCCGGGCAATCTTTATTACCACTTCAAGAACAAGCAGCAGATCGTCGAGCACCTGCTGCGCCGCTTCGACGACGTGCTCGCGCCCTTTGCCAACGCCGCCGATTCGGTCCACGAACTCGACGACCTGTGGCTCGCGCTGCACCTGCTGTTCGAGAACATCCACGCCTATCGCTTCGTCTACCGCGATGCCGATTACCTGATGCGCGAATACCCCGCGCTCGCGCCGCGCCTGCACCGCATGACGCAGGCGCAACTCGCCGCCATGCGCCGCATCTACCTCGCACTCTCGCAGCGCGGAGTGATGCGCGCCAGCGAGCAAGAGGTGGAACTGCTGGCACTGCACACGGTGCTCGTCATCACCTGCTGGCTGTCGTTCAGTCGCCTCGTGCCGGAGGCGCTCGGCACGCAAAACGATTCCGGCCGC
Organism: Rhodoferax sp.; assembly: GCA_026224975.1. GTDB lineage: Bacteria > Pseudomonadota > Gammaproteobacteria > Burkholderiales > Burkholderiaceae_C > LMDS01. Next base: position 1,979 of record JAMFRW010000518.1, on the reverse strand, counting down.
GCCGCCTACCACGTGCTCACGCTGCTGGGCCCTTATCTCGAAGACGATGCGCGACCCTATCTCGTCTACCTTACCCACAAATATCTGAAGTAACCCCCGAAGGAGACCGGCTCATGAGCAAGAACCCACAAGACACCATCCGCCCGCCCGGCGCCCACTTGATGGCACTCGAAAGCCTGGCCCTGTGGGAGCACGCTGCCGGCATCGCCGCCTGGCCGCTGCTGCGCCTGGCGCCGCGTGGCGATGGCCATCCGGTGCTGGTACTGCCCGGCCTCGGCGCAAGCGATTCATCGACCGCCCTGCTGCGCCAATACCTGTCCCAACAAGGCTATGTGACCCACGGCTGGGAACTCGGCCGCAACCTCGGTCCCCAAGGCGGCAAGCTCGACGCGATGCGCCGGCGCGTGGTCGACCTGAAGGCCGAACACGGCCGCAGGGTCAGCATCATCGGTTGGAGCCTGGGCGGCATCTACGCCCGTGAACTCGCCAAGATGGAAGCCGCCAGCGTGCGTGCCGTCATCACCCTTGGAACCGGCTTCACCGGAAACCTCAAGGCCACCAACGCCAGCAGCTTCTACGAATTCGTCAGCGGCGAAAAGGTCGGCACCACCGCCTTTCACCGGCAGCTCGGTGTGAACCCCGACCTGCCGACCACCTCGATCTACAGCCGCACCGATGGCGTCGTCGCCTGGCAATGTAGCGTCCTGGAAGAGACCGCCACCGCCGAGAACATAGAAGTCCGCGCCAGCCACATCGGCATGGGCGGAAACCCGGCCGTGCTGCTCGCCGTCGCCGATCGATTGGCGCAACCGGAAGGCGAGTGGAAGCGGTTCGAGAAGTCGGGGGCTTGGGGGTGGATGTATCCGTGAGTGGGGCCGCCAACCGCGCTACAAAACCCGCCCCGGATTCAACAACCCACGCGGATCGAGCGCGGTCTTGATGGCCCGCATCAAACCCAAGGCCACCGGCGATTTGCGGCGAACAAGTTCATCGCGCTTCAACGTCCCGATCCCATGCTCGGCCGAGATCGAGCCGTTGAAGGCGGCCACTGCGTCGTAGACGATGCGGTTGACTTCGGGCTCATGGTCGCGGAGGAAATCGGCGGCGGGCATGGCCAGGGGCGCTTGCACGTTGTAGTGCAGGTTGCCGTCTCCCAGGTGGCCGAAGTCGACGAGGCGCACGCCCGGGAATGCCTGGATCAAGGCCGCATCTGTGCTCGCCACGAACTCGGCGATGCGCGAGATGGGCACGGAGATGTCGTGCTTGATGTTCGCACCTTCGACGCTTTGTGCGAGTGGAATCGACTCGCGCAAATGCCACATGGCTTTGGATTGATCGAGGCTGGACGCCACGGCTGCGTCGCTGATGATGCCGCGTTCGAGGGCAGTTTCCAGCAGCGCTTCGAAGAGCGCCTGCGCATGCGCTTCGTTCTCGGAATCGCTTTGTTCCAACAGCACGGTCCAGGGCGACGGCGGCAGCGGGTGGGGCAGTTGCGGGAAGTGCGTGCGGACCAGGCCGAGCGCGAAATCGCCCATTACTTCGAAGCCGGTCAGGCCGGAACCCAGGCGCGCTTGCGCAAGTTGCAGCAGGGCCACCGCATCGTTCAATGACCTCAACGCGGCCAGCGCGGTGCTGCGTGCTGCGGGCTGCGGGTAGAGCTTGAGTGTGGCGGCGGTGATGATGCCCAGCGTGCCTTCGCTGCCAATAAAGAGGTCGCGCAGGTCGTAGCCGGTGTTGTCCTTGCGCAGGCCGCTCAGGCCTTCCCAGACCTCGCCTTCGGCCGTGACCACTTCCAGGCCCAGGCACAGGTCGCGCGCGTTGCCGAAGCGCAGCACCTGCGTGCCGCCGGCATTCGTCGCCAGGTTGCCGCCGATGCTGCACGTGCCCTCGGCGGCCAGGCTCAGCGGAAACAGCAACCCGGCTTGAGCGGCGGCGGCCTGCACCTCCTGCAATACGAGGCCGGCCTCGACGGTGATCGT
>JAMFRW010000517.1 GCA_026224975.1 Rhodoferax sp. | reverse complement strand
GCGTGCAGAACGAGCGCGAGTGGCGGCGGTTCTGCGCCGAGGTCTTGCAGGATGCCGCGCTCGCCGACGACCCGCGCTTCGTGAGCAACACGCTGCGCGCCCGCAACCGCGCGTTGCTGGACGAGAAGATCACCGCCGCCTTCGCGACGCTGACCGCCGATCAGGCCGAGGCCCGGCTCGACGCGGCCGGCATCGCCACCGCCCGCATCAACAGCCCGGCCGATCTGTGGCAGCACCCGCAGCTGCGCTCGCGCGAGCGCTGGACCACGGTCGCCACGCCCGGCGGCCCCGTGCCTGCGCTGCAGCCACCCGCCCACAACAACCGCTACGAGGCCCGCATGGACCCGGTGCCCGGCCTCGGCCAGCACACCGACGCCTTGCTGGCCGAGCTCGGCTGCGACGGCGCGCGCATCGCCGCGTTGCACGCGGCCGGCGTGGTCTGACCCTTCTGATCCCGGAGATTGCCCCGTGAGTTCCACGTCACCCACCCCCATCGCGCAACCCGGCCTGCAGCAACGCCACCTGGCCGCGCTGGCCGAAGGTCGCTTCCTGATCCAGCACTGCGGCGCCTGCGGCAAGCATGTGTACTACCCGCGCGTGCTGTGCCCGCACTGCGGGGCCGACGAGCCGGCGCTGGTCGCACCCCGCGGCACCGGCACCGTCTACGCGGTGACGACGGTGCGGCGCAAGCCCGAGGCCGGCGGCGACTACAACGTCTCGGTGATCGAGCTCGACGAAGGCGTGCGCCTGATGAGCCGCGTCGCCGGCGTGCCGCCCGGCGACGTGCGCATCGGCCAGCGGGTCCGCGCCCGGGTCGTCGACGCGCTGGTCGTATTCGATCTGATCGCCGCGGAGGTGCGGGCGTGAACGCGGACTGGAAAGCGCTGCGCGGCAGCGCGGCCATCGTCGGCGCGGCCACCTATGGCTGCGGCGAAGCGCCCGGCCACACCGACATGGAACTGCTCGCCCACAGCGCGCGCCGCGCCGTCGCCGACGCCGGCCTGACGATGCAGGACATCGACGGCCTGTGCACCGCCAGCGGCGCCGCCACGATGTGGGCGATGCCGGTCGTCGAGTACCTGGGCATCCGCCCGACCTACCTCGACAGCACGATGATCGGCGGCAGCAGCTTCATCGCGCACCTGCTGCCGGCCATGCACGCGCTGGCGAGCGGCCAATGCAACGCGGTGCTGGTCTGCTACGGCAGCGCGCAGCGCACGGCGACCTTCGGCCGCAAGGAGGTGGTCGCGAGCCGCCGCTTCCTCGATCCGCAGTCTTACGAAATGCCGTACGAGCCGATGCTGCCGCTGTCGGCTTACGGGCTCGCGGCCTCGCGCCACATGCACCAGTTCGGCACCACGCGGCGCGACCTGGCCGAAGTGGCCGTCGCCGCCCGCGCCTGGGCGCGGCTGAACCCAGAGGCCTTCATGCGAGAGCCGCTGTCGATCGACGATGTGCTCGGCGCGCGCATGGTCTCCGACCCGCTCTCGGTGCGCGATTGCTGCCTCGTCACCGACGGCGGCGGTGCCTTCGTGCTCGTTCGCGCGGAGCGGGCGAAGGATCTGCCGCGCACGCCGGTCTACGTGCTGGGCAACGGCACGGCGGTCTGGAACCGCCAGATTTCATCGATGGACGACCTGACCGTGACGGCCGCGCGAGACAGCGGCCGCGTCGCCTTCGCGATGGCCGGCCTGGCGCCGAAGGACATCGACGTGGTCCAGCTCTACGACGCCTTCACGATCAACGTGCTGCTGTTCCTCGAAGACCTGGGCTTCTGCGCCAAGGGCGAGGGCGCGGCCTTCGTGCGCGACGGCGCGATCGCGCCGGGCGGGCGGCTGCCGGTCAACACCAACGGCGGCGGGCTGTCGTGCGTGCACCCGGGGATGTACGGCATCTTCGCGCTGATCGAGGCGGTGCGGCAGTTGCGCGGCGAGGGCGGCGCGCGCCAGATCGCCGGCGCCCGGACGGCGATCGCCCACGGCAACGGCGGCACCCTGTCGAGCCAGTCGACCGCCGTGCTCGGTCTGGCGGAAACGCTGTGACGCCGAGCGAGGTCGCGATGCCCGCCGCCGAGTCCGACATGCAGCGCCTGGCCGAGTGGATCGGCCGCAGCGAAAGCCGCACCGACCTGATCACCGCCGCGCCTGTGGCGGCGCTGGCCGCCACGCTCGACCGCGACGAGGCGCCGCCGGCCGCCGGCGATGCGCTGCCGCCGCTGTGGCACTGGTTGTACTTCCTGCCGCGGCCGCTGCGCCGCGAGATCGGCGCCGACGGTCACCCGCGCCTGGGCGGCTTCCTGCCGCCGGTGCCGCTGCCGCGCCGGATGTGGGCCGGCAGCCAGCTGCAGTTCCATCGGGCGCTGCGCATCGGCGAGGCGGTCACGCGCGTCTCGCGCATCGCCGATGTCAAGGTCAAGAGCGGCCGCAGCGGCAGCCTGGTCTTCGTCAAGGTGCAGCACGAACTCAGCGGCGCCGATGGCCTGGCGATCACCGATGTGCACGACATCGTCTACCGCGAGGCGGCCCAGCCCGGCGCCCCCGCTGCCGTCGGCGTTCAGGCACCGCCGGACCCGGCCTGGGTGCGCGAGATCGTGCCCGACGAGGTGCTGCTGTTCCGCTACTCGGCCCTGACCTTCAACGGCCATCGCATCCACTACGACCACCCTTATGTGACGCAGGTCGAGGGCTATGCCGGTCTGGTCGTGCACGGCCCGTTGATCGCCACCTTGCTGCTCGACCACCTGCGCGATCGGCTGGCGGCGCAGCAGCCCTCGCGGGTGATCCGGGGCTTCGAGTTCCGGGCGTTGAGCCCGATCGTTCACACCGAGCGCTTTGCCGTGTGCGCCGAGCCGCAAGCCGATGGCCGCAGCGTTCGCCTGTGGGCGCGCAAGACCGACGGCACGCTGTGCATGGACGCGATCGCCACGCTCGGCTGAAGCCTTCCAGAAGACTCAGAAAGACATCGACATGACGACCTCCCACGACCACCAGTACCAGGACATCCGCGATGCCGTGCGCGCCCTCTGCGCCGAGTTCCCGGACGAGTACCACCGCAAGGTCGACGACGAGCGCGCCTATCCGGAGGCCTTCGTCCAGGCGCTGACGAAGGCCGGCTGGCTCGCCGCGCTGATCCCGCAGGCCTACGGCGGCTCGGGCCTGGGGCTGGCCGAGGCTTCGGTGATCATGGAAGAGATCAACCGCGCCGGCGGCAACTCGGGCGCCTGTCATGGCCAGATGTACAACATGGGCACGCTGCTGCGCCACGGCAGCGAGGCGCAGAAGCAGCACTACCTGCCGCGCATCGCCAGCGGCGAGTGGCGGCTGCAGTCGATGGCGGTGACAGAGCCGAGCACCGGCACCGACACGACCAGGATCAAGACCAGCGCGGTCAGGAAGGGCGACCGCTATGTCGTCAACGGGCAGAAGGTCTGGATCTCGCGCGTCCAGCACTCCGACTTCATGATCCTGCTGGCGCGCACCACGCCGCTGGCCGAGGTGACGAAGAAGAGCGAGGGCATGTCGATCTTCATGGTCGACATCAAGGCCGCGATCGCGAGCGGCATGACCGTCCGGCCGATCCGCAACATGGTCAACCACGAGACCAACGAGCTGTTCTTCGAGAACCTCGAGATCCCGGCCGAGAACCTGATCGGCCAGGAAGGCCAGGGCTTCAAGTACATCCTCGACGGCCTGAACGCCGAACGCACGCTGATCGCCGCCGAGTGCATCGGCGACGGCCGCTGGTTTGTCGACCGCATCAGCGCCTATGTGAAGGACCGCGTGGTCTTCGGCCGCGCGATCGGCCAGAACCAGGGCGTGCAGTTTCCGATCGCCGAAGCCCACATCGAGATCGAGGCCGCCGACCTGATGCGCTGGGAGGCCTGCCGATTGTTCGACGCGCGCCAGCCCTGCGGCGCACAGGCCAACATGGCCAAGTACCTGGCGGCCAAGGCCAGCTGGGAGGCGGCCAACGCCTGTCTGCAGTTCCACGGCGGCTTCGGCTTCGCGTGCGAATACGACGTCGAGCGCAAGTTCCGCGAGACCCGGCTTTATCAAGTGGCGCCGATCTCGACCAACCTGATCCTGAGCTACGTGGCCGAGCATGTGCTCGGGCTGCCGCGCTCGTTCTGAGGGCGCACGATGACTCCCACCGATTCCCCCAGCGCCACGCTGGCCGCCTTCGCGGCCGGTCTGCGCTTCGAGCACATCCCGGCGCCGGTGCTGCGCCGCTGCGAAGACCTGCTGCTCGACTGGCTCGGCTCCACGCTGGCCGGCCGCGGCGCGCGCGCGGTGCAGAGCATCGCCCGCTTCGCGCAGGCGATGGGGCCGGCCGACGGGCGGTCCGAAATCCTGATCTCGCGCGCGCGCAGCACGCCGCTGTTCGCCGCGATGGTCAACGCCGCCGCCTCGCATGTGGCCGAGCAGGACGACGTGCACAACGGCTCGGTGTTCCACCCGGCCGCGGTCGTGTTCCCGCCGGCGCTGGCGGTGGCGCAGGCGATCGGCGCCTCGGGCAAGGATCTGCTGGCGGCCTCGGTGGTGGGCTACGAGGTCGGCATCCGCGTCGGCGAGTTCCTGGGCCGCTCGCACTACAAGATCTTCCACACCACGGCCACGGCCGGCACGCTGGCCGCGGCGGCGGCGGTCGGCCACCTGCTGAAGCTCGACGCCGACCAGATGCTGCACGCCTTCGGCTCGGCCGGCACGCAGGCCGGCGGGCTGTGGGAGTTCCTGCGCGACGCCGCCGACAGCAAGCAGTTGCACACGGCCCAGGCCGCCGCCGCCGGCCTGACCGCCGCCTACCTGGCCGCCGACGGCTTCACCGGCGCGCGCCGCATCCTCGAGGGCACGCAGGGCATGGGCGCCGGCATGTCGAGCGACGCCGAGCCGCGCAAGCTGGTCGACGGCCTGGGCACCCGCTGGGCGCTGGCCGAGACCTCGTTCAAGTACCACGCCTCCTGCCGCCACACCCACCCCGCCGCCGATGCGCTGCAGCAGGTGATGCGCACGCACGCGCTGCGCGCCGACGACGTGGCGGCCGTGACGGCCCGCGTGCACCAGGCCGCGATCGACGTGCTCGGCCCAGTGACCGACCCGCGCACGGTGCACCAGAGCAAGTTCTCGATGGGCACGGTGCTGGGCCTGGTGGCCGTGCACGACGCCGCCTTTCTCGGCGAGTTCGACGCGCACTACCGGGACCCGCGGGTCGTCGCACTGCGCGAGAAGGTCGGCATGGTGCTCGACGCCGAGGTCGACGCCGCCTACCCGCAGCGCTGGATCGGCAAGGTCACGGTGCGCACCGTCGACGGCCGCGAGCTGCAGGGCCGGGTCGACGAGCCGAAGGGCGACCCCGGCAACACGCTGAGCCGGCCCGAGATCGAGGACAAGGCGCGCCGCCTCGCCGCCTACGCCGATGGTGCGAGCGCGGCCGAGATGGATGCGCTGATCGCGCAGGTCTGGTCGCTCGCCGACACGGCCCAGGTCGGCTTGCTGCTGCCATGAACTCGCCGTTGCGCAGCCTGCTGTTCGTGCCCGGCGACCGGCCCGACCGCTTCGACAAGGCCGCGGCCAGCGGCGCGGATGCGATCGTGCTCGATCTGGAGGACGCGGTGGCCGCCGCGCACAAGGCCGAGGCCCGCGCGGCCGTGTGCCAATGGCTGCTGGCCGCACCGGGCGCGGCGCCGCTGTGCATCGTGCGCATCAATGCGCGCGGCACGCCGTGGTTCGCCGACGACGTGGCCGCGCTGCGCGGCATCGGCCTGCCGGGCCTGATGCTCGCCAAATGCGAGCAGGCCGCCGATCTGGACGAGCTGCCGGGCGACGGGCTCTGGCCGCTGATCGAGAGCGCGCAGGGCCTGGCCCGCGCCACCGCGATCGCGCGGGCCCCCCGGGTGCGGCGCCTGGTCTTCGGCAGCCTCGATTTCCAGCTCGACCTGGGCCTCGAGGCCGACGCCGAGGAAACCGAACTCGCGCCCTACCGCGCCCAGCTCGTCCTCGCCTCGCGACTGGCCGGCCTGGCGCCGCCGGTCGATGGCGTGACCACCGCGTTGCACGACGACGAGCGCCTGGCCGCCGACACGCGGCGCGCGCTGCGCCAGGGCTTCGGCGCCAAGCTCTGCATCCACCCGCGCCAGGTCGCCGGCGTGCACGCGGCGCTGCATCCCGGCGAGGCGGCCATCGCGCAGGCGCGGCGCGTGCTCGCCGCCGCAGCGGCGTCCGGCGGCGCGGCCGTGGCGCTGGACGGTGCGATGGTCGACCGGCCGGTGATCCTGCGCGCGCAAGGCGTGCTGACGCGCGCCGGCCTGGCCACCCCGACAACGATGAACGAACCCCAGGAGACTGCCCCATGATCCGCGACCCCGAAATCACCGAAGCCCTGCTCGACTCCGTGCGCCGCTTCGTCAAGGAGCGGCTGGTGCCGGCGGAGCACATCGTCGCCGACACCGACGAGATCCCCGCCGGCATCGTCGCCGACATGAAGGCGATGGGCCTGTTCGGTCTGACGGTGCCCGAGTCGTACGGCGGCCTCGGGCTGACGATGGAGGAGGAGTCGCTGGTGATGTTCGAGATGGGCCGCACCTCGCCGGCGTTCCGCTCGCTGTTCGGCACGACGGTGGGCATCGGCTCGCAAGGCATCCTGAGCGACGGCACCGAGGCGCAGAAGGACAAGTACCTGCCGCGGCTGGCGACCGGCGAGCTGATCGCCTCGTTCGCGCTCACCGAGCCCGAGGCCGGGTCCGACGCGGCCTCGCTTCGCACCACGGCGCGCCGTGTCACGGACAACAGCGGCGATCACTACGTCGTCAACGGCACCAAGCGCTTCATCACCAACTCGCCGCAGGCCGGCATCTTCACGCTGATGGCCCGCACCGACCCGAACAACAAGGGCGCCGGCGGCGTCTCGGCCTTCATCGTCGAGCGCGGCACGCCCGGCATCACGGTGGGCAAGCCCGACAAGAAGATGGGCCAGCGCGGTGCGCACACGGCCGATGTGATCTTCGAGAACTGCCGCGTGCCGGCCGAGAACCTGATCGGCGGCAAGGAGGGCATGGGTTTCAAGACCGCGATGAAGGTGCTGGAGAAGGGCCGCATCCACATCGCGGCGATCTGCGTCGGCGTGGCCGAGCGCATGCTCGCCGATGCGCTGGCCTACGCGATGGAACGCAAGCAGTTCGGCCAGCCGATCGCCGAGTTCCAGCTGGTGCAGGCGATGCTGGCCGACAGCAAGATGGAGATCTACGCCGCGCGCTGCATGGTGCTGGACGCGGCGCGCCGCCGCGACAACAAGGAGAGCGTGGCCACCGAGGCCTCGTGCTGCAAGCTGTTCGCCTCGGAGATGTGCGGCCGCGTTGCGGACCGCGCGGTGCAGATCTTCGGCGGCTCGGGCTACGTGGCCGACCACGGCATCGAGCGCTTCTACCGCGATGTGCGCCTGTTCCGCCTCTACGAAGGCACCAGCCAGATCCTGCAGCTGGTGATCGCCCGCAACATGATCAAGGCGGCCGCCTGATGGCGAGGATGGTGACGACGGCGCCGATGCGCACGCGCATCACCGAGCTGCTGGGCATCCGCTACCCGATCATCCAGGGCGGCATGCAATGGGTGGGCCGGGCCGGCCTGGTGGCGGCGGTTTCGAACGCCGGCGGCCTGGGCGTGCTGACCGCGCTGACCCAGCCGACGCCCGGCGCGTTGGGCGAGGAGATCGCGCGCACCCGGGCATTGACCGACGCGCCGTTCGGCGTCAACCTGACGCTGCTGCCATCCATCAACCCACCGCCTTACGACGAGTATCTGCGCGTCATCATCGAGGCCGGCATCCGGATCGTCGAGACCGCCGGCAACAGCCCGCGCGCGCATGTCGAGCGCATGAAGGCGCACGGCATCACGGTGATCCACAAGTGCACAACGGTGCGCCATGCACTGTCGGCGCAGCGTAACGGCGCCGACATCATCAGCATCGACGGCTTCGAGTGCGCCGGCCATCCGGGCGAGGACGATGTCGGCGGGCTGATCCTGATCCCGCTCGCGGTGCAGGCGCTCGAGGTGCCGGTGATCGCCTCCGGCGGCATCGCCAGCGGCGCCGGGCTGGCGGCGGCATTGGCGCTCGGCGCCGAGGGCGTCAACATGGGCACGCGCTTCTGCGCGACGCTGGAGGCGCCCATCCATGCCGACATCAAGCAGGCCCTGGTCGCTGCCGATGCCCGCGACACCCGGCTGATCATGCGCAGCCTGAACAACACGGTGCGCGTGCTCGACAACGCGGTCGCGCGTGAGGTCATCGCGACCGAGCGGCGCGAGGGCGGCTGCGTCTTCGAGGACGTGCGCCCGCTGGTGGCCGGCGTGCGCGGCAAGGCGACGCTGGCGAGCGGCGACACCGATGGCGGCGTGATCGCCGCGGGGCAGACGGTCGGGCTGATCGCCGATGTGCCCAGCTGCGCCGAGCTGATCGAGCGCATGGTGGACGAGGCCCGTGCGCAGCTGCGTCAGGCCAGCCGCTGGGCGGCCTGACACAATCCCCGGTGAAACAACCCCCACGTCGCTTCGCTCCTGCCCCCCGAGGGGGCCGTCAGTGCCTTCGGGCGGCCGGGCGCCACTGACATGTACTTCGACCTGTTCGACCTGCGGCTGTTCGTCTACGTCGCGGAGGAATCCAACCTGCGCCGCGGCGCCGAACGCGCCTGCATTTCGCTGGGCGCCGCCAGCACCCGGATCAAGCAGCTCGAAGACAGCGTCGGCACCAAGCTGCTCTACCGCAAGCCGCAGGGTGTGGAGCTCAACCCGGCCGGCGAGGCCCTGCTGCACCACGCCCGCCGGGTGCTCCAGCAGGTCGACCACCTCAAGTGCGATCTGCTCGACTACAGCAAGGGCGTCAAGGGCCACGTGCGCCTGTTGGCCAACACCACCTCGATCACCGGGGCCTTGCCGGGCGCGCTGGCGAGCTTTCTGGCGCGCTACCCCGATGTGAGCATCGACCTGCGCGAGCGCCTGAGCCACGAGATCGTGCTGGCGATCCACGAATCGCATGCCGACATCGGGATCATCGCCGGCAATGTCGACACCGAGGGGCTGGTGATGCGCGACTTCGATGTCGACGATCTCGTGGTCGTCGTCCCGCAGGGCCATGCGCTGGCCGGCCGGGAGCGCATCCGTTTCGTCGACACGCTGGACGAGCCGCACATCAGCCTGCCCGAAGGCAGCGCGCTCGCCAACTTCCTGCCGCCGCTGGCGCGCGCGCAGGGCCGCACGCTGGACTTTCGCATCCAGGTCTCGAGCTTCGAGTCGATCTGTCTGCTGGTCGAGGCCGGCGTGGGCATCGGCATCATCTCGCGCTCATCGGCGTTGCGCCATGCGCGGACGATGAAGCTCGCGCTCGTCGCGCTGGAGGACGAGTGGGCGCGCCGCGAGCTGAAGATCGTCAGCCGCGCGGGCGCCGCATTGCCACGGCTGGCTCAGGACCTGATCCAGCACCTGGCCGGGTTCCGCGCCGAGCACTGGGTTTGAACGTCAGCGTTACACCGGATCCCAGCTGAACACATCCGCCGAGCGATCGAGCTTGTGGTACTGCGCCTTCAGCGCCGGCAGCGCGTGGCTCGCCACCGACTCGGGCGTCCAGCCCTCGCCGCGGTGCACCGAGCGCACCGGGCGCGGCTGGCTGATCAGGAAGATCTCGTTGTTGCGCACCGCGAAGATCTGGCCGCTCGTGTCGGCCGCGGCGTCGCTGGCGAGGCAGACGGCCAGCGGCGCGATCTTGGCCGGTGTCATCTGCTTCATCCGCTCGACGCGCTGCTTCTCGGCCTCGGTCTCGGTCGGGATCGAGCCGATCATGCGGCTCCAGGCGAACGGCGCGATGCAGTTGGAGCGCACGCCGAACTTCTGCATGTCCAGCGCGATCGACTTCGACAGCGCCGCGATGCCCAGCTTGGCCGCCGCGTAGTTGGCCTGGCCGAAGTTGCCGATCAGGCCCGAGGTGCTGGTCATGTGGACGAACACGCCGGAGTTCTGCTCCTTGAAGTGGGTGGCCGCTGCGCGGCTGACGTGGAAGCTGCCGTACAGGTGGACCTTGATGACCGAGTCCCATTCCTCCTCGCTCATCTTGTGGAAGAAGCGGTCGCGCAGGATG
>JAMFRW010000516.1 GCA_026224975.1 Rhodoferax sp. | reverse complement strand
GCGGGCGATGCGGGCGACTTCAGCAGGCTTGGTGTCGAACTCAGTGGCGGCGGCTTCGGCGAAGCGGTCGAGTTCGGGGTGCGTGGTCGATGCGCCGGTAGCTGTCACCCATTCGAGGACACGGTGGACGGATTTGCCGAGCAGCGTTTGCGGGGTGTCGGGGGCATTTGCTCCCTCGCCTTCGGCGGCCCTCACCCCCACCCTCTCCCAAGGGGAGAGGGAGTCAATTCGAAGAACTCTCGAACTCTCAGGCGACTTGGCGGTGGAATGGTCACCTTGGGCGCGCCACGCCGGCAGGATCTTCAGCACAGCCGGCGGCGAAGTGATCTCCGCTGAAGCCGCAGCGTCATGCGAACTCGACGCAGATGTCGCAGCAGACGCCGGCACCCAGGGCGCCGCCATCACCTCGATCCGCTGCCACCACGAGACCTGCTGCGCGCGCCGGTGCGGCTCGGTCGCGCTGAACACCAGCCGCTGCTTGGCGCGAGACATGGCGACGTAAAGGCCGTTCAATTCCTCGCGATGCCGCGCTGCCATCTCTTCGTCGAGCACCGGTTTCAGCATCGGCGGGCACTGCGCTTCGGAGTAGACGAAAGCGCAGCGCACCGGCGCTTCGGAATGCACCGGCCACTCGACCAGCAGCGTCGCCGTTTGCGTGCTGCCGGGCTCGGGATCGGCATCCATCACGAAGACGACCTGCGCCTCCAGCCCTTTGGCGCCGTGCACCGTCAGCAACTGCACCGCATCGGGCTGGGCCGGCGCCGCCACCTTGACCGCGCGGCGCTTCAGGGCGCGGACAAAGTTGTAAGGCGTGGCATAGCGCGCGCCGTCGAGCGTGAGCGCGAGGCCCAGCACCGCGTCGATGGCATCGAGCGCTGCCACGCGCTGCTCGGGCTGCACAGTGGCCGCCACGCGCTCACGCAGCTCACCTTCGGCCACGATGCGGTCGAGCAGATCGTGCGGCGGCAAATGCACGGCCACGGCCTGCCAGCGAAGCAGCAGCGTGCGAGCGCGAATGAGCGCAGGGCTGAGAGCGGCGCGAGGCGCGGCGCCGTGCGGGTCGGAAGGATCGGCTTCGGATCGAAGCGGTGCCGCGCCCGAGCTCGGCGGCCGCGCATCGGCATCGATCGCGGTTGGCGCCTGCGGCATCTCCGCGCGTGTCAGCGCGCGCCACCAGTCGCCGCCGTGCGCTGCGGCTCGCCCGGCCAAGTCGATCAGATCCTCGTCGCTCACTCCGAACAGCGGGCTGCGAAGCGCCTGTGCGAGCGAGAGCTTGTGCTGCGGCGAGGCCAGCACGTCGAGCAAGGCGATGAGGTCGCGCGCTTCCGGTGCCTGCATCAGCTCGAAGTCTTCGACCGCCGCATAGGGCAGATGAAGCCGTCGCAAGGCCTGCGCGACCAGCCGCAGCGACTGGCGCTTGCGGCACAGCACCATGATGTCGGCAGCGCGCACTTGCTGCGTCGTCGTCAGCTCATGGATCGCTTGCGCGACAAGCGCTGCCTCTTGCTCGCGCAGCACTTCTTCGGGCTCGTGGCGCGGCGTGGTGAGGGTGTCGCGCCACACAGGCTCGTCGATGTCGGTGCCCTTGTCGGCCTTGGGTGGGCGTGGCACCGGCGGCAGGGCGAGGATGCCGGCTGATGCATCCGGCGCCAGCTCCGTGGTGTGCGGCCGAAAGCCGCTGAACGCCTGATCGGCCGAGGCGCGCTCGAACACATGGTTGAGGGCATCCAGCACCTCGGGTGCGTTGCGCCGGGTGTGGTCGCAGGCCAGCATCGTGCCGCCAAAAGCTTCGACGACGAAGCCGCGCGCCGCCTCGAACACCTTGGGCTCGGCGCGCCGGAAGCGGTAGATGCTCTGCTTGGGGTCGCCGACGATGAATACGCCCGGCGGCTTCTGCCCACTGGTGCCGCCGCCTGCGCCCGCGTAGGCCGAAAGCCAGGCGTGCAGCGCATGCCATTGCAGCGGGCTGGTGTCCTGAAATTCATCTATCAGCAGGTGGCGGATGCGCGCATCGAGCCGCTCCTGCACCCAGCCCGACAGCGTGGCATCGCGCAGCAGCGCCAGCGCGCAGCTTTCCAGATCGGCCATGTCGGCCAGGCCGCGCGAGCGTTTGTAGCCCGAGTATTCGGCCAGCAGCACACGCGAGAGCCGCACCATGCGGCGATGTTCCAGATGCGCATGGTGCTGGCGGATGCGCGCCTCGATCAGCGCGAGTTCGTCTTGCACGCCGGCGAGTTGCACGACCTTGCCGAGCTGCTTGCGCGGCGTGCCTTTTTCGGTGAACAGCGCACTCCACGCGGCATCGAACATCGCCTTGGGATCGGGCTCGGTGAGCGCCATCACCAGGCCGGTGGCAGCGTCTTGTGCCTTCACGCCACCGGCGCCGAGCAGGATGGCCAGCTCGCGCAGGATCTCGCGCCAGGCTGCCGTTTGCAGGGCTTCCGCCGGGTGCGGGCGGCCGTCGTCGTCGAGCGCGGCGCCATCGGGCGGCGGCACGCTGTGCTCGAGCGCGCCGGCCGCATCGGCCAGTTCGAACTCGACGCGCTTGTCCCAAGCGGCATCGAACCATTTGCGGGCCTGGCTGCGGCCACGCTGCTCGATCAACGTGGCGTGGTCCGCCTGCAATCTGGCATCGCGCAAGACCGCGGCGTGGAAGCGCCGGTAGACCTCGGGGCGGTGGTCGTCCAGGTCTTCGATCAGCTCCATGTCGGGCTGCAAACCGAGTTCGCCCAGCAGCTCCAGCGGCGCGGCGCGCAGCAGTTGCGAAAACCAGGCGTGGAAGGTGCGGATCTCCACCGGCCGGCCGCTGCACAAGACCTGCTCGTGGAGCCTGGCGAGCTTGGGCGCGAGCAAGGCGGCTTGCGCGGGCGACACGCCGCGGGCGATCAGCTCCTGGGTGCGGTGCTCATCGCTAGACTTCGGCGAGGCGAATTCGCGCAGCCATTCGTTGAGGCGCTGGCGCATTTCGCCGGCCGCCTTGCGCGTGAAGGTGATCGCCAGAATCTCGTGCGGCTGGGCACCATCGAGCAAGGCCCGCAGGATGCGCGAGACCAGCATCCACGTCTTGCCGGCGCCGGCACAGGCTTCGACGACGACGCTGCGCTGCGGGTCGCAAGCCAGTGCGTAGAAGGCCACTCGGCTGACGGGCCGGCCGTCGGCCTGGTAGGCCGGGGCGCTCATGCGGCGCTCCGGGGTGCTGCTTTGGCGGATACCAATGGCGCCGGCCCGGCCACCGTCCAGTGGTCGCGCCGGCAGATGCCACGCGCCTCGCAGTAGTCGCAGGTGCTGCCTTCGCCCAGCGCCGGCAAGCCCGCGCCGCCGCGCAGCCGCTGCAGGTCGTCGGCCAGGCCTTCGAGCAAGGTGACGGCGCTCTCTTGCACGCCCTTGTGCTCGATCTCTTCGATGCCTTTGGTGCCGCCATCGAGCGAGAGGTAGATCGCCCGCATCGGCGCCTCGGTCTGCGTGCCCATCAATGCTGCGTAGAAGGCGAGCTGCGTGTCTTCCAGCGGCTGCTTGACCTTGTCGCGCAAGGCGGCGCTGCTGCCAGTCTTGTAGTCGATGAGCTGGATGGCATCACCCCGCGTCGCGTCGATACGGTCGAGCACGCCATAAAGCTCGGTGCCGCCCAGCGCATCGATGGACGCGCGCACCGCTTGCTCTCCCGCTTGCCAGGCAGTGCCATCGGCATCGCGTGCATGCAGCCAAGCGACGTAGCGCGGCGCGAAGCTGGTGAAGGAGGCGGCGAAGGGCATGAAGTCGGCATCGGCCAAAGCTTGCTCGGTTTGCGTCAGGCGCGCGAGCGCGAGCAGGGTCGCGAGTTCGGTGGCGGCATCGGCCGGCGCTTCGCGCTGCGTATGGAAGGCGTAAAGCACGGCGTGCAGCCAGTTGCCGTAGTCACGTTTTTCGAGTTCGCCATCGAGCTCGTCGTCTTCACGCAAACGCAGCATGTTGAGGGCGAAGAATCGGTACGGGCAGGCGCGCAGGGCTTCGAGGCTGCTGGCGGAGAGGCTTGGCGGCAGCAGCGCGGGGGCGCTGGGCGCGGTGCAGTGGATGGGCGTGGCAGGCACGGTGGCGTCGTCTCGTGGATCGATCCATTTCGCCAGCAAGCGGCCCTCTCTTTGCAGCGCCAGGCCAAGACGTTCAACCAGCGGGCTGTCGGCCAGCGGGTCGGCGCCATCGAGGCGGCGGCGCAGGAAGGTGATGCGTGGCAAGGCAAGCGATTGCGCAAAGGCGAACTCTTCGGCACGGCGGCGCTGCGTGGCCGTCTGCAGACCGAGCGCTTCGGCTTGCGCGTCGCTGAGCAAGGCATGCGGCGAGGCGCCGCCGCCCAGGTGCTTGTCGTCGGCGCCGGGGAAGACCATCGCCGCGAACGGCCGCAGCATCGCGCGCGCCAGCGGCGTGATCACGACTTGCGCTTCGCCACCCGCAGGCGCGGCGGGGTTGAAGGAAGCTTCTTCGAGCACGCCGTCGATCCAGGCGCTGAACTCGTCGAAGGCCATCGCGGTGCTGCCGGCGGCCTGCGACCAGGCGGTGGCACGCGACGCGTTCGGGTCCAGCCCCACCGCGATGAGGACTTGCCGGCCGGCGTCATCCGACTGCAAGGCGGCGAGCGAGTCGCACACCTGCAGCGATGCGGCCAAAGCGGCGAGCCACGCTGCGAGCGGCTGGCGTGCCGGCGCGCTTGTCAACGGCAAGAGAGCCGCTTCGACCTCGACCCAGGCCCGCAGCGCCAAGCCTTCGAGTGCCATCGCGCCGATGGCCGCGACGCGCCGCGTCTGCCGGCGCCGGCACAACGCTTCGAGCACTGCAATGGCCGATGCAGCCCCAGCGCGGCCGGGCCAGGCGGCGCCGGCCTTGAGCCAATCGAACAGCGCGTCGGTCGTGGCATCGCCGCGCGCGGCTTTCAGCAAGGCCATGACCTGCGCTGCGGCGCGCGTGGTCGAGAGCTTCCAACCGGTTTCGTCGAGCATCGTGACTTGCTGACGCTCCAGCAGCGCCCTCACCCGCCGCACCAGCAAGCGGTCTTGGGCGATCAACGCGATCGGCTGCTCGCCGCGGGCTAGATGCAACAGCACTTGCGCGGCAGCGCTTTGCGCTTCGTGCTCGAAGCCGTCGCACACGGCGGATGTCGGCGTTGCCTCTTCGGCCAGCAGGCTGAAAAGATGCTCGGGCGAAGGATCGGCATCGATGACGAGGCACGGCGCACCGGTTTCGGCCGCATACGCCACCAAGCGCCCGGTGAGCGGCTCCAGCCCACCCGCCTGCACAGCGACCCAGCCGGAGCCGCGCAGGCCAAAGAGCCGATCGGTCGCCGGCGCCGCGGCGAAGCTCGCCCATTCGAGCGCAACGCGACCCAGCAAGCGCTCGGTGGCGCCCGGGCCGGGCACTGGCGCCAGCAGCGCCCGGCCGGCGGCCCAATGCGCTTCGCGCTCGTCCGGGTGCAGGGCAGCCGCGGCACGCGCCAGCCCCTGCGCCGCGCTCACCACATCGGCGGCAGCCCGCGCAAAGCCGCGCGGGTCGCGCCGCGCCCAGGCGGCGCCCCAGGCCTGCGAACGCAGCAACTGGGCGGCGGCGAGCACATCGGCGCCGGCATCGAAACTGATCTGCCCGGGCTCGGGCGGCGTGGCCGGGCCGAGGCTCGCGGCGAGCGTCTGCGTGGTATCGATGCGCGGCATCCAGCCGCCCGTCTGCGCGAAGGCGCGCCGGGCCGGCGGCAGCAGTTGAGCAAACGGCACCAGCACGATCAAATCGCGCACTTCGAGCTGTTCGGCAGCAGCCCAGCAAAGGGTTTGCGCGGCCACGGATGCCCATCGGCTGGAGGCGTCCGGTGCGGATTCAAGAGGGGTTCGGCCTATCGTTGCCATAAAGAAGGAGGCGGCGGCGCAGGCCGCGGCAAAAAGGGCTTTGTGTCAGAATCATTGTGCCCTGCCAGCCACTTCTGGCATTCACTCCCGGCATGTGTGCCTGAGGACCCAAACCATGAGCAGTGATCTGATCAAACACACTTCCGACGCGGCGTTCGAAGCCGACGTGCTGAAGTCCGACAAACCCGTGCTGGTCGACTATTGGGCCGAATGGTGCGGCCCGTGCAAGATGATCGCGCCGATTCTCGACGAAGTCTCCAAGGACTACGACGGCCGCTTGCAGATCGCCAAGATGAACGTCGACGAGAACCGCGACATCCCGGCCAAGTACGGCATTCGCGGCATTCCGACGCTGATGTTGTTCAAGGACGGAGCACTGGCCGCCACCAAGGTCGGCGCACTCAACAAGTCCCAATTGACCGCGTTCCTCGACGGTCATCTATAATCTTTTGCAATCGCAGCGGGATCTGGCACTTACCAAGCCGCCGGATCCCGCCGCAAGAGATTCAGCCACCACACCTGAAGCCGTGACCTGACCAGCAGGTCCGGCGTCTCAGCCGCCACCCGGCGGCACGTGGATTCGGCTCCCCCACCCCCTCTACCCGTTCTTCCAGTTTCCCCGAACGCCCAAGCAGAGCCCGTTCTCCCGGCCCCGAGCAGTGCTCGCGCCCCCAGAGCAGTCTCGCTGAACCCCGGCCGATGCGGCACCCGCGCCTTCGGCCCTCTCTACACACTCACACTCGGAGTGTTCTTCCATGCACCTGTCAGAACTCAAGTTGATCCACGTCTCCGAACTCATCACGATGGGCGAGGCGCTGGAGATCGAAAACGTCGCCCGCATGCGCAAGCAGGAGCTGATGTTCGCGATCATGAAGAAGCGCGCCAAGGGCGGTGAGCAGGTCTTCGGCGACGGGGTGCTGGAGGTGCTGCCCGACGGCTTCGGCTTCCTGCGCTCGCCCGATGCGAGCTACATGGCGTCGACCGACGACATCTACCTGAGCCCGAGCCAGATCCGCCGCTTCAACCTGCACACCGGCGACGCCATCGAGGGCGAAGTGCGCGTGCCGAAGGATGGCGAGCGCTACTTCGCGCTGGTCAAGGTCGACCGCGTGAACGGCCAGACGCCCGAGGAGAGCAAGCACAAGATCATGTTCGAGAACTTGACGCCGCTGTTCCCCAAGGAGCAGTTCAAGCTCGAGCGCGACATCAAGTCGGACGAAAACGTCACCAGCCGCATCATCGATCTGATCGCGCCGCTAGGCAAAGGCCAGCGCGCCCTGCTGGTGGCGCAGCCCAAGACCGGCAAGACGGTGATGATGCAGCAGATCGCACATGCGCTCGTCGCCAACCACCCCGAGGTCTACCTCATCGTGCTGCTGGTCGACGAGCGGCCGGAAGAAGTGACCGAAATGGTCCGCACCGTGCGCGGCGAAGTCATCAGCTCCACCTTCGACGAGCCCGCCGCGCGCCACGTACAGGTGGCCGAAATGGTGATCGAGCGCGCCAAGCGCCTGGTCGAGATGAAGAAGGACGTGGTGATCCTGCTCGACTCGATCACGCGGCTGGCCCGCGCCTACAACAACGTGCTGCCGTCGTCCGGCAAGGTGCTGACCGGCGGCATGGATTCCAACGCGCTGCAGCGCCCGAAGCGCTTCTTCGGCGCGGCGCGCAATGTGGAAGAAGGCGGCTCGCTGACCATCATCGGCACCGCGCTGGTCGACACCGGCTCGCGCATGGACGAAGTGATCTACGAAGAGTTCAAAGGCACCGGTAACTGCGAAATCCACCTGGATCGCCGCATGGCCGAGAAGCGCGTCTACCCGTCGATCCTGATCAACAAGAGCGGCACGCGCCGCGAAGAGTTGCTGCTGAAACCCGAGATCCTGCAGAAGACCTGGATCCTTCGCAAACTGCTCTACCCGATGGACGAAATCGAGTCGATGGAGTTCATGCTGGAGAAGATGAAGCAGAGCAAGAACAACCTCGACTTCTTCGACATGATGCGCAGGGGCGGATAAAAACCGACTCTCAAAGCTATAATGCTGGGTTTCCCGCGAGCGAGAAACTTACAATTTCCGCCAGCGGAAAGTGCACCGAATGGTTCGGTGTGGCTCCCGCAACATCAGCGCTCGGCAGCGCACAAAGGCAAGTCATGAAAGAAGGCATTCACCCCACGTACCGCGAAGTTTGCTTCGTGGACCTGTCCAACGGTTTCCAGTTCGTGACGCGCTCGTGCGCCACCAGCAAGGACACCATCAAGCTGGAAGACGGCCGCGAACTGCCGCTGTTCAAGCTGGAAACCACCAGCGAATCGCACCCGTTCTATACCGGCACGCAAAAGAGCGTCGACTCGCTCGGCGGCCGCGTCGAGAAGTTCCGCAACAAGTTTGCGCACCTCAGCACCAAGAAGTAAATCGCGACGAGGTTTCTGCTTCGCGCAGGCCGGTTCGAAAAAGGGCAGCTTCGGCTGCCTTTTTTGCGCCCTCTTTTTGCTGCATCATCCCCGCCATCCCCATAAACGGCCGACATTTGAACTCGCCCAACCCCGCCCTCGTCACCCAGCGCGCGGCGCAGCGCATGCCGCGCCTCGCCCTGTTTCTGTTCTGCGCCGCCTACGTGCTGCCCGGCCTCTTCGGGCGCGACCCGTGGAAGAGCGCCGACATCACCGCGTTCGGCTACATGCTCAATATCGCGCAGGGCAAGGCGGCGTGGCTCGCGCCGACCGTCGGCGGGCTGGCGGCCGATGCTGCACTGCTGCCCTACTGGCTGGGCGCCGTGTTCATCAAGCTGCTCGGGCCGCTGATGGGGCCAGCCGCCGCGGCGCGCGTGCCGTTTGCGCTGCTGCTGGTGGTCGTGCTGGTGCTGGCCTGGTACACGACCTACCACTTGGCGAAGACCGATGCCGCGCAGCCGCTGCCGTTTGCCTTCGGCGGTGAAGCCGACCCGGTCGACTACGCCCGCGCCATCGCTGATGGCGCGCTGCTGGCCCTGGTCGCCACGCTCGGCCTGCTGCAGCTCGGGCACGAGACCACGCCGGAGCTGGCGCAGCTCGCCAGCGTCACGCTCTTCATGTATGCGCTCGCGGCCATTCCGTTTCGCGGTGCGCAGCCCAAGCTGGCGGTGCTGGTGGCGCTGCCGGCGCTCGCCGCGAGCGGTGCGCCCAGCATGGCGATGGCATTGGGTGCGACCGGCGCGGTGATCTGCTACCACTCGGGTTACGAGCCGGCGCGGCGTTTCGTCGGCTGGGTGCTGCTGAGCACGCTGGCGGGCGCCGTGCTCGCGACGGCCATCGGCGCCTGGGGCTGGCGCGTGGCCAACGTGCACATCACGCCAAGCAGCATCTGGGCCTTCATTCGCCTGCTCGCCTGGTTCACCTGGCCGGCCTGGCCGCTCGCACTGTGGACGCTCTGGCGCTGGCGCCGCCAGATGCGCCACCGGCACATCACCATCCCGCTGAGCTGCGTGGCGGTGAGCCTCGCGAGCTGCATGGCGATGGGCGGCTCGGACCGCGCGTTGATGCTCGGCCTGCCCGGCCTGGCGGTGCTCGCGGCCTTCGCCTTGCCGACGCTGCAGCGCAGCACCGCCGCGGCGATCGACTGGTTCTCGGTGTTCTTCTTCAGCACCGGCGCCATCGTGATCTGGGTCGTCTACGCCTCGATCCACACCGGCGTGCCGCCCAAGCCCGCGGCCAACGTGGCGCGGCTCGCGCCGGGGTTTTCGACCAGCTTCTCGGCCATCGAACTCGCGCTCGGCGTGCTCGGCACGCTCGCCTGGCTGTGGCTGGTGAAATGGCGCACCGGGCGCAACCGGCATCCGCTCTGGAAGAGCCTCGTGCTGCCCGCCAGCGGCGTGGCGCTGTGCTGGCTGCTGGTGATGACCTTGCTGCTGCCGCCGCTGGACCAGGCGCGCAGTTACCGCTCGCTGGTGCAGCGCATCGCCGAGCAGGTACCGGCCGATTCGTGCGTGGCCGCGCCGGGCATGCCGCGCCCGCAGGTGGTGGCGCTGGAGTTCATCGGGCGTTATCGCGTCGATGCGGTCACGCCGGCTGGCGCGACCGCTTGCAACTACCTCTTGCTCGCCGAAACCCGCGCCGCACCTGCGCAGGCCGGGGCGGGCTGGAAGCTCTTGACGCGCGAGCGGCGTAATCGGAGTGACGACGAAATCACGGCGGTCTACCAGCGCATTGGCGCGGCCGGCATCAAGGCTGCGCGCTGACGTTCGGGTTTCGATCCTCAGCGAACGGCCACAGCCACGTTCGCGTCGGCCACCGCCCCGCTGCCCACCCGCACCCGCGCCGCCGGGAAGACCAGCCTGAAGGTCGAGCCCTTGCCGACCTCGCTGCGGATGTCCAGCTCGCCGCCGTGGCGCTGCGCCACATGCTTGACGATCGACAGGCCGAGTCCGGTGCCGCCGGTGTCGCGCGAGCGGCTGCCGTCGACACGGTAGAAGCGCTCGGTGAGCCGCGGCAGATGCTCGCGCGCGATGCCCGGCCCCGTGTCGGTCACGGCCAGCTCGCCAGCGCCATCGCTTAGCACTTTCCAGGTGACTTCGATGCGGCCGCCTTCGGGCGTGTAGCGCACGGCGTTGTTGACGAGGTTGGTGATGGCGCTGAGCAGCTCGTTCTGAGCCCCGGCCAGTTGCGACTCGAGGTTCTGCGGCACGACCAGCGTGTGGCGGCCGGCGGAGAGCACCTTGGCTTCGCTCTCCACCTGGGCCAGCAGCGGCTTGAGCGCCACCCAGCGGTCCGAAGTCGGCCGCGGGCTGCCTTCGAGCTGCGCGAGTGTGAGCAGATCGCTCACCAGCGTGCCCATGCGCTGCGCCTGCTGCGTCATCAGCACCAGCACCCGCTTGCGTTCGACCTCGGTCAGCGGCAGGTTGACCATGGTCTCGATGAAGCCGGTGAGCACTGTCAACGGCGTTCGGATCTCGTGTGACACGTTGGCCACGAAGTCGCGCCGCATCGAATCGGACCGTTCGCGCTCGGTGATGTCTTGCGAGAGCACGAGCTTCATGTCGTCGCCATAGCGCCGCGCCTGCACCGAGAGCGTGCCCTTGCCGCGCGGGTCGGGCATGTGCACCGGCTCGTCGAACTCGCCGCTTTGCAGATAAGCCACAAACGCCGGCGCGCGCACGAGGTTGGTCACACGCTGGCGCTTGTCGCGCTGCGGGTCCAGCCCGAAGTGATCGGCGGCGAGCGAGTTGCACCACTCGATCTGGTCGCCGGCATCGAGCAGCATCACGCCATTGGGTGAAGCTTCCATCGCCGACAAAAACTGCGAGAGCCGCATGCGCTCGCGCGCGATGCTCTGCTCATGGAGCCGCAGCAGGCGCTCGATGCGGTAACCCAGTTCACCCCAGAAGCCGGCGTCGCGCGGCGCCTGGCCTTCCTGCGAGCCGCGCAGCCAGTTGATGAGGCGGTAACCGCGCAGCGTGTCGAAGACCGCGATGGCCGCAACGGCGCAGGCGCCGCCGATCATCACGCCAAGCGTGGGCGCGTCGCTGCGGCCGATGACCAGCCCGGCCAATCCGCCGATCAGCATGGCCATCACACCGGCGAGGATGCGCGGCAGGAGCCAGGTCATGACGATCGGTCCGACAACATCAGGCCTGCAACATCAGGCCGAGAGCGCCTGAACCTGCTGCGTGAGCCTGTAGCCCGCGCCGCGCACCGTCTCGATCATGTGCGCGCATTGCACCGGGCTCAGCGCCTCGCGCAAGCGCTTCACATGCACATCGACCGTGCGCTCTTCGATGAACACATGGTCGCCCCACACGCGGTCGAGCAACTGCGCACGGCTGTGCACGCGCTCCGGGTGCGTCATGAAGAAATGCAGCAGGCGGAACTCGGTGGCACCCAGCTTCACATCGCGTGTGTCGCCGTTCAGGTCGCGGGTGACGCGGCGCGTGGCCGGGTCGATCTTGAGCGGGCCGACTTCGACCACCGAATCCAGCGCCTCGGGTGCCTTGCGCCGCAACACCGCGCGGATGCGCGCCATCAACTCGTTGGTCGAAAACGGCTTGGTCAGGTAGTCGTCGGCGCCCGCATCGAGGCCGGATATCTTGTCGCCCTCTTCGGCCCGCGCCGTCAGCATGATCACCGGCAGCTCGCGCGTGCGCGCCTCGGTACGCCAGCGCTTGGCGAGCGACAGGCCCGACTGGCCGGGCAGCATCCAGTCGAGGATCACCAGATCGGGCAGCACGCCATCGATCGCGGCCTGCGCCTGCTCGGCGTTCGCGGCGATGGTCACCTCGAAGCCCGCATGGCGCAGGTTGATGGAGATGAGTTCGGCGATCGCCGATTCGTCTTCGACCACCAGGACTTGGCTCATCGGTTGCACTCCTTGACTCGAAGGGCGAGGGGCGCCATCACCGGACGAGAGTCTCGACGGTGCCCACCGAGTTGTGGCGCACGTCGGTGCCCTTGACGATGTAGATGATCTGCTCGGCCAGGTTCTTCGCATGGTCGCCCACGCGCTCGATCGCCTTGGCGACGAAGACCAGATCGATGCTCGATGAAATCGTGCGCGGGTCTTCCATCATGAAGGTGATGAGCTTGCGCATCAGGCCTTCGAACTCCTGGTCGATCAGGTCGTCCTGCTTGAGCACTTCGACGGCCTTGTCGACATCGAGCCTAGCGAAAGCATCGAGCGCCTTGCGAAGCTGCGACACCGCCAGTTCCGATTCATAGGCCAGGTCTTTCACCGGCAAACGCAAGCGGCTCGACACGCCGGAATTGACCAGGCGCTGCACGGTGCGTGCGATGCGAGCGGCTTCGTCGCCGACGCGTTCGAGGTTGGCGATCGTCTTCGAGATGGCGATCAGCAGGCGCAGATCACGCGCGGTCGGCTGGCGGCGCGCGATGATGGTCGACAGGTCGCGGTCGATTTCGACCTCGGTCTGGTTGACGCGCTCTTCGGTCATCAACACATCGGAGGCGATTTCAGCGCTGAAATTGGTCAGCGCATAGACGGCGCGCGCCACCTGCGATTCGACCATGCCGCCCATTTCGAGGACGCGCGTGGAAATGCCGCTGAGTTCGGCATCGAATTGGGTCGATAGATGTTTGTCGCTCATGAAAGTCTCCAGAATTAACCGAACCGACCGGTGATGTAATCCTCGGTGTCTTTCTTCTTGGGTTTCATGAAGAGTTCAGCCGTAGGCCCGAATTCGATCAAGTCGCCCAGATACATGTAGGTCGTGTAATCGGAGCAACGCGCAGCCTGCTGCATGTTGTGGGTGACGATGACCACCGTGTAGTCGCTCTTCAACTCGCCGATCAACTCTTCGATCTTGCCGGTGGAGATGGGGTCGAGCGCCGAGCAGGGTTCATCGAGCAACAAGACTTCGGGCTTGATCGCGATGCCGCGGGCAATGCACAGCCGCTGCTGCTGCCCGCCGGAGAGGCCGGAGCCGCTCTGGTTCAGCTTGTCCTTGACCTCGTTCCAGAGCGCTGCCTTCTTGAGCGCCCATTCCACCCGTTCGTCCATCTCGACGCGCGGCAGCGTTTCGAAGAGCTTCACACCGAAGGCGATGTTGTCGTAGATCGACATCGGGAACGGCGTGGGCTTCTGGAACACCATGCCGACCTTGGCGCGGATCAGCGAGATGTCTTCCTTGCTGGTCAGGATGTTCTCGCCATCGAGGATGATTTCGCCTTCGGCGCGCTGCTCGGGATACAGCTCGAACATGCGGTTGAAGGTGCGCAGCAGGGTCGACTTGCCGCAGCCGGACGGCCCGATGAAGGCGGTGACCTTCTTCTCGGGGATGTCCATGTTGATGTTCTTCAGCGCGTGGAAACCACCGTAGTAGAAGTTGAGGTTGCGCACCGAGAGCTTGGGCTTCTCTGTCACCGGTAGATCGACTTTCTTGTCCATCGTCTTGTCCTGATTCAATGTTTATTGCGGAACAAAACCCGCGCGGCGATGTTGAGAACGAGCACGCCCATCGTGATGATGAACACGCCCGCCCAGGCCAGCTTCTGCCAGTTCTCGTAAGGGCTCATCGCGAACTTGAAGATCGTGACCGGCAGGCTCGCCATCGGCGATGTCAGGTCGCTGGTCCAGAACTGGTTCGAGAGTGCGGTGAAGAGCAGCGGCGCGGTTTCACCCGAGACACGAGCGAGTGCCAGCAGGATGCCCGTCATCACCCCGGCCCAGGCCGATTTGAGCGTGATGGTCATGATCACGCGCCACTTCGGCGTGCCGAGTGCGTAGGCCGCTTCGCGCAACGCATTAGGGATCAGGCTCAGCATGTTCTCGGTCGTGCGGATCACGACCGGGATCACGATCAGCGCCAGGGCCAGCACGCCGGCGATGCCCGAGAAGGTTTTCATCCGCGTCACGACCACCGAGTAGATGAAGAGGCCGATGACGATGCTGGGTGCCGACAGCAGAATGTCGTTGATGAAGCGCGTGGCGCTGCCGAGCCAGCCCTTTTGGCCGTATTCGGCGAGGTAGATGCCGGCCATGATGCCGATCGGCGTGCCGATCAGCGTGGCCAGGCCCACCATCACCAGCGAGCCGAAGATCGCGTTGGCGAGCCCGCCGGTTTCGGCTTGCGGCGGTGGCGTCATTTCGGTGAAGGTGGCGATGGCCAGGCCGCCGAAGCCGAGGCGCACCGTCTCGAACAGAATCCACAGCAGCCAGAACACGCCGAAGGCCATGGCCGCGAACGACAGAACCAGCGCAATGATGTTGAGCCGCTTGCGCCGCGCGTGGTGCGCCAGGCGCGAGGCCTGTGCCGAGCTCACGTTTGCCGACGACCCAATGATGGCGCTCATGTCCGCCCTCCTTCGTTCCTCTTCAGCCGCGAGAGCAGTACTTTCGACATCGACAGCACCACGAAGGTGATGAAGAACAGCACCAGGCCAAGGTAGATCAGCGAGGCCTGGTGCAGCCCTGCGCCGGCTTCGGCGAATTCGTTGGCGAGGGCCGAGCTGATGCTGTTGGCCGCTTCGAAGACCGAGAGCGAGTTGAGCTGGTTGGTGTTGCCGATCACGAAGGTGACGGCCATGGTCTCACCGAGCGCGCGGCCGAGGCCCAGCATGATGCCGCCGATCACACCGGTCTTGGTGTAGGGCAGCACGATCTTGTAGACCACTTCCCAGGTCGTCGAGCCAAGCGCGTACGACGATTCCTTGAGCATGGGCGGCGTGACCTCGAACACATCGCGCATCACCGAGGCGATGAAGGGGATGATCATGATCGCGAGGATGATGCCGGCCGAGAGAATGCCGATGCCGACCGGCGGCCCGGAGACCAGGCTGCCGAGGAAGGGCACGCCCGTCAGCAGGCTTTGCAGCGGCTGCTGCACATAGGTCGCGAGGATGGGCCCGAAGACCAGCAGGCCCCACATGCCGTAGACGATGGACGGCACGGCAGCCAGCAGTTCGACAGCGATGCCAAGCGGGCGCTTCAGCCACTTGGGCGAGAGTTCGGTGAGGAAGAGCGCAATGCCGAAGCTGACCGGCACGGCGATCACGAGCGCGATGAGCGATGTCATCAGCGTGCCGTAGATCATCACCAGGCCGCCGTAGCTGTTCTTGACCGGATCCCAATCGGCGCGCCAGAGGAAGCTGAGGCCGTACTCCTGAATGGCCGGCGCCGCGCCGACGATCAGCGAGCCGATGATACCGACGAGCAGCGCGAGCGTGAGCAGTGCGGCGGCATGCGCCAGCACCGAGAAGACCGTGTCGGCCCAGGGTGCCGACCGGCGTTTGGCCGGAGGCCGGCTCATGGGGTCCGAGCGTTGCATCGTTTTGTCAGGGGTGTCGCCGCGGTAACGGCTGGCGGGAAGTGTAGCGGCCACGGCTCCTCCGGAAGGTGGTGGTGCCAGGGCCTCATCGGCCCCGGCGGGTGGTGACGCTGATTACTTGAACGCGATGGCCTTGCCGTCGGCGCCCTTGATGTCGGCCCACTGCTTGCGGACCAGCGCCTTCACGGCATCGGGCAGTGCCACGTATTCCAGATCGGCGGCTTCCTTGTCGCCGTTGGCGAAGGCCCACTCGAAGAACTTCAGCGAGTTGCTGGCGTTGGCCGGCTTGTCCTGCACCTTCTGCATCATGATGAAGGTGGCACCGGTCAGCGGCCAGGCTTCCTTGCCGGCTTGTTCGGTCAGCACCTGATAGAAGGTCTTGGACCAGTCGGCCGAAGCGGCTGCGGCCTTGAAGTTGGCATCGTCCGGGGCGACGAAAGCGCCGTCCTTGTTCTTCAACATCGTGTACGTCATCTTGTTCTGCTTGACGTAGGCGTACTCGACGTAGCCGATCGAATTGGGCAGGCGGTTCACGAAAGCGGCGACGCCTTCGTTGCCCTTGCCACCCGCGCCGGTCGGCCAGTTGACGGCGGTGCCTTCACCCACCTTGGCCAGCCACTCGGGGTTGGTCTTCGACAGGTAGTTGGTGAAGATGAAGCTGGTGCCGGAGCCATCGGCGCGGCGCACGACCGAGATCGCGGCATCGGGCAGCGGCACGCCGGGGTTCAGCGCGGTCAGCGCGGCGTCGTTCCACTTGGTGATCTTGCCGAGGAAAATATCGCCCAGCACCAGGCCGGTCAGCTTGATCTGGCCGGGCTGGATGCCCTTGATGTTGACCACGGGCACCACGCCGCCGATGACGGTCGGGAACTGCACCAGGCCGTCCTTGGCCAACTGGTCATCCTTGAGCGGCATGTCGGAGGCACCGAAGTCCACGGTCTTGGCACGAATCTGGTTCAGGCCGGCGCCCGAGCCGACCGATTGGTAGTTCAGGCGCGCACCGACGGCCTTGTTGTACGAATCGGCCCACTTGGCGTAGAGCGGTGCCGGGAAGGTGGCGCCGGCGCCGGTCACGTCCTGGGCTTGCGAGACGCTGGCGACACCAGCGATGGACAGGATGGCGGCAGTTCGGATGAAGGAGATGGTCATGGTTCACGCCTTTCTCGCACGAGGCGAATTTGCAATGAACCGGACTCTATGCAGGGCACATGACAAGGTTGTGACAGCCGAGTCACGGTGATTGTCGCGAGCCGTTCATGACGCTGGCGCCTGCCGGGCGTCAGAGGGTTGTCACAAACAATTCATGGGTTTGTCACACGGCCGTTTTGCCCTGCTGCGGGCGGGCTTCGTCAGTCGCGCAGCGTCTGCGCCAGGCGCTCGGCGCAGGATTGCGCCACAGCGGCGTCGCGCGCTTCGACCATCACGCGCACCAGCGGCTCGGTGCCCGAGGGCCGGATCAGGATGCGGCCCTCTTTGCCCAGCTCGCGCGTCACGGTATCGCGAACATCGGCCAGGCGCGCATTGGTCTTCCAGTCGGCGCCGTCCTGCAGGCGAACGTTGATCAGCGTCTGAGGGAACAGCGTCACCTCGGCCAGCAGTTCGGCCATGCTGCGCTTCTGCCGGCTCACAGCCTCCAGCACCATCAGCGCGCTGACGATGCCGTCGCCGGTGGTGTGCTTGTCGAGCGCCAGCAGGTGGCCCGAGCCTTCGCCGCCGAGCTGCCAGCCGCGGGCGGTGAGTTCTTCCAGGACGTAACGGTCGCCGACTTTCGCGCGCACCAGCTCGACGCCGCGCTCCTGCAGCGCCAGCTCGACCGCCATGTTGGTCATCAGCGTGCCGACCACGCCCGGCAGCGGCGCGCCGAGTGAGAGACGGTCGGCGGCGAGCAGGTAGAGCAACTCGTCGCCGTTGTAGAGCCGGCCGACGCCATCGACCATCTGCAGGCGGTCGGCGTCGCCATCGAGTGCCACGCCGTAGTCGGCGCCATGTTCCTTGACGGCCGCCACCAATGCGGCCGGCGAGGTCGCCCCAAAGCCGGCGTTGATGTTGGTGCCGTTCGGCGAGCAGCCGATGGCGATGACCTCGGCCCCGAGCTCGTGGAACACATCGGGCGCCACGTGGTAGGCCGCGCCGTTGGCGCCGTCGACCACGATCTTCAATCCCTTGAGCGCCAGATCGCTGCTCACACTGCCCTTGCAGAACTCGATGTAGCGGCCGCGCGCGTCATCCAGCCGGCGCGCCTTTCCCAAGCCAGCCGAATCGACCCACTCCGGCGGCAGCGCCAGCGCGGCCTCGACCTGCCGCTCCCAGGCATCGGGCAGCTTCTCGCCACGAGCGGAGAAAAACTTGATGCCGTTGTCACTGAACGGGTTGTGCGATGCGCTGATCACCACGCCCAGGCTCAGGCGCAGCGCGCGCGTCATGTAGGCCACGCCCGGCGTGGGCAGCGGCCCGGTCAGCAGCACATCGACGCCGGCCGAGGCAAAGCCCGCTTCCAGCGCCGATTCGATCATGTAGCCCGAGATGCGCGTGTCCTTGCCGACCAGCACCGTCGGGTGGGGATCGGCCTTCTTCAAGACCCGGCCCACGGCGTGGCCCAGCCTGAGCATGAAGTCGGGCGTGATCGGCGACTGGCCCACCGGCCCGCGGATGCCGTCGGTTCCGAAATACGCTCTTACGCTGCTATCGCTCATGGTTTGGTTGCCTTTGATTCTTGTGCCTGATCGATTATCGATGGCCTGTTTCAGCCACCCAGGCCGGCGGCGCGCCACACGGCCAGGGCATCGACCGTGGCCGCGACATCGTGCACACGCACGATCTGAGCGCCCAACTGCACGGCGGCCAAGGCCGCCGCCACGCTCGCGATTTGCCTGTCTGCCACCGCCTTGCCGGTGATCGCGCCCAGCGTCGACTTGCGCGACCAACCCGCGAGCAGCGGCGCACCCAGCGACAGAAACTCGCGCTGGCGACGCAGCAACTCGATGTTGTGCTCCACGCTCTTGCCGAAGCCCACGCCCGGGTCGAGCACGATTCGCTCGCGCGAGATGCCCGCGCGTTCCAGCGCGTCCATGCGCTCGCGCAAAAACGCGCTGACCTCGGCGATCACATCGCCATAAACGGGCTCCACCTGCATCGATTCGGGCACGCCGCGCATGTGCATCAGGCACACGCCCGCTTGTGCGTGCGCGGCCACCGCATCGATGGCGCCGGGCGAGCGCAGCGCGGCGATGTCGTTGACGATGTCGGCGCCCGCAGCCAGCACGGCAGCCATCACCTCGGCCTTGTTGGTGTCGATCGAGATCGGGCAACCGAGCTTCAGCGCGCCTGCCAACACCGGCAGCACGCGGGCCAATTCTTCGGCCGCCGGCACGGGCTGAGAGCCGGGGCGGGTCGATTCACCGCCGATGTCGAGAATGTGCGCGCCATCGCCCAACAAGCGCTCGCAATGCGCCAGCGCCGCCGCGGTAGTCCCATGCAGGCCGCCATCGGAAAAAGAATCGGGCGTGACGTTGACGATGCCCATGACCTGCGGCTGTGTCAGATCAATGCGAAAACGGGTGGTCTGCCAGAACATCGGCGGCTGTCCAAGTCAGTTGCAGGCTGCAAAAACACCAACGGGGCCGAAGCCCCGTGTGGTCAATGTCTATCGCTGGTCAGTCGATCATCAAGCGGCGGCGGGCGCGTTGCCCGGCGCGGCCGGCGGAGTCGGCGGAACCGTCTTGCTCATCGAAGGCGTCCAGTCCTTCGGCGGGCGCGGCGGCTTGCCGGACATGATGTCTTCGATCTGCTCGGCGTCGATGGTCTCGTACTCGAGGAGCGCGCCGGCCATCGCGTGCATCTTGTCCTTGTTGTCTTCGATAAGCTTGCGGGCGATCGAATACTGCTCGTCGATGATGCGGCGGATGACGGAGTCGACCTTCTGCATCGTCTGTTCTGACACGTTGACCTGCTTGGTCACCGAGCGGCCGAGGAAGACTTCGCCTTCGTTCTCGGCATACACCATGGGACCAAGTTCATCGGTCATGCCATAGCGCGTCACCATGTCGCGTGCGATCTGCGTGGCACGCTCGAAGTCGTTGCTGGCGCCGGTGGTCATCTGGTTCATGAACACTTCTTCGGCGATCCGCCCACCGAACAGCACCGAGATCGTGCTGAGCATCCGACCCTTGTCCAGGCTGTAGCGGTCGGTCTCGGGCAACTGCATCGTCACGCCCAGCGCACGGCCGCGAGGGATCACCGTGACCTTGTGAACGGGGTCGGTCTTGGGCAGAAGGCGGGCAACGAGCGCGTGGCCGGACTCGTGGTACGCAGTATTGCGGCGCTCTTCCTCCGGCATGATCATGGACTTGCGCTCAGGGCCCATCATGATCTTGTCCTTGGCTTTCTCGAAGTCGATCATCTCGACAACGCGGCCACTGCGGCGTGCGGCGAACAGCGCAGCCTCGTTCACCAGGTTGGCCAGATCGGCACCCGAGAAGCCCGGCGTACCGCGCGCCAAGATGTCGGCACGGATGTCTTGCCCGACCGGCACCTTGCGCATGTGCACGTTGAGGATCTGTTCGCGGCCACGAACGTCGGGCAGCGTCACGTAGACCTGGCGGTCGAAGCGACCGGGACGCAACAGGGCGGGGTCGAGAATGTCGGGCCGATTGGTGGCGGCCATCACGATGACGCCGGTGTTGGTCTCGAAGCCGTCCATCTCGACCAGCATCTGGTTCAGCGTTTGCTCGCGCTCGTCATTGCCGCCGCCCAGGCCAGCACCGCGGTGGCGGCCCACCGCATCGATTTCATCGACGAAGATGATGCAAGGCGCGCTCTTCTTGGCTTGCTCGAACATGTCGCGCACACGGGCCGCGCCCACACCGACGAACATTTCCACGAAGTCAGAGCCGGAGATGCTGAAGAACGGGACCTTGGCCTCGCCGGCGATGGCGCGCGCCAGCAGCGTCTTGCCCGTGCCGGGCGATCCTACCAGGAGCACGCCTTTAGGGATGCGGCCGCCCAGTTTCTGAAATTTCTGGGGCTCACGCAGG
>JAMFRW010000515.1 GCA_026224975.1 Rhodoferax sp. | reverse complement strand
GGTGAAGCGGCCGACCGACGCGAACGGGTTGTAGTTGTCGTTCACGCCCGGCGCCAGGCCGAGCGAGCTGGAGGTGATCTGCACCGTGGAGCCCACACCGGCGATGGTCAGCTTGCCGCTGCCGCCGGCGTCGCGCCCGACATTCATGCCAAGGCTGCCGTTGCCCGCGCGGGTATCGCCACCGATGTCGGTGATCAGGAGCGTGCCGCCGCCGGTCACCGACATCACTGCCGTGCCGCCGCCGCGGCCGATCTGCACGAACGGCGAGACGTTGGTCGTCGAAGTTCCGGAGGCGACGAACTGCGTGCCCGCGCCATCGATCGTCATCGTGCCGGTCGCGCCGGCGATGGGGGCAATCGTCAACCCACCGCCGCTGATCACCGAGCCGCCGCCGAGCGACACGGTGCCGATGCTGCCCGCCGTGCGGCCGACATTGAAGGTGCCACTGTCACCGAGCACGACCGAGCTGGCGCCGGTCAGGGTCATGGTGCCGGTGCCGAAGTCGCCGACAGTGATGCCGTTGCCGAGCACCGGCCCGAGCAGCTCGATCGACGAGCCGCCCGACAACGAGACTGTGCCAGTGCCGCCGCCCGCGACGAACCGGTCCCCGCCCACCGACATCCCGCCGGTGTACAGATCGTTGGCAATCGTCACCTTGGCACCGTTCGTCAAGGTCATCGTGCCGACGCCACCGGTGCCACGTCCGATGGTCATGCCGGCGCCTGTCGTGAGATTGCCGGTGCGGTGACCGCTCAGTGCCAGCGTGGCGTTGTCGATGGCGACAGTGCCGTGGCCGCCAGACTCGCCCGCCACGAGGCTGGTCGACGACACCTTGCCGAGATTCGCAATGGAAAGCGAGCCCGTGCCACCACCGCGGCCGACGGCGACAAACGCATCCACACCGCCCACGCTGATCTCCGAGCCGCTGCCAGTCACCGTGGCGCTGCCATCGCCCGAGGCCGAGGACATGCCGCCGATGAAAACCCCGGTGGTGCGTTGATTGGTCGGCGTGGAAAGCGCTGCGCCGGTCAGCACCAGCTTGCCGCCGTTGCTCACGATGAGCTGGCCCGAACTGCCGGTATCGCGCCCAATGCCTACGAACGG
The DNA here is from genome assembly GCA_026224975.1 of Rhodoferax sp. Lineage (GTDB taxonomy): Bacteria > Pseudomonadota > Gammaproteobacteria > Burkholderiales > Burkholderiaceae_C > LMDS01. The sequence continues at coordinate 15,642 of JAMFRW010000515.1, read as the reverse complement.
ATTGAAGTTGTCTCCCGTGTCGGTGGCCGGCGCCATCGACGTCGACACGATCTCGACCTTGGAGCCCGCGCCCGAGATAGTCAGCGAGCCGACCCCGTCGACGCCGCGGCCGACGGTCATACCGGGACTGTTGTTGCCGGGCAGCGAGTTGCCGCCACCATCGCTCAAGCGCCAATAGCCACCGTTGCTCACCGTCACCTGGCCCGAGCCGCCATCGCGGCCGATGTTGGCGAAAGCCGCGCCAGAGGTGCCCGTCGTGCCGACGCCCGACTGGACGAGCTGCGAACCGGTGCCGTCGATGGTCATCGTGCCGGTGGCGCCGTCGCGGCCGATGGTCAGCAGCAGGGTGGAGGCGGTGGCGCCTGCCAGCACGCTGAACGAGCCTTGCGCGCTCGCGCCGCTGCGCCCGACCTGGATGATGCCGTTCGTGCCATTGACCACCACGCTCGAACCGACGCCGGTGACCGTCAACTGCCCGTTGCCGCCATCGACACCGATGTTGACGAAATCGAACTGAGAGGCCACGCCGCCGCCGTCGAGCGAGAGCGTGCCGCCGTTCTTGACGGTCACGGTCGCGTTGCCGTTGAGGCTGGAGCCGATCGACAAGCCCGCCGCCGTGTTGTCGACGCTGTTGCGGCCGACGAGCCAGCGCGAGCCGGCGCCATCCACCGTGACCGTGGCAAACACCTGCTCGTTGCCGTTCGAACCCGGCGACGCGTAGTTCGAGCCGACGGCCGTGTTTTCGCTTTTCAGCAGGCCGCCCGCGGTGATGTTCACCGTGGCGTTGGTCGTGCCGCCCGGCGTGCCGAATTGCTGCGGCGTTCCCACGTTGGCGACGTAGGACTGGCCGATGCTGAAGTTGCGCAGGAGGTGCACTTCGGAACCGTTGCCGGTGATGGTCAAGGTGCCGGTCGAGCCGGCCGCATTGCCCACCGCGTTGAAACAACCGCTAGCGACGGGGCAGGCCGCTGCGTTCAGCGTGGCATCGATCACGGCACCGGCCGAGACCACCATCGAGCCGGTGCCCCAGCTGCCCACCTCGAACCGTCCCGACGCGCCGGCCAACTCTGCCCGCGTGCCGGCGCCGGTGAATGTGACAGTTCCGGAGCCGGTGCCTCCCATCCCCACCAGAAAACCATCGGCCTTCAGCAGCGCGCCAGCCATCGCGGCGAAGCTGCCCACCCCCGAGCTGCCGACGAAGACGCTGTTGCCGGTCGCGTCGAAGGTCTGGGCAAAAGGATCGATCGGAAACAGGTTCGTCGGAAAGCTGCCGTTCGCCCCGCTGGACGAAAAGAATTGCGTCTGGGCTAGCGCCGGCCCGGCGGCACCCGCCAGCAACGCCACCGCGGCAGCCCAGGCGAGCGGGCGAATGGTAAAAGGAGTGGCACGCGGAATGGCAAAGGCGCGATGGCGCAGGTGCGAACGGCTCATGGAAATCCTCTTTGGATGCACAGGGGAGCGTTGCAATGACGCAGAAAAACTTTGCCGTCTGCGTGATTTAGTAACGATTGTGCATAGCCCGAATCGAGGGCGCGTCATCGAGAACGATGAGAACCCCCGCAAATCGGGGGTGCGTTTCGCGATCTTTACACTGTGACCGGCCCGGCCCCGAGGACAAAGCGCAACAGCTCGCGCATCGCCACCGTCTCGGCGGCTTCGTCGGAGCCGCGCTGCGTCTGAATGCGCAGCGCGCGGTCCAGCAAGGGCTGCGCACCCGCCGCATCGGCCTGGGCGACCAGCGCCCGCGCCATCAGAAACAGCGTCGACGCGACCACTTCGTGATCGAGCCCGAAGGCACGCTCGTGGATGCGCAACGACCGCTCGGCCAGTTGCGCGGCCTGTACCGCGTCCTGCTGCACCAGGCGCAGTTCGGCCAGCGTGGCCAGGCCCCACGCCGCCCACTGGTGATCGGCGCCGAGCGAGCCTTCCCAGACCTCGAGCGCCTGGCGCGCCAGCGCTTCGGCTTCGCCATGCCGGCCGGTGGCGCGCAGGATCTCGGCCAGGTTCCACATCGACAGGCCGGTTTCGGGATGGTCGGCGGCGAACTGCTTCTGCTGGACTTCGATCGCGCGGCGCACCAGCGTCTCGGCGCCCGCATAGTCGCCCTTCTTGGTCAGCACGTCACCCAGCGAAGTCATCGCGAGCGCGGTGCTGGCGTGCTCTGGGCCCAGCGTGCGCTCGCGGTGCTCGAGCACGCGCCGGCTCAGCGCCTCGGCTTCGTCGAGCCGGCCGAGCTCGGTCACGACGCTGGTGAGGTGGTCCAGCGTGTCGACAGTGAGCGGGTGCTCAGGCCCGAGCGCCTTCTCGCGGATGGCGAGCGCACGGCGAAAGAACTGCTCGGCCGGCACCAGCTCACCGCGGCCCACGAAGCAGCCGCCGAGCACCGCCACGCTCTTGGCGGTGTCGGCATGCTCCGCGCCGAGCGCTCCTTCCTGGATGGCGAGCGCGCGGCGCAAGAGCGCCTCGGCCGCGTCGGCCTCGCCCTGCACCAGCGCCACGCGCGCGAGGTTGGTCGACGCCTTCGCGGTGTGTGGATGGTCCGCTCCCAGGTGGGCCTCGCACAGGCGCACCAGGTCTTGTGCGAGCGGCCGCAGCGTGTGCAGCGCATAGGCGTTGAGGTAGTTGAAGAACTGGCCGTCGAACCACTCCGCGTAGGCGGCGGCGTCCGACTGGCTCAGGTGGTGATGCGCCTCGGCCAGCGCGCGGCAGGAAGCCGGGCTCACGTCCTGCGGCTCGGCCACACCGGCGCGCGCGCCCCAGAACGCGCCAACGGTCGCGTGGCCCGACCGCCGGCGCTCCTTCAGCACCCCTTCGTACACCACCTGTTGCAGCAGGTGATGGTGAAAGGCGTATTCGCGTGTACCGTCGAAAGCCGGCGCATCGCGCAGCACGACGAGCTGCTTGCGCAGCAGCGCCGGCAAGGCCTCGGGGGCGGCCGGGTCTAGTGCGGCGAGCGCCTGGTCCCAGAACACATGGCCGACCACCGCGGCGTGCTGCAAGGCGCTTCGCTCGACCGGCGCCAGTGCATCCATGCGCGCCTGGATCACGCCGGTCAGCGTCGGCGGCACGCGCAGCTTGAGCAGCTTGCTCGGCTCGACGTGCCAGCCGCTTTCGCCCGGCTCGATCACGCCGTCGTCAAGCAGCATCTTCACCATCTCTTCCATGTAGAACGGGTTGCCGTCGGCGCTCGCGGTGACGAGCGTGAGCAGCGTGGAGCGCACGTCGTCCACGCGCTGCAGCAGCGCCTCGGCCAGCTCCTGGCCCCGGGCCTTGTCGAGCGGCGCCAGATCGATGCGGGTGTGAAGCGGATCGCCGGTGGCCCAGTCGGCATGGCGTTCGAAGAACACCGGCCGGGTCAGCATGAGCACGAGCAAGGGCGTGTCGCGGTTGCAGGCGAGCAGGTGGCGCACGAAGGCCACCGAGCCTTCGTCGGCCCAATGCAGGTCGTCGAGCAACAGCACCACCGGCAAGCCGCCGGCGCCGGCGAGCCGGCGGATGAAACTCGCCGCCGCGTCGAACGCGAGTTCGCGGATGCGGGCGGTGTCGGTCAGCAGCGGTTTCACGTGCGGGCTGGCCGAAAAATCCAGACCGATCAACTGGCCGAGAAAGTGCGCCGGCGCTTCGCCTTCCTCGATGAACAAGGGCGCGAGGCCGGCCAGCAGCTTGGCGCGCGCCTCGTCGGCGCTGTCGCTGTCGGCGATCTGCATGCGCCAGGCGAGCACATCGCGAAGCAGGCCATAGGGCTGCATCTCGCTGCGCGGATGGGAACGGCCCAGCAGCAGCCAGAAGCGCTGCGAGTGGGTCTCCATGTCGTTCTGGAACTCGGTGAGCATGCGGCTCTTGCCGAGGCCTGCTTCGCCGACGATGCTGATGGCGCGCGAGCTGCCGCTGGCCGACATCTCCGCGAAGGCCTGGCACAGCGTGGCCAGTTCGGCATCGCGGCCGACCATGCGTGTCTCGACGCCTTCGATGCCACGGTTGGCCACTCGAAACGCGCGTGGCTTGGCCCGCTCGATCAGATACGTGCGCATGGGCGTGTCCACACCCTTGACGGCAATCGGCGGCTGCTCGGCCACATCGAACACCCCGCGCACCTGGCGGTAGGTGTCGTGGCTGATGCGCAAGCCGCCGGACGGCGCCGCCTGCTCCATGCGCGCCGCAATGTTGACGGCCGCCCCGCGGATGCTGCCTTCCGCATCGACGCCGCCGCCCAGCAAGACCGAGCCGGTGTGGATGCCGGCCCGCACCGCGAAGTCGGGAATACCGTGCCGCTGGCGCATCGCGGGCGCGAGCCGCCGGGCTACTTCGATGATCGCGAGGCCGGCGCGGATCGCGCTTTCGGCATCGTCCTCCTCGGCTGCATCGGCGCCGAAGGCCGCGAGCATTCCGTCGCCGGTGTACTGGAGCACGCGGCCGCGGTGGGCCTCGACGACCGCGGTGAAACGCACCAGCGCGCCATCCATCACCGCATGGATGTCCTCGGGCTCGAGTTGCTGGCCCATGGCCGTGGAGCCGACCACATCGACGAACAGCACCGACACCTGGCGCAATTGCTGGCTCGCCGCGCGCTGCTTGGCGCGCAAGGCGTCGAGCCTGGTTCGAAGCGGCCCGAGCGCCATCGCCAGAACGGCGTCGGACAGCACGCCGCGCTGGCTTTCCAGCGCCGCGATGCCCGCTTCGATTTCGCCTTCTTCGGTCATCCGTTTGCCGCCCTTGAAACCGCCGCGCGACAGCCCGTTCATGCGGGATCGATTCACATCGATTTCTGGTACAAGCTCAGTGGACCGCGGGCACAAAAACTACTCTCTGCCGGAGATTTTCGAGGAAATCGGTGACGAACACCACAAACAGATGGGTCCCATTCAACTGGGATCAACGACGACGCAATCTGGCGCTCGTGACCGTGATCTGGACGATTGCCGTGGCCGGCGCGGCGTGGTGGCTGTTTCATGAACGGGTGCGCGGCTACCGCGAGCAGACCTTTGCCAACGCCGGGGTGCGGCTGACCGGCATCAAGGACACGCTGGCCATCACCTTCCGGCAGCTCGCGGCCCTTCCGCTGGACCTGGCACACCGCCCTGCGATCCCTGCCCTGCTCGCGCTGCAGGAAGCGAGCGCAGGTGCGGCCGGTGCCGCGCCGCGCAGCATGCCGGATGTGCAGCCCATCCTCGACCGCATGGGCACCGATTTCGGCCTGCCCTTCGTCGCGCTGATCGACCGCCGCGGCAGGCTTCTGGCCAGTACCACGCTGCCGCGCGCACCCGATGCGGCGGCGAGCCAGGCAAGCCGATCAAATGCCGGCGACGTGAGCGGGCGCGACTACTTCCTGCAGGCCATGTCGCGCGGGTCGGCCATGCAATTCCTGCTAGGGCGCAATTCGCGGCTGCCGGGCCTCTACTTCGCGAGCCGCGTGGACCGCGACGGCGAGCCGCTCGGCGTCACACTCGTCAAGCAGGAGACCGAGACCCTCAACCGCCTGCTCAGCGATGCCGACGGCAGCGTGATCTTCATGACCGATTCGAACGGCGTGCTGGTGCTGGGCAATCAGCCCGGCATGCTGTTGCAGCGCCTGCCGAGCGCGCCCACCCACTCGGATGCCGACTGGGACGCCGTCTACCAGCGCGTGCCCGCACCGCTGCCTTGGCACAGCTCGCGGTGGAGCGAGGGCGGGCGCAGCATGTCGCTCACCGCCATTGGCGACATGCCGCACATCACGCTCTCCACGCCGCTGGGCGACACGCCCTTCAAGGCCTGGGTGCTGATGCCGCTCGACGACGAACCCGGCATCTTCACCAGCACCTGGACCAGCGCGCTCGCCATCTGGCTGGCCGGCGCCTTGCTGATCTGGCTGAGCTGGCGTCGCCTGCAGTTGCTCGATGCGGCCCTCAACGCGCGCCGCGAGATCTTCGAGCTGACGCAGGGGCTGCCGCTCACGGTCTTCCGCTACCACGTGGCCAACGGCGCCAAGCCGCGCTTCGCCTTTCTTGGCCGCGGCATCGGCGAGCTGTTCGGCATCGACGCGGCGGCGGTCGAGAAGGACCCGAGTCTGCCGTGGCGCCTGGCCGATGGCAGCGATCGGCCGCCCACGCATCCGCAGGAGTTCATGGTCAAGCGCGGCGACGAATCGGCCTGGCTGCTGGCCGACAGCACACCGCAGCTCGAAGAAGACGGCAGCACCACCTACAACGGCTACTGGCTCGACATCACCATGCGGCGCGAGACGCAGGCGCGCTTCGCGGCGGTCTTCGAGCATGCGGCGGCCGGCTATCTCTTCTTCGATGCCAAGCGCGGCATCACGCATTGCAATGCGGCCACGCTGGCGCTCTTCGGCACCAACGACGCGCAGCGCGTGCTCGGTCGCATTCCCTGGTTCCCCGGCCTCTCGACCGACCAGCAAGCCGATGGCCGGCCGAGCCGCCAGCGTGCGCTCGACGACATGCGCCGCCACACCCGCGCCGGCGACCGCGTGCATTCTTTCGAATGGCGCTTCCAGCGGCTGGACGGCACGCCCTTCGATGCCGACGTGAGCGTGATCGCGCTCGAATGGCAGGGCACGCCGCAGTTCTGCGCCATCGTGCAAGACATCACCTTGCGCAAGGCGACCGAAGCCGCGATGCAGGCTGCGCGCGCCGCGGCCGAAGCGGCGAGCCAGACCAAGTCGAGCTTCCTCGCCAACATGTCGCACGAGCTGCGCACGCCGATGAACGCGATCATCGGCATGACGCACCTGGCGCTCGAAGACGGCCTGCCCGACAAGCAACGCGACTACATCGAGAAGGCCCACGGCTCGGCGCGCAACCTGCTGCAGATCCTGAACGACATCCTCGATGTCTCGAAGATTGAAGCCGGCCAGCTCGACCTGGAGCGCATCGATTTCGAGCTCGAATCGGTGATCGGCGACATGGCCGATGTGCTCGGCATGAAGGCCGACGAAAAAGGCCTGGAGCTGCTTTTTACCGCCTCGCCCGACCTGCCGCGCCGCATGGTCGGCGACCCGTCGCGGCTGCGACAAGTGCTGGTCAACCTGGGCGGCAACGCCATCAAGTTCACCGACCGCGGCGAGGTCACGGTCGGCATGGAGCTGGTGCCGCCGGCCGCCGGCAATGGCGTCGGCACAGAGGACACCATCGAGCTGCACGGCTGGGTGCGAGACACCGGCGTCGGCATGAGCGAAGAAGACCTCACGCGCCTTTTCCAGCCCTTTGTGCAGGGCGACAGCTCGACCACGCGGCGCTTCGGCGGTACTGGACTGGGTTTGGTCATCAGCCGCCAGCTCGTGGAGCGCATGGGCGGCAAGCTGTGGGTCGAGAGCAAGCCCGGCAAAGGCTCGACCTTTCACTTCACCGCGCGCCTGGGCCGCAGCACGCCGCGTGCGCCGGCGCGTGCGTGGATGGCCAACGAGCTGCGAGGCCGCCGCGCCTTGCTGGTCGACGACAACGCCGCCGCGCTCGACGTGCTGGGCGACATGCTCTCGACGCTGGGCATCGCCGTCGACCGCGCCACCAATGGCGAAGACGCGCTTGCGCTCTTCGAGCGCAATGCCTCGCGCTACACCTGGTGCTTGCTGGACTGGAAGATGCCGGGCATGGACGGCGTGGAGCTGGCGCGGCGCATCCTGGCGCATGGGCCGCAAACCCGGGCGCCCACCCAAGCGCCTGGCCAGATGCCGAATCACATGCCCGCGCAGGGCCTGGTGCATCCCTGCATACTGCTGGTGACCGCCTTCGCGCGCGACGAGGCGCTGCGGGCCAGCGCCCAACTGCCGCTCTCCGGCGTGTTGCACAAGCCGATCACGCCATCGAGCCTGCACGATTGCCTGGTTCAGGCGCGGCGTGCTGAACCGGCGCTGGCGTCACCGTTGCCGGCGCCCACGCGCCGGCCTTCGGGCGCACCGCGCATCGACGACGCCGTCCGCTTGCGCCTGACCGGCGCGCACATCCTGCTCGTCGAAGACCATCCGCTGAACCAGCAATTGGCCTGCGAGTTGCTGCGCCGCGCCGGCATGAACGTGACGGTGGCCAACGACGGCAGCGAAGCGTTGCAGAAGCTGGAGCACGAAGGCCCGTTCGACGGCGTGCTGATGGATTGCCAGATGCCGGTGATGGACGGCTACACCGCCACCCGTGCGCTGCGCGCCGACCCCAAGTGGCGCACACTCCCCGTGATTGCGATGACCGCCAGCGCGCTCGTCGAAGACCGCGAACGCGCCCTCGCCAGCGGCATGAATGCGCACATCACCAAGCCCATCCATGTGGACCTGATGCTGCGGACGATGGCCGAGTGGATAGGCTCGGGCCCGGCCGGACAAGCTGAACCCAACGAACCCGCCGAGCAGAAGACTTCCGCGGCCGAATTTGCGGCGGCGGCCTTGTCCGTGCGCTCGCCTCCGGGCCCGCCTCCTGGCCTGACGCTGGGCTCCACGCCAGGCCTCACCGCCGTCGACACCGCCGCCGGCCTGGCCTACTGCATGGGCAACCAGGAGCTGTACCTGCGCCTGCTGCAGGGCTTTCGTACCGAGCAGAGCGCCTTCGCAGTGCAGCTCGTCGCCGAACTCGATGCCGGCAAGCGCGACGCCGCCGTACGCCGCGTGCACAACCTCAAGGGCCTGGCCGGCACGATTGGCGCCCACCGCTTGAGCGCCCTGGCCAGCACCTTCCACCGCGTGGTTCTGGCGGGCGACTCGGTCAACGAGTCACTGGCCGAACTCGTGGATGAACTCGACGTCGTGTTGCGCGAGCTCGACCACGTGCTGCCACCGCACTGACGCGGAGGCATCGATCGAGCGGGCGATCAGGCGCGTGCCTGGTTTTCTCGTTCCTGCAACTCGCGCCACAAGACCTTTCCTGTGCCTGACTTTGGCAGTGCATCGAGAAACTCGACGAGGCGCGGCGCCTTGTAGGTGGCCATGTGCTCCTTGGCCCAGGACAGGATGTCGTCGGCCGCGACCTGGTCATCGCGACCGTTCTTGAGCACGACGAAGGCCTTGACTGTCTCGCCGCGCTTGGCGTCCTTCGACGCGACCACGCAGGCTTCCTGGATCTGCGGATGGCCATACAACATGGCCTCGACCTCGGCCGGCCACACCTTGTAGCCGGCGGCATTGATCATGCGCTTCAGGCGGTCGACCATGAAGAAGTAGCCCTCGTCATCGACCTTGGCCAGGTCGCCGGTGCGAAAGTATGTGCGCCCTCCAATCTCGACGAAGCTGCTCCGGGTCGCCTCCGGGTTGTTCCAGTAGCCCTTGAACAACCCGGGGCCGCTGGTGACGATCTCCCCCACTTCGTTGGGTCCCAACACCGCGCCACCGGTCTGGTCGACCACCAGCGAATGCGTATTGAAGATCGGAATGCCCAGGCATTGGCGCTTGGGTTTGTCCAGCGGGTTGCTATGCGTCGGCGCGGCGGTTTCGGTCATGCCGTAGGCCTCGATGAATTCGAGCCGGGTCAGCTCGTACAGCTTTTTCGCCACGGGCTCGGGCATGGCGATGCCACCCCCGCTGATGTGGCGCAGGCTGGCAAGTTTTTCGCGGCTGACGTTGGGGCTGCCCAGCAGGTCGATCACCATGGTGGGGATCGCGATCCAGATGCTGATGCCGAGCCGCGTGATCAACTCCAGCGCAGTCTCGCGGTCCCAGCGCGTCATCACGACCAGGGTCGCACCCTGGTAGATGGCCACGTTCATGGTCATCTGCAAGCCGGTGACATGGAAGAACGGCGCCACCGCCAGCAAGGTGTCGGCCGCGAGCACACCGTGCAGCACGCCGGCGACGCCGATGATGGCCATCAAGCTGCCGTGCGTGTGCATGCAGCCCTTGGGCCGGCCGGTGGTGCCCGAGGTGTAAGGCATCGCGGCGAGGTCGTCGGAGCGGGCCAGATGCGGGCCCGGCTTGCGGTCCGCTTGCAGTGCGTCGCGCCAGGCGACCATGCCGGGCGCCCCCGACGTCGGTGCCTTGGCGCTGACCACGTCGGGCACCGCGAGGCCGGCGGCGGCGCTTGACGTGCAATAGTCACCGTAGGTTGCCGCGATGACCTTGTCCAGCTTGCCGGGCACCAGCAGTGGCGCCACGCGCTCGACGAGTTCGGCGCCGCACAACGCGACGCGGGCATTCGCATCGGCAACGTAGTGCTCGAGCTCCTCCGTCAGGTTCATCGGGTTGACCGGCACCACCACCGCGTCGGCGCGGAGGATGGCATAGAAGCCGATGATGAACTGTGGGCTGTTCTGCATGTACAGCAGCACACGGTCGCCGCGCGCGACGCCGCAATCCTGCTGCAGATAGCCGGCCAGCGCCTCGGCCTGTTCGAGCAGGCTGGCATAGGTGATGTCGCTGCCGTAGTAGTGGATCGCCGCGCGATCGGGGAAGCGCCGGGCCGACACGGCCAGGCCGTCGAACACGCTGGTGCGTGGCACAGGGAATGGTCCGCGCGGGCAACCGGCCGCACGGGCCGGGGTGCTGACGTCGCTCATGCCGTCACCTCCTGAAGGGCTGCGAGTTGCTCGACCAGCAGGTCGGCCAACTCCTGCGCATCGGCAACCGCATTCGGGCACGACAACACGCCGAAATCGATTCGGTCGAGGTAACTGAACACCGTGATGTTGAGCGCGGCGCCGTGCATCACCAGGCCAACCGGGATGTTGGCCTTCGCTGGCATGCCGGCGAACATCAGCGGCGTGCGCGAGCCCGGCACATTCGAGATCCAGAGGTTGACGAACCGCGGCAGGCGGTCCGTCATGCGCAGGGTCTCGGCCATCCGGAACATTTCCATCATCGACGCCATGTTGTTGAACAGCGGCATGCGCAACGACGGCATCTCCACCTGCAGCCTGGCCATCGGACGCGTGGCCTCCTGCAACTTCTTGGCCGCACCGACGCTTTTGCGAATGGCGGGCATCCACTTGGCGGCGTCGGCCTCGTGCACCGGCAGCATCGGCATCATCAGGCTGACCTGGTTGTTGGCCGTCGCGTCCCCCTCGCCTCGCACCGACACCGGCATGCCCACCACCAGCGGCTTGGTGGGCAACTGCTTGCGCTTGCCCAGGTAGCTGCGCAGCGCACCCGTGCACATGGCCAGCACGGCGTCATTGATGGTGCCGCCGTGGGCCTTGCCCAGCGCCTTCACCTCCGCCAGCCGCACAGTCGACGTGCCGTAGCTGCGCTCTTCCGTCAGCCCGATGTTGAAGGGCGTTTTCGGCGCCCTGTTCAGCAGTTCCTTGAACAGCCCGGCATCCAGCTTTGCGCCGGACTTGGCGCCGGCAACCGTTGCCTTCATCATCTCCTGCATGGCGCCTGCCATCTTGCGCGGCGTCTCGACCCAGCGATTCATCGCGGTCGACCACAGCAGTTCCATCGGCTGGCGATCCCGCTCCTGCACGATGGCCGCTGCCGGCTCCGGCTCGGCGATGCCGGAAAACAAGGTTTCGATCATGATGTTGGCCGCGCCGCCGTCGGAGCCGGCGTGGTGCAGCTTCACGTACAGGGAAAAGGCACCATCCTTGAAGCCCTCGACCAGCCAGACCTGCCACAGCGGATGCCTGCGATCCAGAAGCGGCCGGTGCAGTTGAACCACCAATTCATTGAACTGGTCGCGCCCGCCCGGCGCGGCCACCGTGACACGCCTGACGTGATAACTCCAATCGATGTCGGTGTCGTTGACCCACACCGGGTTGGCGAGCTTGAGCGACAGCGGATCGAGCCGCCGGTGCAACACCGGGAGGTGCGCCAGCTTGTTCTCCAGCAGTTCGCGCAGCGCGGCGTGCAAATCCAGCCCCGCCTTCGGCTTCTCGAACATCAGCGCATTGCCGACGTGAAACGGCGTCTTTTCGGTTTCACCGTGGAGCCAGCTGGCGTCCATATTTGAAAGTTGTTGCATGTCGAATGTCTCCTTCGAATTTGGGAACGGGGTAAGGAACGGGATAAGAGGGCGGGATGACGGCGCACACCGTCAGCGCATCAGGCCAGGGCGGCGGCCGCCTCCGGGCTTTCGCTGCAGCCGCGATAGGTGTTGTCGAGCAGCAGGCAGGCGATGCCGGCCACGACCAGTACGCCCGCGAACAGCTGGTAGGTCTCCTGCGGCTTCCAGCCCGAAGCCAGCAGATAGCCGGTCAGGATCGGCGTGGTGATGGCCACGCAACGGCCGAAGCCGATCATCCAACCGACGCCGGCGCCACGCACCGCGGCCGGATAGATCGGCGGACTGATGGCGTAGTAGGCTGCGATGCCCCCGTTGGCGCACGCGCCCACCAGCAGTGCCAGCCACAGCGCCAACGACGGGTTGTTGAAATTGTTGGCGTAGGCCACGAAGGCGACGGCACCGGCAAACATCAGCAGCGTGGTGATCACGCGCGGACGCAGCCTCGTCGACAGGGCCGCGAACAACAAGGCACCGAGCACGCCGCCCAGCAGCACGAAGACGCCCGCCTTCACGCCCATGGCGGGGTTGCCCGTGGCGTCGGCGAGCAGTTTGGGCGTCCAGGTGTTGGCGAAGTAGAAGGCCCCCGTCAGGCAGGCGAAGGCGACCCACAGAAAGGCCGTGCGGGCCCCGAGCACGCCGCTGAAGATGACCTTGAAGGCTGAACGCGATGCAGCCGTCGACAGGGCCACCGGCAGTTGTTGTGCACGCGGATAGCCCAACCGGTCGGCAATCTTGTTGTAACTTTCAAGTGCACCGGACGGACGGCGCTCGATCAGGTATTCGATCGACTCGGGCAGCGCGAAGATCGAGATCAGCAACACGATGCCGGTCGTGATGGCGCCGAAGATGAACGGGCCTTGCCAGCCGTAAGCCGCGATGAGCTGGCTGGTGACGGCCCCGCCGATGGCCGCACCGAGCGGAAACCCGATCCCGTAGATGCCCATCACCGTGCCGCGCCGCTTGTCGGAGCTGTACTCCGAGACCGTGATGTTCACCGAGGCCACCAGCGCGCCGATGAACAGCCCGGCGAACGCGCGATAGATCACCAGGTGCGTGATGGAGCTGGCCGTCGCCGACAGCGCCATGCCCAGTGTGATGAAGCTCAGGCAAATGATCACATGCCGCCGCCGCCCTATGCGATCGGCCAGCGGTGACAGCAGCACTGCGCCGATTCCCATGCCAAAGACCCCGGCACTCAGCAGGTAGCCTACCTGCACCTGCCCGAGCTGCCAGACCTTGGCCAGGTGCGGCGCGACAAACGCCATCACCAGAATGTCAAAGCCATCGATCATGGTCAGCACCAGGCATATCGCCACGGCCACCAACTGCATGCGCCGCATCGGCTGCGTGCGAATCGCTTCGCGAACGTCCATTCTTGTCTCCGTTTCGTTATGTGCTTGCTCGTTCGCCGACGGTCGGCGGCGCGGACAGGCTTGACGCGCCGTCCGAAGCAGCATGGGCACCCGCGCGGGCCCCGGACGACGATGAGGGTAGGAGTTGTGCACGGCGCGCACCAAAAAATGTGCGCTTTGTGCACCCTGTGCACAAAGCGATTTCCCCACTGACCTGCGCGACCCGGTGCGCAATACTGACTCCAAAAACATTGGAGACACCCTCATGAGAACCTCGACCGCAGCCAGCTACAGAAACGTGAACAGCCTGCAGCGCGGCCTGAACGTGCTGGCCGCCGTCAACCGGATGCCAGGGGGCATCGCCACCGCGAACGACATTGCCCGAATGACGCAACTGCACCGCACCACGGTTCGGCGACTGCTGGAGACACTGGCGGCGCAGGGGTATCTGCGGCGCAGCGCATCGGACGACTCCTACCGGCTGCAGATCAAGGTGCGCGAGTTGAGTGAGGGTTTCACCGACGACGAATGGGTATCGTCGGTGGCAGCGCCCGAGTTGGGCGAGTTGATGCGCGAAGTGGTCTGGCCTTCGGACCTGACCACCCTCGACGGCGACGCGATGATGATCCGCGAAACGACGCACCGCTTCAGCCCGCTGTCGTTCCATCGCGCCATGGTCGGGCGGCGCATACCGCTGCTCTACACGGCGTCCGGCCGGGCCTATCTGGCCTACTGCCCCGAAGCCGAGCGTGAGCAGTTGCTGAAATTGCTCGTGGCCGGCGAAGATGAACAGGCCAGCCTGGCGCGAGACTCGGTGCTGCTCGCGCGCATGCTCGCGCGCGTTCGAGCTGACGGCTACGGTGTGAACGAAGGCGACTGGCGGGTGGAGCCCCACGTCGGCGCGGTGGCCCTGCCGATCCGGCATGGTGACCGCGTGCTGGGATGCGTGAACGTCATCTACCTGTGTCGGGCGGTCAGTACCGCCACGGCGGTCGAACGGCTGCTGCCCGCATTGCGGCGCGCGGCCGAAAGAATCGAACGCGGGGCGGCCGAAGGCGGCCGCGGCGAACCGATGTTCAGCCAGGCCGGGCGAGCGACGGCGGCGCCGTGAGGCACCCGCGGGCCGCCGGATGCTCGCGGTATCGAGCAGACGGCGCCCCCGCACGCGCGCCCTCGTCTGCTGACACAATGGGTCGTCCCCAAGCCAGCCCATCGACGAGGTTTCCGCCATGTCCACCGCAAAGCCCGCAAAGACCCCGACCCACGCCTTTGCCAAGACGCTCAAGACCTTCACCACCACCTCGGGCAAGGTCGGCGAGTTCTATTCGCTGCCCGCGCTCGCCAGGATCCACCCGAATGTGAGCCGACTGCCGGTCTCGATTCGCATCGTGCTGGAAAGCGTGCTGCGCAATTGCGATGGCCAGAAGGTCACGCCAGAGCATGTGGCGGCGCTCGCCAACTGGAAGCCCGACGCCGAGCGCAACGAAGAAATCCCCTTCATCGTCGCCCGCGTGGTGCTGCAGGATTTCACAGGCGTGCCGCTGCTGGCCGACCTGGCCGCGATGCGCAGCGTGGCCGCCAAGATGGGCAAGAACCCCAAGACCATCGAGCCGCTGGTGCCGGTCGATCTGGTGGTCGATCACTCGATCATGATCGACCACTACGGTACGAAGAAGTCACTCGACCTCAACATGAAGCTCGAGTTCCAGCGCAACCAGGAGCGCTACCAGTTCATGAAGTGGGGCATGCAGGCCTTCGACACATTCGGTGTGGTGCCACCGGGCTTCGGCATCGTGCATCAGGTGAACCTCGAATACCTGGCGCGCGGCGTGCACAAGACGGCCAAGAACCGGCCGAACGCCGGCGTCTACTACCCCGATTCACTCGTGGGCACCGACAGCCACACGACCATGATCAACGGCATCGGCGTGGTCGGCTGGGGCGTGGGCGGCATCGAGGCGGAAGCGGGCATGCTCGGCCAGCCGGTTTATTTCCTCACGCCCGAAGTCGTCGGCGTCCACATGACCGGCGCGCTCAAGGAAGGCGTGACCGCGACCGACCTCGCCCTGCATGTCACCGAGATGCTCCGCAAGGCGAAGGTGGTCGGCAAGTTTATCGAGTTCTACGGCCCGGGCGCGACCTCGCTCTCGCTGCCGGACCGCGCGACGATCGCGAACATGGCGCCCGAGTACGGCGCGACGATGGGCTTCTTCCCGGTCGACGACGAGACGCTGTCGTACCTGCGCTTCACCGGCCGGCCCGACGATCACGTGCAGCTCGTCGAGCGCTACTGCAAAGAGAACCTGCTCTGGCACGATCCGAAGGCGAAGCTGCGGTTCTCCGACACGCTGTCGCTCGATCTGTCGACCGTCGAGCCG
>JAMFRW010000514.1 GCA_026224975.1 Rhodoferax sp. | reverse complement strand
ACGTGGCCATCCGGCTGAAGTGCAGCATGAGCCGTGGCGGCTTCCTGCGCAATCTGCATGTGCGCAACATCGATATCCCCAACGGCATCCGCACCTCGCCGGGCCTCTACGCCAGCCTGCCCGGCTCTTTGGTGCCGGACAAGACCGTGGCCATCTCGGCCGGCGGCCTCATCACCATCGACTGCGGCTACGACGCCATCCTCGACAACGTGCGCATCCGCCCGCCCGAGGTGAGCCATGTGCACATCTCAAACGTCAAGGTCGGCAATGTGGCGATGCGTGGCGGCGAGTATTCGAGCTACCAGGCCATCGTGATCATGGGCCCCATCGCCACCGACTACAACGGTCCGCTGAAAAACCCGGCGATCCTGCCGGTGACCGACATCACCGTGAGCGATTGCGATCTCGGCACACCGGTCAACGACAAGCAGCCGATCTATCTTTTCAACGTCAAGGGCCTGACGCTGAAGAACGTGAAGATCGGCGACAAGGTGCACAACGAAACGCTGTCGAGCTGAACATGACACTGAAAAATATTGTTATGGCGGGCCTGCTGGCAAGCTTGTCTGTCGGCGCCTGGGCTTCCCCTGAGCCCATCCGCGTGATCCTCGTCGGCGACTCCACACTGGCACCGCACAACGGCTATGGCGACGCACTGTGTGCGCGCTTCACGCCGCAGGTCACTTGCATCAACCTGTCCAAGAACGGCCGCAGCTCGGGCAGTTACCGCGCTGAGGGCCTGTGGCAGAACGTGCTGAATCTGCTGGCGGATCAGGGTGCCGACAAGGGCATGTACAAGGCCACGTACGTGTTGGTCGAATTCGGCCACAACGACCAGCCCGGCAAGCCTGGCCGCTCCACCGATCTGAAGACCGAGTTTCCCGCAAACCTGAGTCGATACATCGACGAAGTCCGCGCCGCCGGCGGCACGCCTGTGCTGGTGACGCCGCTGACCCGCCGCAACTTCAAGGGGCGTCGGCTCACCAACGATCTGCAGCCCTGGGCAGATGCCGATCAAGCTGTCGCTACGGCCAAGCAAGCACCACTGATTGATCTGTTCACGGCCAGCGCCGCGGCCGTGCAAGCCATGGGATCGGCGGAGGCGGACACGCTGGCCGTCGAGCCGCCGTCGTCGGTGCAAGCCGCGCCAGCAGACCGCAATCAGCTGGAGGCCGTGACGAACAAGAAGAGCGCTTTCGACCACACCCATGTGGGGCCAGCGGGCGCAAACTTCTTCGCCACCCTGATGGTTCAGTTGCTGCGTGACGGCCTTCCCGCGCTGACACCCTACCTTCGATGAAGAAGCTCATCGTCGCCACAGCAGCGCTGCTCAGCGTCGTCACTGGAGCGCAGGCGCAGGATACGCGCAAGGTCGTCGAGCCCACGGTGCCGCCGGCCTGTGCCGTTCTGAACGCCGCAGAGACCGGCCCCATCAAATCGGCCGCCGACGACACGGATCGAATCCAGCAAGCCATCAGCCACTGCGCCGCCGGGCAGTCTGTTCGGCTAGCCGCCAGCAATCAATACAAGGCCTTCACTGCTGGCCCATTCACGCTTGCCAGTGGTGTGACGCTGGTGATCGAAGCCGGCGCCACGCTCTACGCCAGCACCGACCCCGCGCGCTACGACAAGGGCGACAATATCTGCGGCAGCACGACCCGCGGCAAGGCCCACGGCTGCCGCACCTTCATCACCGCCGTCGACACGCAGGGCAGCGGCATCATGGGCGGCGGCGTGATCGACGGGCAAGGCGGCGAGCGCATCGACGGCCAGCCCGAATCCTGGTGGCAGATTGCTCGCCGCGCGCAACGCGAGAAGACCGAGCAGAACGTGCCTCACCTGATCGATGTCGCGCGCTCGAAGGACTTCGCGCTCTACCGCATCACGCTGAAGAACTCACCGAACTTCCACGTCGCCCTCTATCAGGTGGACGGCTTCACAGCCTGGGGCATGCGCATCGACACACCCGCCGACGCGCGCAACACCGACGGCATCGACCCGGGGTCGTCACGCAACGTCACCATCACGCGCAGCTTCATCCGCACCGGTGACGACAACGTCGCCATCAAAGCGGGCAGCGCGGGCCCCAGCGAGGACATCTCGGTCATCGACAATCATTTTTACAGCGGCCACGGCATGTCCATCGGCAGCGAGACCAATGGCGGCGTGCGCCATGTACTGGTTCAAGGCCTCACGATGGACGGGACAACCTCGGGCCTTCGCATCAAGAGCGATGTGTCGCGCGGCGGGCAGGTCAGCGATGTGCGCTACGTCAACGTCTGCCTGCGCAACGTGAAGGCGCCGATCGATGTGGCAAGCGACTACAGCAAAGGCGCGAGCGGTCTTCTGATTCCGGCCTATGAGGACATCCTGTTCGAGAACGTTCACAGCCTGACTGGAGGACGGGTCATCATCGAAGGGCATGACGCCGAATTTCCCGTGAAAGCGACGTTCAGGAACGTGCAGATCGACGGCATGCCGCGGTTCGACATCGAGCATGCGCAACTGTCGCCGGCAGAGAACTTCACCAACGGCACCGGGCCATCCTGCGAGCAAGGCTTCCCCGCCTTCCCGGTGAAGGCAGAAGCGATCCCGCGCCCGCAGCTGACGGCTGAGCAGGCGGGGCATTTCGCGTATTCGGAAGTGCTCAAGTACGCGGGCGAGCCCGGCCGCGAAGCCATCGATCCCTGGGACCCGCTGGCCGGACCCATGGCAACGGGCCAGCCTGACTACATGGTCGATCTGCACGCCAGGGCCAACGGCAGCACCGTGTTCAACAGCGTGCAGGCCGCCGTCAATCGCGCCGTGGTCGATGCGCGCGACCCGCATGCCAGGCAGCGCGTGCAGATCCTCGTCAAGCCCGGCATCTACCGTGAACTGGTCTATGTCCCGCAGTCGGGCGCAGCGATCACTCTGTATGGCGAAGGCACCAATGCCGCAGCCACGGTGATAACGGCGAACCTCGACGCCTCCGTTACCGGCGAGGCTTATGCGGCTCGGTACGGCCCATCGTTCGCTGGCATGGATGCGTCCATCCAGGCAATGTTCGACTCGCTCAAAGTCCGGTCCACGCTGAGCACCTTCGGCAGCTACACCGTCTGGGTGAAGAACGCCGGTTTCCAGGCTCGCAACATCACTTTCGAGAACGGCTATCGGCGCTCCCCGGTGTCGCCGTGCGTGGAAGACTGCCAGGTGGCCTCGGCGATAGCGTCCACAGTCTCGCACCAAGCCGTGGCTCTGGGTATCGACGGGGCCGACCGCGCCCGCTTCGACAACGTGCGCGTGCTCGGCCTGCAGGACACGCTGTTCATGAAGACCCAGGAGGGTGGCCGCACGGCGCGCGTCTTCTTTGACAAGTCCTACATGGAAGGCGATGTGGACTTCATCTTCGGCGATGCCACCGCCTTCTTCTACCGCAGTGAAATCAGATCGCTGGGCGCTCGCAAGAACAGCTACGTCGGCGCACCCGACACCAATATCAAGACCAAGTACGGCCTGGTCTTCGACCATTGTGAGTTCACGAACGATGGCAGCGCCAATGCCCTGACTGGCAACTACAACCTGGCTCGCCAATGGTTCCACAATCAAAAGTGCACACCGTACGGTGCAATGGCCGTCAATGGCTATGTGTGCAGCCTGGCCGAGACCAGCAGCTACACCGCCCCCAGGGGCACGATCAGCAAGCCGGTGCTGGAGACCGTCGGCAAGATGGTGGTGCTGAACTCGAAGATCGGTCGCCACATCCACAAGACCAACCCCTGGGCAGACTGGAACCAGAGCGGCAAGCTCTCCTTCCGGCCCGTGCAATTCAGCTCCGATGAATACTGGGCCAACTTGATCAGCGCCGGTTTCAACCCCATCAAGGATCTCGGCTACGAGCAGAAGCCGTCACCGCCGGGTATCTTCCTCGGTGAGTACAACAACAGCCCCGATTGATTGACTGAATGCTCCCCATGGCCTCTCTGCAACGTCGCTCCTTTCTGCAAGCCGCCTCGGTGGCATCGCTGACCAACGGCTTCAGCGCTACGGCGTTCGCCACCCGCATTCCTGGTGATCCCTGGATTCAGGCGCAGGAGATCATCGACCGGCTGTCCAGGCCGTTGACCTTCCGCAAGCAAGACTTCGAGGTTACCGAATTCGGCGCGCGCAACTGTTCATTGATGAAGGTCAAAGCCTTCATTTCGCATGACGACCAGGACCTGCTCGACACGCAGGCGCCCGGCTCATTCGACTGCTACGAAGCCTTCGCCAAGGCAGTGGCCGCATGCAGCAAGGCCGGTGGCGGCCGCGTGGTGATCCCATCCGGCAACTGGTTCTGCGCCGGCCCGATCGTGCTGCTGTCCAACGTCCACGTTCATCTGATGGCCGGCGCCCGCATCTACTTCAGCAACCAGCCGGCGGACTACGCCAAGTACGGCGACTTCGACTGCGGCAGGAACGGCAAGCTGGTGCGTACCCGCTGGCAGAGCAACGACTGCTTGAACTTCGCATCGATGATCTACGCCTTCTGCCAGGACAATATCGCGCTGACCGGCGAAGACTGGACCAGCGTTCTCGATGGCCAAGGTGGCGTGCCTTTTGAAGAAGGCGGTCCCTGCTGGTGGACATGGAAAGGCCGCAACAAAACCGTCGACCCGGTCAGCCAGAGCACGACACCGGGCTACAGAGCCGGCAAGCCATCTGGCGCCACCTTCAACCCGGACAATCCCGAGTCGCTGGCCGCACTGGCGCCTGATCTCAGCGGAGCCGAACGCACATTGATCCAGGGCCACGGCGAGCGCTGGAGGGCCGATGAGCAATTCCTGCCGGCCCTGTCCGAGGCCGGCGTACCGGTCACCCAGCGCGTATTCGGCCTGGGCCACTATCTGCGCCCTTCGATGATCCACCTCATCGGCTGCACCAACGTGCTGCTTGAGGGTTACCAGGTCACCAACACACCCTTCTGGCAGCATCACCCGGTGCACTGCCGCAACGTCGTCATTCGCAATGTGCATGCCAACAGCCTGGGGCCCAACAACGATGGCTTCGACCCCGAGGCCTGCGACCAGGT
>JAMFRW010000513.1 GCA_026224975.1 Rhodoferax sp. | reverse complement strand
GACGCACCCCGCTCGCCGAATACGTCGATCGACCCTCCGGGAGGGTCGGGCCTTGCTTGGGGCGGCCCGGCGCGGCGGCCCGTGGATGACGCACCCCGCTCGCCGAATACGTCGATCGACCCTCCGGGAGGGTCGGGCCTTGCTTGGGGCGGCCCGGCGCGGCGGCCCGTGCTACTCAGCATCGAAAACCTGCGTGTGGCCTTTCGCCTCGGTGTGACCGAAGGGGTGATGCAGCGCGCGCAAGCGGTCGGCCGCGGCGATGTGGGCGTGAGCTTCGAGGTGCCCGAGAACAGCACCGTCGCACTCGTCGGCGAATCGGGTTCGGGCAAGAGCGTCACGGCCATGTCCATCATCAACCTGCTGCCGGACAACGCCGAGCGCACCGGCCGAATCAGCTTTCAGGGCCGCGACATGATCGGTGCCACGCTGCCCGAGCTGCAGGCGCTGCGCGGGCGCGAGATCGCCTGCGT
This sequence comes from Rhodoferax sp., assembly GCA_026224975.1. Taxonomy (GTDB): domain Bacteria; phylum Pseudomonadota; class Gammaproteobacteria; order Burkholderiales; family Burkholderiaceae_C; genus LMDS01. Next base: position 14,191 of record JAMFRW010000513.1, on the reverse strand, counting down.
GTTCCAGGACCCGATGAGTTCGCTCAACCCTGTCTTCACCATCGGCCATCAGTTGTGCGAACCGCTGGTCAAGCATCTGGGCATGAGCGGCCGGCAGGCGTGGGCGAAGGCCGAGAGCCTGCTCGTCGAGGTCGGCCTGCCCGAACCCAGGCGGCGCATGAACGCCTATCCGCACGAGTTGTCCGGCGGGCAGCAGCAGCGGGTGATGATCGCGATGGCGCTCTCGTGCGAGCCCAAGCTGCTGATCGCAGACGAGCCCACGACCGCGCTCGATGTGACGATCCAGCGCCAGATCCTGGAGTTGCTCGCCCGGCTCAAGGAAAAGCACCGCATGAGCATGCTGTTCATCAGCCACGATCTGGGCGTGGTCGGCGAGATTGCCGATCAGGTGGTGGTGATGCGGCAGGGCACGGTGCGCGAGCAGGGCCCGGTGGCAGGCATCTTCGCGAGCCCGCAAGACGACTACACCCGCGCGCTGCTCGCCTGCCGGCCGACGCTGGACCAGCGCGCGCCACGGCTGATGGTGATCGACGACCACATCGCCGGCCGCGCGGCCACCGCGCTCGGCAAGGCCAAGGATGCGAACGCGCCCATCGTCATCGAAGCGACCGGCCTCACCAAGAGCTTCTGGGTCAAGAGCGGCGTCTTCGGCCGCAAGGAGTTTCGCGCGGTGGGCGGGGCAAGCGGCGTGGGCGCGAGCTTTCGGCTCAAGCGCGGCCACACGCTGGGCGTGGTCGGCGAATCGGGCTCGGGCAAGACGACGATGGGTCTCACGCTGCTGCGGTTGCACGAGGCCAGCGGCGGGCCGGTCGGCGGACGGGCGATGTTCGACGGCCAGGATTTGCTCAGCCTGAGCAAGCGCGAGATGCTGCCGATGCGGCGGCGCATCCAGGTCGTCTTCCAGAACCCGTATGCCTCGCTCAACCCGCGCTTCACCATCGGCCAGACGCTGGTCGAGCCGATGACGATCCACGGCGTCGGCGCCAACGCGGCCGAACGCGAAGCTCGGGCACGCGCGCTGCTCGCCAAGGTCGGCCTGGACGACAGCGCGATGAACAAGTACCCGCACGAGTTCAGCGGCGGCCAGCGCCAGCGCGTGGCCATCGCCCGCTGCCTCACGCTAGCCCCCGAGCTGCTGGTGCTCGACGAAGCCGTGAGTGCGCTCGATGTTTCGGTGCAGGCACAGGTGCTGAACCTGCTGAAAGACCTGCAGGACGAGCTCGGCCTCGCCTACATCTTCATCAGCCACGACCTCGCCGTCGTGCGTTTCATGGCCGACGAAGTGCTGGTGATGAAGGACGGCGAAGTGGTCGAGCAGGCGAGTGTCGAGCAAATACTGGACGATCCACAGCAGGAGTACACGCGCCGGCTGCTGGGCGCGATCCCGCGTGGGTATCGGGCGGCCGTCACCGGCTCGAGCGTTGGCTAAGGCGTTGGCCACCACGCCCCTGAAAACCACGCCCGCCCGCTCCGCGCTGATGAAGCGCGTGGGCCGCAAGGACACGGCGCCCGAGCTGGCGGTGCGCCACTACCTCCACCGCGCCGGCCTGCGCTACCGGCTGCACGTGCGCACATTGCCGGGCACGCCCGACATCGTGTTGCCGAAGCACGGCACGGTCGTGTTCGTCAACGGCTGCTTCTGGCACGGCCACGACTGTGCGCATGGCATCGTCAAGGCCAAGACCAACCGCGCGTTCTGGGACCAGAAGATCGCCGCCAACCAGGCGCGCGATCAACGCAAGACGGCGGCGCTGAAGGCGCTCGGCTGGAAGGTCCAGCAAGTGTGGGAATGCCAGTACCGGCAGGAGTCGGTGCTGGCGCGGCTATGCCAGCGGATTCGAGGTTGACGGACCATCAGGCAACCAGCGTCGTGCGACCAAAGGCGTCGCTCGCGCGGCAACGAAGCTGACCGATTTCGTCACATCTCGACACGAGCGGCGCGGCGAATGCCGAATTGTTCACACCCGGTGCGCTGGAAGCGCTTGGCACGATCGTTGCGCTCGCCTCTTGTAGAGACCACTCACCGATCACAAAAAGAGGACGTCGTTTCCATGCCCTTACCCACCAGCCCCCCGACGACACGCAGCTACACGCCTCCATCGTCTGCCAGCCAGCCGCAATTCAAGGTCTTGCAGAACGTTTTGCAGAGCAGCCGCGCCCCGGCCCAGCGTTCGCTGATCCTGCGGCCCGCGGCCAGCCGTTGACAGGGCTTCACTCCTTGTCGGAAGATTAGACGGACCGAGCCCACAAGCAAAGTCCAGGGAAGCGGGCAAGCCGGCGCGTAGTCGAGAGCGAGCATCGGCAGCATTTGTCCCGCTTCCCTTCTTTTTTCGGCCGGTCGGTTTCCACCGAACTTTCGAATCCGGTCTGTTCCGGATTCACCCGGGCAAGCCCTGCGCATGAGCGGCGCCAAGCTGCGGCACACTGCGCCCCTCGCTTTCATGCGAAAGCACTCCAGGGCCCGCCCATGCATCCGATCCGCCGCCGCCAGGTTCTCGTCGCCGCCACCGCGCTCGCGCCGTTTCCAGGCTCTCTCTTCGCCCAAGCCGCGTGGCCCAACAAGCCGGTGCGCATCATCGTGCCCTTCGCTGCCGGCGGCACGACCGACATCCTCGCCCGCGCGATGGCGCCCGAACTGGGCAAGGCCTTCGGCCAGACCTTCATCATCGACAACAAGCCCGGTGCCGGTGGCAACCTGGGCGCCGACATGGTGGCCAAGTCGCCGCCCGACGGCTACACACTGCTGATGGGCACCGTGGGCACACACGCGATCAACGCCGCGCTGTATCCCAAAATGCCGTTCGATCCGGTCAAGGATTTCGCGCCGATCACGTTGGTGGCCGGCGTGCCCAACGTGCTGGTGATCAACCCGGCCAAGGCCGAGGCCTACAAGATCCAGAACGTGGCCGACCTGATCCGCTACGCCAAGGCCAACCCCGGCAAGCTCAACATGGCGTCGAGCGGCAACGGCACCTCGATCCACCTGAGCGGCGAGCTGTTCAAGACGATGACCGGCACATTCCTGCTGCACTTCCCGTACCGCGGCTCCGGCCCGGCGCTGCTCGACCTGGTGGGCGGCACGATGGACGTGATGTTCGACAACCTGCCCTCTGCGCTACCGCAGATCAAGGGCGGCAAGCTGAAGGCGCTGGCCGTGACCACCGCGCAGCGCAGCGCCGCCCTGCCCGATGTACCGACCATCGCCGAAGCCGGGCCGGTCAAGGGCTTCGAGGCCAGCTCATGGTTCGGGCTGCTCGCACCCACCGGCACGCCGCCCGACATCGTCAATCGGATTCAGCAGGAGACCGCCAAGGCGCTCGCGTCGCCGACGGTCAAGGAGCGGCTGCTGTCGCAAGGAGCCATTCCGGGCGGCATGCCGCCGGCCGAGTTCACCAGGTTCATCGCGGCCGAAACCGTGAAGTGGACGAAGGTGGTGAAGGTCTCGGGCGCGAAGGTGGATTGAGGCTTCGATCTGTCGGGTGACTCAACCCACGTGCCAGATCACCGAGCGCTTCTCGTCGGACCAGCGCTCGAACATCGTGCCGTAGACCTCTTCGATCCGGTTGCGCTTGACCTTGAAGGTCGGCGTGATGAAGCCGTTGTCGACGGTCCACGGCTGCGTGACGACCACCAGGCAGTCGAGCTGCTCGTGCGGGTCGAGCCCGGCGTTGACGCCTTTCAAGTGCTCGGCGAGCGAGCCTTCGATCGCGTTGCGCTGGGCCGAGTCCTGTGAGCGTGCAGCGGCATCGGCGTTGAGCATGACGATGCCGAGCGGCTGGCCGAGGTTGGCGCCGGTCACCACGCAGGCCTCGACCGCACCATTCATTACCAGCCGGTCTTCGATGTGCGCGGGCGACACGTACTTGCCCTTGCTGGTCTTGAACAAGTCCTTCACGCGGCCGGTGATGCGCAGGTTGCCTTCGGCATCGAGCTGGCCCTTGTCGCCGGTGTGCAGCCAGCCGTCGTCGGTGAAGGTCTGGCGCGTGAGCTCGGGCTCCTTGTAGTAGCCGAGCATCAGGCCCGGGCTCTTCATCTGGACCTCGCCGCTGGTCGGGCAGACGCGGCTCTGCACGCCGTCGTACGGCATGCCGACGGTGCCGGGGCGCTGGACGCCGGGGAGCGTGGCATGCGAGACGCCGCAGTTCTCGGTCATGCCGTAGACCTCGATGATGGGCAGGCCGAGTTGCGCGTACCAGCCCAGCAGTTCGGGCGGCATGGGCGCGGCACCGCCGGCGGCGAACTCGCATTCGTCGAGGCCCAGGCCATCGAGCACCTTCTTGCCGACCACACCCTTGACCAGCGGCAGTTTGAGCATGGTCTGCAGCTTGTCGGCCGGCATTTTCGAATGCACGCCCTGCTGGAACTTGACCCAGAGCCGCGGCACCGAGAAGAACACCGTCGGCCGCGCCCGCTGCAGGTCGGCCGTGAAAGTCTCGAGGCTTTCGGTGAAGAACACCTGCGTGCCCGAGGCCAGCAGCCCGTGCTCGACCAGTGTGCGCTCGGCCACGTGGGCCAGCGGCAGATAGCTCAGGATGCGCGACGCCGGCCGCATCGGCACACGGCCGAGCGCTGTCTTGATCGACCAGGCAAAGGCCGCGAAGCTGTGCATCACGCCCTTGGGCATGCCGGTCGTGCCCGAGGTGTACATGATGGTCGCGAGCTCGCTGCCTTCGCGCACCGGGTGGCCTTGCAGCGGCGGCGTGGTACCGATGATGCGGTCCCAGGTGGGGTGGTCGTTGGCGGGAGCCAGCGGCATCGAGATGCAGGGCAGGCCGGCCGGCACGCCGGGCTGCATGGCGGGCCAGCCATCGAGCTTGCCGATGAACAGGAGCTTGGCTTCGCTGTGCTCCAGGATGCGGCGGATGGTGTCGGCCGCGAGCGTGGGGTAGAGCGGCACCGAAACATACCCGGCCATCCAGATCGCGAAGTCGCACATCAGCCAGTGCGCGCAGTTCTTCGAGAGGATGCCGATGCGCGTGCCGGGCGCATGGCCCAGGCCCTTCAAGTGCGCGGCCATGCGCCGGGTTTCGTCCATCACCTGCGCCCATGTGTGCGTGCGTAGCATGCCGCCGGCCAGCGGCTGAGTGAACAGCACCTGGTCGGGCGCGGTGCGCTCCCAGTGGTAGAGCCGCTGCAGGGCCAGATCGGCGGGGTCGACAACGGCGGCGGGTGCGGCGGTCCAGGCGGTGGTGGTGTCGGATGTGGGTTGGGTGGCGACGAGGGTCATGGCGCGGTCCTTGGGGCAGAACCGGCCGGCCGGCGGCGCAGCGGTTCATCGCCCACGGTATGGCATCCGCGCCACCGCGGCTAGACGGGACTATCCCCGTCATCGCTCTCCCTTACTGAATCGGCTATCTCGTGTTCGGCTACTGCGCGTTGACCGGCGACTTCGGGTCGAGCAGCAAGGCCATCAGGTCGCGGATCTGCGCGGGCGTGAGCACGCCGGCGTGGCCGAAGCGCGGCATCGTCGAGCAGGCGCTGTAGGCCTTGGCGTTCCAGAGCTTGCCCCAGGTGTAATTCACGACCTCGGCGGCGGCCGGATCGGCCGGGTTCACCACGCCGCGCGACTTGCCGTACTGGTAGAGGCTGGGGCCGATGGTGCCGAAGGAGATTTCGGCCTTGGCGAGTTGGTGGCAGTTGTAGCAATTGCCGCCGCTCGGCACGCCGGCCGGGTCGCTCCAGGTCATGCCGCGGCCGTTTTGCGCCAGCTTTTCGCCCTCGCGCCAATCGCCGATGTAGACGCCATTGGCCGGCCACTGGATGGTGGCGAGCTGTTCGGCTTCGATCTTCTTGACCACGTCGGCCGGCGGTGGCGTGGGGCCGGAGCAGGTGCGTTGCACCTCGTCCTGGTTCAGGCGGTCGAGTGTGGCGATGCCTTGCTCGCGGAACGAGCTCTTGATGATGGCCAGCGCGCGCTGGTCGGTTTCGGCGGGCGAGGGGGATGAGCCGGCGCATCCGGCTAGCAGGGCCGCGCTCATGGCGATGAGGATTGGGTTTGCGGTCATGTCAGCGCTTGATTGCTGGTGCGGCCGATGCCGAACCCTGGCTGTTGACGCCCATGTAGACGCCGAGTGCGATGGTCGCATCCGACGCAAAACCCGGGAACGGAAAGCGCTGCTGGCGATAACAATCGGCCAGCCGGCGCTGCATGCTCCACAGCTCGCCGCTCGACACACGGTAAGCCGGCCAGCCACCGAAGCCGTTGCCGTCGCCCGGGTTCATCGTCAGGTTCGGCAGGTCTTGCAGGCGGATGCGCTTGCCAGTTTCGCCGTGGCACGAAGCGCAGGCGAAGTCGTACGGCCCAGCGCGATAGAAGAAGACCCGCTTGCCGATCTCGTACATCGCGCGCTCTTCGGGCCGGCCTTGCGGCAGCGCGAATTTCATGTCGCGCGAGGCGGCCGACACATAGGCCACCAGCGCTTCGAGGTTGACCTGTTCGCCGCGGCCGAAAGGCGTGGCCGCCGTCTCGGCCGCACTGATGCCCTGCAACGTTTCCATGCAGGTGAGCAGGCGCGATTCGAGGTCTTGCACGCGGTTCGTGTCGGCAAAGTAGCGCGGCAGTTCGACGAACGCGCCCTTGATGTGGCCGGCGCCTTTGCCGAGGTCGCAGGCTTGCAGAGACGCGCTCTTCGGCCCGCGCGGCTGCGCCCACAGCGCTTCGCCCTTGGCTTCCCACAGCTCAGCCGGGTTGCCATCGGCGAGCAAGGCGCGGTATTGGGCAATGCCGTCGGCGGTGCTGGGTTGGGCTTGTGCAGAGGCCGAGGTCAGGCCCAAGGCTGCGACAGTCAAAGCCAGCAAACACGCAGCGACGCCCATCACGCGATCACTGCTTCGTCAACACGCTTCTCGCCCCGGTTGTCCACCCAACTGATCGTGATCTTGTCCCCCGCCTTCGCACCCTTCACCGTGAACTGCGTGAACGGGTTCTTCGCGATGGCGGTGCCCCATTGGGCGGTCATCACCGGCTTGCCGTTCAAGGCGCAGACGACCTCGGTGATGTTCCAGGCGGGGATCACCTTGCCGGCGGCATCCTTGCGCTGGCCGGTTTCCATCTCGTGGCTCATCAGCACGCGCACGACGGCGCCGCTGCCTTGAACTTGCGCGCGGATGCGCATCGGGTCGGACATGTGAGTCTCCTGAATTCTTCGAATGACGCCCGGGGCCGGGCCTACCCGCCGCAGCCGCCGAGCGTGACCTTGATCTCCTTCTGCGCGAACAGCACGCGCCCGTCGGCGAGCATGGCGACGGCGAGCACGTCGGAGGTCTGGCCCATCTTGATGCGGGTGGAAACCGCCGTCTCGACCGCATCGGTGAAGTCGAACACACCGGCCAGCGTCGTCGGGTTCTTCTCGACGAGGAAGGCGATGCGCTTGACGCCGGCCAGCGCACTGCTCACCGCGATCGGCACGACTGCGCCGTTCTCGGCGATGTCGGGCGCGGTGAACACGATGTCTGCGCTCTCCACCGGCTTGGCGAGCCCCAAGCCCTTGATCACGTCGTCCACCGATTTCGCATCGAACGCCACGCGGTTGTAGGCCGTCTGCGCCAGGGCGGGCAGCACGCCGGCACCTGCCAGCAAGGCGGCCACCGAGGCGCTGCGGGCGATCATGTCTCTTCGGGTTTGCATCTGTTTCTTTCTTCGAGTTCAGGCGAGCGCTTCGCGCAAGACATCCGGGTGGCGCTTGGCGATGCGCACCAGCGCCTGCGCCGCGCCGGATGGCGCGCGTCGCCCTTGCTCCCACTCTTGCAGCGTGCGTTTCGAAATCTGCAAGGCCGATGCGAACTCGGCCTGCGACATGCCGGTGCTTTGCCGGGCCTCGACCACGTCGTTGACGGCCACTTGCGTGACGCGCGCAAACTTTTGCGCCTTCATTTCACGCACCGATCGAAGCAGCTTGAGCCCGATCTCCTCGCCGGCCGACGGTGCCTTGGTCTTACGCGTTGTCATCTTCCAGCTCCCGTCGGATCAGCTTGAGTATGTGGCCGGGGATGTTGTCCCTCGCCGCTTTCGGGTAGACCATCAGCATGCAGAGTTCTCCGGCGGCGAGGCGGGTGAAGTAGATGACCCGCGCGCCGCCCTGCTTGCCCATGCCGGGACGCGACCACCGCACTTTTCAGCAGCCGCCGCTGCCGGCAATCACGACCCCGGCATCCGGCTCGGTGGCGATCCACGCGAAGAACTCGAGGCGCTCATCGTCGCTCCACATCTTGGCCGCTTCGGCCACAAACGTCGGAGTTTCGAAGATCGCCAGCACGAAAACAATTGTACGTCAGGGACGTATATGGCACGATCAATCCGCCGCCACGCATCCACCCGGCTTGAACACCCGCTCGGTCGAGGCAGGATTTCGCGCCAGCGCGGCCGCGGGCCGGATCGGGCGGCGCACGAGTTCGCCGCCGCAGTTGGGGCAGACGTGGCCCAGGCGGGCTTCGGCGCAGGTGCTGCAGAAGGTGCACTCGAAACTGCAGATGCGCGCGTCGGCCGATTCGTTGGGCAGGTCGCGGTCGCAGCATTCGCAGCTGGGGCGGAGTTGCAGCATGGTCGCGCTCCTACGGCGGGAGTGGTTGGGCGCGAACTTTTACCACGATGGCGGGGATCGTGTCGGACCAGGGGCAGGTGAACCAGCCAAGCCCCTCAGGCCTCCGAGCGCAGCGGTCAGCCGTGACGCGGAGCGGGCCTGAGCGAGTCGCCTTCGCTGCGCAGTTTCACAGGCGCTTCGCTTCAGCGCCTCAGGCGGCTTCTCGCGCCACAGCCATCTCGATCTGCTCCTGCACGCGACGCGCGCCGCGCAGCACGAGGGTTGGGTCGAGCTCGGCTTGCGGCGCGACCTTGTGCGCGACCACTTCGAGCGAGCCGGGGTCGGTCATCAGCACGTTGGCCAGCACCGAGATCGCGCAGACGGCCCGGCGCGGCAACTGCATCGGCAGTTCGTGGGTGCTGTTGACGATCACGTGGAAGCGCACGCTGGCGACGGCGGTGGCAACCAGGCCCCAGGTCTCGCAGAGTGCGGCGCCGAGCGCGTCGTGGCCGACGCCGAAGGCTTCGCGCTCCATCATCAGCAGGGATTCGTCGTCTTCGGCCTTGGCCATCAGCGCGCGGTAGCGGTCGGTGGCGTGGCGGAAGAGCACGGCCTTGCCGCATTCCTCGAAGAGGCCGGCCGAGTGCGCCGCCCACGGGTCGACACCAAGCGCATGGCCGATGCGGCCCATCAACAGGCCGCGCACACTGGCGCGCTGCCAGATCGGCTCCAGTTCGGGCGCGAGCGGAAACACCGCGCGCAAACCCATTTCGAAGGTGACCGCCGCGACCTCGCGCGTGCCGAGATAAGTGATCGCCTGCTGCACGCTGTGCACGCGGCCGCGCAGGCCGTAGAGCGACGAGTTGACGGCCTTGAGCACGGCAGACGCGAGCGCCATGTCGGACGAGATCAGCGCGCCGAGCGCATGCAGATCGACATCGTTCTCGGCGAGCAGCAGCGAGAGCTTGACCAGCGATTCGGGCTGGGCCGGAACGTCGATGTTGAGTGAGCGGAGTTGAGCGTCGACAGGCATGGCGGGGCTTTCTGAGTCACCTGGGTCTACAAGGTGTTGCCCATTTATCGGCAGAACTTCAGCCGCATTGACCCTGCGCGCCCCTCGGCTTGCAATCAGCCGTAACCGTTCGAACCGACGGTCGATCTGAGGCACGTCAAGCAGTCGCGCAATTGGAAAAGGGCGCCAGGAATCATCCTGGCGCCCTCTCGGTTTTTGCATCGGCTCGATAACGGCCTGCGTGTTGTACGCGACCTGCAGCTCGAGCCTTGGGTGCGTTTGCCTGTCTCCTCAGTCCCCCTCTGCTAAGGCACCATGCCGGTGCCTTTCGCGAGTGGCGAGACTTTAGTTGCACCAACGACACAGAGCATTGGTGATTTCCCGGTGCTTGTTCGTGTTTCAGCCCGTAACCAGTAGCAAGGACAGCACCACCCTGGTGCCTTCGCCCGGCGTGCTATGAACCGTCACATCGCCGCCGTGCAGTTCGGCAATCCGCTTGACGATCGCCAAACCCAGCCCCTTGCCGCCCTCTCCGGTGGCCGGCGCGACGGTCTGGCGGCTTTGGTAGAAACGGTCGAAGAGGTGCGGCAAATCGGCTGCGGCAATGCCAGGGCCGGTGTCGCTCACGCTCACCTGAACGCGCCCCGCGTTCACCACAACGGCGAGCGCGATCCGCGCGCCGGGCGGGCAGAACTTCAGCGCGTTGTCGATCAGGTTGGCGACGGCGCGCTCGAAGAGTTCGATGTCGAGCGCGGCGAAAGGTGCCGCCGCCGGCTCCTCTGTGGACGAAGCCACGTGCTCCACGCGCAAATCCACGCCGCGCATCGCCGCACGCTCGGCAAAGCGAATGCAGATGTCGTCGATCAGCTCGCCCACATCGACCACCTCGGTGCGCAACTCGAACGCCGGCTCGTCGAGCTTGGCCAGGTCGCCCAGCGATTGAACCAGCCGCGCCGCGTTGCGCGTGTTGCGCAGCGCCACTTCCACCAGCCGCCGGTCGTCGGCGCGCGCCGCGTCGCCGGCCCAGCGGCCATCGAGCGTCTCCAGGCACGCGACCGTTGCGGTCAGCGGCGAGCGCAAGTCGTGCGAGAGGTTGCTCACGCCTTCGCGCCGAAAGTGGTCGAGCCGGCGCAGCGCGCTCCATTGCTTGCGCAGCGCCGCCAGCATCATCTCGAAGGCATTGGTGAGCTGGCCGAATTCGTCTTGCGTGGCGGGCGGCAGCAGCGCTTGCGGGGTGTCGGCCAGGCCTTCGTCGAGACCACGCTGCGAGAGCGTGGCGAGCGCATCGGTGAGCCGCCGCAGCGGGCGCGTCACCGAGGCGATGATGAGCACCGCCAGCAGCGTCGTGAAGCCGACCACCGCCACGATGAGCCCGAGCGCCGGCCGGGCGAAGCTGCTGCGCAAGGCATCCCACCGGCCTTCGGGCAATTGCTGGGTATGCGCCACCAAATAGAGGTAACCGACGATCGGGTCGGTGGCCCGCATCGAGGCGCTGCGCACCGGCTGCACGGCGATGACGGCGTTGGCATCCATGCGCTCCGGGTCGTCGCCCATCACGTAGGCGGCGTCGCCGTGCTTGAGCGCTTCGAGCACCGGCGCGAGCGCCACCTTGAAACCCGGCACGAGCTTCACCTTGCCGCTCGACGCGAGCACCGTGCCCTGCATGTCGAGCAGGTAGAGCTGCGTGTCGGGCTCGAAAAGCACCATGCTGCGCAGCCAGCTTCTGAAGTCATCCGGCCGGCGCTCGTGCAGCTCGAACACATCGTCGTAAGTCGCCACCACGCGCGCCAGAAAGGCCGAGCTGCGGCGGTAGGTGGTTTCGTGCTCGAAGCGCTGAAAGGCGTAGATCACGGTCGCGATGACGAGCAGCGCGGTGACGAGCCCGGTCGCGAAGATGGTGAGCGCGAGCTTGAGGCGGACGGTCATGTCGTCACTTCCCCTTTGCCCGCGGCTCACACCACATCGCGCATCTTGTAGCCCGTGCCGCGCACCGTCAGGATCAGCGCCGGCCGCATCGGGTCGGCCTCCAGCTTGGCGCGCAGACGGTTGATGTGCGTCGTCACCGTGTGCTCGTAGCCGTCGTGCGTGTAGCCCCAGACGGCATCGAGGAGCTGGGCGCGCGAGAACACGTGGCCGGGGTGCGAGGCGAAGTGCAGCAGCAGGTCGAACTCCAGCGCGGTGAACTCGATGGCTTCGCCGCGGTAGCGCACCTGGCGCTTGGCCGGCAGGATCTCCAGCTCGCCGTTGCGCACGACCTGCTGCTGGGCTTGCGCGCTCGCCTGGGCACTGGATTGCGCCTGCTCCTGCGCAGCGCGCAGCAGGTCGGCGCGACGCAGCAAGGCCTTCACGCGGGCCAGAAACTCGGCCAGCGAAAACGGCTTGGTGAGGTAATCGTCGGCGCCGAGTTCGAGCCCGAGCACGCGGTCGAGTTCGGTCGACTTGGCGGTGAGCATCAGGATCGGCGTGGCGTTGCCGCGCGCCCGCAGCACCTTGCAGACTTCCAGCCCGTCCATGCGCGGCATCATCAGGTCGAGGATCAGCAGGTCGGCCGGCCGCTCGGCATGGCTCGCCAATGCGGCCACGCCGTCGCCCACGGCGCTCACCTCGTAGCCGGCGCTGCGCAGGTTCATCACCAAGAGGTCGCGGATGTCGGTCTGGTCTTCGGCGACAAGGATGTGGGCCATGGGAGGATTGTCGTGCGGGGAGGCCGTGTTCTTACATCGAACGGTGCCGGGCGATTCACCCGTGGGCATCGAGACCTTTAGCCCGTTGTGATCTTCCTGTGAGGTTCCGTGAGGCTGCTGCGAGGCGGCGCCGCCAAAGTTCATTCATCGCAAGCCGACACCCGGAGCCACCGATGAATGCCACCGCAGCCTCTTCGCCCACCCTCATGTCCCCCGTCTTCCACCCCGCCCTCGTGCCCACCGTCAGCTGGAGCGACATGCTCTCGCACCGCAGCTATCTGGTGCGCTTCGCCCAGCGCAAGCTGCGCGACCCGATGCAGGCCGAAGACGTGGTGCACGACGTGTTCGAAGCCGTGCTCTCCGGCCGCGCCTCCTTCGCCGGCCGCGCCGCGCTGCGCTCCTGGCTCACCGCCGTGCTCAAGAACAAGATCGTCGACCTGGTGCGGCGCAACGCCGGCACCGATTCCCTCGAAGACGACAGCGAAGACAGCGCCGCCCTCGCCATCGAATGCCCGCAGCCGCAGCCCGACGAAGTCGCCGAGCAGCGCCAGTTGCTGATGCGCGTGCTCGCCCGCATCGAAGCCCTGCCCCCCGGCCTGCGCGACGCACTCCGCCTGCGCGTGCTCGAAGAGCATTCCACCGAAGAGGTGTGCCGCGAGCTGGGCATCAGCGAAGAGAACCTCTTCGTGCGGATTCACCGGGCAAGGAAGCAGTTGCTGTCGTGACACCCGGCACTCACGGCCTGCACCACGCGCCGAGCGCCACTTCAGATCAGCATCACCAGCTTGTGCTGCGGTGAATGCGCGACGCGCAAGGTGAGCTGCCGGTAGACAACGCGCCCTTGCGTCGGATGATCGAACACCCGCTCGCCACCTTCGCGCTCCAGCACGTCTTGCTGGCGCCAGAGTTCATCGAACGCCGGGCTGGCCAGGCGCAGCGCGCTGACCTGCTCACGCGTCGGCGGCTCCTGCAGGCTCGCGCTGCGGTCCGCGCGAAACTCGGCCACCAGCCTGCGCGAGCGGCCCGGCCAGTCGTCGACGAGGCGGCGAGCGTGGGGGTCGAGGAACATGTAGTTCAGCAGGTTCCGGCTGGCAGACGCCTTGCCCAGCCAGGTGTCGAACAAGGCCGCCGCCGGCCGGTTCCAGGCGACCGCATCCCAGGCGGCGTCGAGCACATAAGCCGGTGACCGGATCTTGCCGACGGCATCGGCCAGCGTGCTGTGAAACGCAGCGTCACGCGCGGCATGCGCATCGCCGGGTGCCTCCGGGTCGCGCAGCGCAGCCAGCTCGAACAGGTAGGCGCGCTCGGCCCCCGTGAGCGCCAAGGCCACCGCCAGCCGCGACAGCGTCCCCACCGACAGCGACAGCGCCCGCCCCTGCTCGATCCACGTCAACCAGGTCGGGCTGATGTCGCACAGCGCCGCCACTTCCTCCCGCCGCAAGCCCCTCGCCCGCCGACGCAAACCGCGCGGCAGGCCGGCTTGCTCGGGCGAAAGGCGCTCGCGGTGTGCACGGATGAATTCGCCGAGCAAGGGCTTGATGCTGGCAGAAGGCGCGGCTGCGAACGTCGCAGCCATCGGCGCACCCTCTCTCGCAGCGTCCGACGACCTCATGGGTGGCAATGAGCCGGCCTCTTACTCGCTCGCTCGTTTTTCGAAGTGAAGCAAGTCATACCACGTGTCCCCCAGTTGGAAGCTTCTGGTCGACCGGCCGTACTCCGTAAAGCCGTTTCCCCGAAGCACTTGAACAGACCCCGAATTCTCGGGCCGCGTCGCGGCCTCCACTCGCACGAGCCGATGTTCGTGGAAGGCCAGCCCCAGTGCCTGACGCACCGCTTCTTTGGCATAGCCCTTTCCAATTTCGGACCGAGCAACGCGATACCCGAGTTCGGCCGAGTGAAAGTGCCGACGTTTGACCTTTGCCAGATTGACGCGCGCCACCAAGGTGTCGGCTTCATCGCGCACAAGGTACTGGTAT
>JAMFRW010000074.1 GCA_026224975.1 Rhodoferax sp. | reverse complement strand
GGCGCACTGTCCCGTTCATCGTGATCGTCGCCATTGCCATCGCAATCGCCTTGGTCGCGCTCGATCCGCCCAAGGTGCTGTTCGCGATCTTCTGTGTCTACGGGCTCTCGGGCTACGCGATCTACGGTTGGCGCCGGATGAAGGGCAAGCGCGCGAGCGTGATCGCCACGTCGACAGACGATCCCGACGAACAAGGTCTTCATCGTTAACGCGGTGCGACGACGAAGCCGTGCTATATTGCCGCCCATGACTTCTTTGGCCGTGATTTCACTACTACTACTCGGGAGACCCCGGGTTCGGTAGTCACGCGCGTCCAAACGTTCTGATTCAACGGCCCGTATGCAACCAGCAGCGGGCCGTTTTTCATTTCGAGTCTGCTGGTTGCGCCACAAAATTCATTGGGACACTTTCCATGATCAAGCAGCCTCAGCTCAAGTACCGCGCCTTCGCGCCCGTCTCCTTGCCCGACCGCACCTGGCCCGATGCCGTGCTGACGCAAGCGCCGATCTGGCTGAGTACCGATCTGCGTGACGGCAACCAGGCGCTGATCGAACCCATGGACCCGCAGCGCAAGCTCCGCATGTTCGAGATGCTCTTGAAGGTGGGCTTCGAAGAGATCGAGATCGGCTTTCCTTCGGCATCGCAGGCCGACTTCGACTTCGTGCGCATGCTGATCGAAGAAAACCGCATCCCCGAGAACGTGACGATCCAGGTGCTGACGCAGGCACGCGAGCCCTTGATCCGCCGCACCTTCGAGGCCTTGCAAGGCGCCAAGCGCGCCATCGTGCACGTCTACAACGCCACCGCGCCGATGATGCGCCGCGTGGTGCTGGGCATGAACGAAGACCAGATCGTCGAACTCGCCGTGACGCACGCAGCGCTCATCAAGCAGCTCGCAGAGGCGCAGCCCGACACCCACTTCTCGTTCGAGTATTCGCCCGAGATGTTCTCCGGCACCGAACTCGCGTTCTCCAAACGCGTGGTCGATGCCGTCACCGAAGTCTGGGCACCGACGCCAGAGCACAAGTGCATCGTCAATTTGCCATCGACCGTCGAGCATTCCACGCCCAACATCTTTGCCGACATGATCGAGTGGATGCACCGCAACCTCGCACGGCGTGATTCGATCGTGCTGTCGGTCCACCCGCACAACGACCGCGGCACTGGCACGGCGGCAGGCGAATTGGCGTTGATGGCCGGGGCCGACCGCATGGAAGGCTGCCTCTTCGGCAATGGCGAGCGCACCGGCAATGTCGATGTGGTCAACATCGCGCTCAACCTCTACACGCAAGGTGTTGCGCCGGGACTCGACTTTTCCGACATCGACGAAGTGCGCCGCTGCGTCGAGCATTGCAACCAGTTGCCGGTGCATCCTCGGCACCCGTATGCGGGCGATCTGGTCTACACATCGTTTTCCGGCTCGCACCAGGATGCGATCAAGAAGGCCTTCGCCGCACGCCGCGAAGGCGATGTGTGGGACATGCCTTATTTGCCAATCGACCCGAAGGATCTGGGCCGCAATTACGACGCGGTGATTCGCGTCAACAGCCAATCGGGCAAGGGCGGCATTGCCTATCTGCTCGAAGCCGAATACGGGCTCGAATTGCCGCGCCGCTTGCAAATCGAATTCAGCCAGGTCGTGCAAGCGGTGATGGACGACAGTGGCAAGGAGCTGTCGGCTGCGCAGATCTGGCGCATCTTCGAACTCGAATACGGCACGGGTGACACCGCGCGCGGGCGAATTCATCGTCCGGTGATCGAGACCGCGAACGACGGTGCCATGAGCCTGCGGGCCGATGTGTCTTTCGATGCGCGCGAGTTCCGCGTCGAAGGCCGTGGCAAGGGGCCGATCGATGCCTTCGTGGCAGGGCTGAATCAGCGTTTCACCGAATCGATTCGCGTGCTCGACTACCACGAGCATTCGATCGGCAGCGGCGCCGATGCCAAGGCCGTGGCCTACCTCGAACTGCGTGTAGGCGAGACGCGTACGCTCTTCGGTGTGGGCATCGATGCCAACATCGTCGCGGCTTCGTTGAAGGCGATTCTCTCGGCGCTGGGCCGTGCGAACGCCGTGCCGTCGGCCACACAGGCCGATGCGGTCGACGCATGACGATGCTGGCCTAACATCCAAGACCCGAACCAGGAGCACACCATGGCCGAAAAGCTCATCATCTTCGACACGACGCTGCGCGACGGCGAGCAATCGCCCGGCGCCTCGATGACCAAGGACGAGAAGCTGCGCATTGCCCGCCAGCTCGAACGGCTCAAGGTCGATGTGATCGAAGCAGGCTTTCCGGCCTCGTCGAATGGCGACTTCGAATGCGTGAAGGCCATCGCCCACGCCATCAAGGAGAGCACCATCTGCGCCCTGGCGCGCGCCAACGACCGCGACATCTCGCGCGCGGCCGAGGCGCTGCAGGGCGGCAAGGCGACGCGCATCCATCTCTTCCTCGCGACGAGCGCGTTGCACATGGAAAAGAAGCTGCGCATGTCGCCGGACCAGGTTTTCGAGCAGGCGAAGCTCTCGACGCGCTTCGCCCGCAACCTGACGGGCGATGTGGAGTTTTCGCCTGAAGACGGCTACCGCTCCGACCCCGATTTTCTGTGCCGCGTGCTCGAAGCCGTGATCAACGAAGGCGCGACCACCATCAACGTGCCCGACACCGTGGGCTATGCGATCCCCGAGCTGTACGGCAACTTCCTGCTCGATTTGCGCCAGCGCATTCCCAATTCCGACAAGGCGGTCTGGTCGGTGCATTGCCACAACGACCTCGGGCTGGCGGTGGCCAACTCGCTGGCCGGCGTGATGATCGGCGGCGCGCGGCAAGTGGAGTGCACCATCAACGGCCTGGGCGAGCGTGCGGGCAATTGCTCGCTCGAAGAAGTGGTGATGGCCATACGCACGCGGCGCGATTACTTCGGGCTCGACATCGGCATCGATGCCACGCAGATCGTGCCGGCCTCGCGGCTGGTCTCGCAGACCACCGGCTTCGTCGTGCAACCGAACAAGGCCGTGGTGGGTGCGAACGCGTTCGCGCATGCCTCGGGCATTCACCAGGACGGCGTGCTCAAGGCGCGTGACACCTACGAGATCATGCGGGCCGAAGACGTGGGCTGGTCGGCGAACAAGATCGTGCTCGGCAAGCTCTCCGGCCGCAACGCCTTCAAGCTGCGCCTGCGCGAGCTGGGCATCGAGCTCGAGTCCGAGGCCGAAATCAACGCCGCCTTCGCCAAGTTCAAGGAACTGGCCGACCGCAAGAGCGACATCTTCGACGAAGACATCCTGGCGCTGGTGATGGACGAATCGGTGACCTCGGAGCACGAACACTACCGCCTGCTCTCGCTCTCGCAGCATTCCGAAATGGGCGAGCGGCCGCATGCGAGCGTGGCATTTTCGGCCGGTGACGTGGAGCACCACGCCGAGAGCGATGGCAACGGGCCGGTCGACGCGAGCCTGAAGGCGATCGAGTCGAAGCTCGCGACTGGTGCAGAAATGCTGCTCTATTCGGTCAATGCCATCACATCCGGTAGCACAGAATCTCAAGGCGAAGTGACGGTCCGGCTGCAAAACGGCGGCCGGGTGGTGAATGGGGTCGGTGCCGATCCGGACATCGTCGTCGCGTCGGCCAAAGCGTACCTTTCGGCGTTGAACAAGTTGCACAGCAAGATCGAACGGGTGGCTGCCCAGGGTTGAATTGGAGCCAGCACACCGTTTCGGGTTGCGTCCAAAGGCAACTTGAAGGCCGGACTTTAGAAAGGGCGCGTAAGGTTTTGATCTTGTGCGCTTTTTTTCTTTCATCTAAACTTCCGGCACTGGGCAAGAAGGGTCTGCTGTGACATCAATCAACAAGTTCGTGGCGACCGGGATTCTTGCCCTGGTCACTGCCGTGTCCGTCGTTTCGCCCGCCACGTCGGAAGCGGCTGCGAGCAAACCGGCCGCCAAGGTCGTCAAGAAAAAGAATCAAGCCCCCGTGCGCGTGGCGGTGCCCCGCAAGGTCACGCACAAGGTCGTCGTCGTCAAAGATAAGACCGGCGCGCTGAAGCGCGTCTCCACCGCCAAGATCGAACCGGCGCGCCCCTCCTTCGGCCAGCTCTACGGCCTGCACAACACCTCCGATTCGCTCGACCTGAAATCCAGCGTCGCGCTGGTGCTGGATCAGGACACCAACGAAGTCCTCTTCAGCAAGAACTCGCAGGCGGTGCTTCCGATTGCCTCGCTCACCAAGCTGATGACGGCCGTCGTCGTCGCCGAAGCCAAGTTGCCGCTCGATGAGCAGATGACCATCGTGCAGGACGATGTCGACACCGAAAAAATGAGCCGCTCACGCCTCAAGGTCGGCACCCAGCTCAACCGCGAAGAAATGCTGCACCTGGCGCTGATGTCGTCGGAGAACCGCGCGGCGCACGCGCTGAGCCGCTATTACCCCGGCGGCAAGGATGCCTTTGTCGCCGCGATGAACCACAAGGCCCAGAGCCTCGGCATGGCCGACACGCATTACATCGAACCGACCGGCCTCTCCAGCCAGAACCAGTCCAGCGCGCACGACTTGGCGCTGCTGGTGAAGGCGGCGCACGAGTTCAAGATCATCCGTGACATGTCGACCTCGCCGGAGTACGAAGTCGAGGTCGGCAACCGGCCGATGCAGTTCCGCAATACCGATGGCCTGGTGCGCAGCCCGGCGTGGGACATCGGCCTGCAGAAGACCGGCTACATCACCGAAGCCGGCCGCTGCCTGCTGATCCAGGCCAAGATGGCCGGTCGCCAGCTCATCATGGTGTTCCTCGATTCGGCCGGCAAGCATTCGCACACCGGCGATGCCGAGCGCGTGCGCCGCTGGGTCACCGAATCGCCGGTGCGTCTGCCGGCGATCGCGACCTCGGCGCCCAAGGTCACGTCTTGATCTGAACGACCGGCGGCGGCGTGCCGCCGCTGCGGTGGCCGAGCGCGGACGAGATCTGCGCAGCCGTCGCCTTGAGCCGTTCCAGCCAGGCTTCTTCCAGCCGATCGGCGGGTGCGGAAATCGACAGGCCCGCGATCAGCCGGCCCTGGTCATCGAGAATCCCCGCGGCCATGCAGCGCACGCCCAGCTCCAGCTCTTCGTCGTCGCGCGCCGTTCCGTACTGGCTGACGCGCGCCAGCTCACGCTCCAGCGCCGTCAGGTCGGTGATGCTGTTGCGCGTGTGGCCGGCGAGACCCGTGCGTGTGGCGTAGGCGCGCACGCGCTGCGAATCGTCATGCGCCAGAAACAGCTTGCCGACGGAGGTGAGGTGCAGCGGCGCCCGGCCGCCGATGGCTCGCACCACCTGCATGCCCGAGCGCTCGCTGTAGGTCCGCTCGATGTAGACGATCTCGTCGCCCTGGCGCATCGAAAGGTTCACCGGCTGGTGCGTCAGCTTGTGCAGCTCGCGCATCGGGCCGATGGAGGCTTCGCGCACGTCGAGCCTCGCCTTGACCAGGTTGCCGAGCTCGAGCAGCCGCATGCCGAGGCGATAACTGCCGGCTTCCGGCCGATCGACATAGCGGCCGATCGTCAGGTCATTGAGGATGCGGTGCGCGGTGGAAGGGTGCAGGCCGGTCTGCTCGCTGATGACCTTCAGCGAGACCGGGTCTTGGTATGAAGCCAGCACGTCGAGCAGCCCGAAAGCTCGTTCCAGCACCTGTATCGTCGGGCTCTTTCCTTCGTTCTTTGTCATGGCAGGCATTCTCGCTCAATTGGTGATTATTTTGCATGGCGAAAATTTGAGGTGCCATCTGGGAGTTAGGGCGATGAGGTTTTTCATGCTGTTCGTGGCGCTGGCGCTCGCCTGCGGCGTTGTCCGGGCCGAAGGCGAATCAGCGTCGAATGCGAGCCGCGCAGCCGCTGCGAGCACTGCCGCAGCGTCGCCTGCATCGGCTGCTTCCGGCAATGCCAGCGGGCCCGAGATCACGCTGCGCACCTCCGACTTTCGCGCCGCGCCACCCCCGCCGCCGCCCCGGGCCTGGATCAACGTGCCGCGAGTGGCCGGCCGCATCACGGCGAAGGATCTGGGGCTGGTCATCAACACCGCCGATCCGTATTCGGTCGAGGTCGGCGAGTTCTACGCCAAGGCTCGAAAGCTCGCGCCGGAGCAGATATTGCGCACCGAGCTGCCTGTGGTGGCCAGCCTCACGCCCGAGCAGTTTCAGGCCTTCGCCGAGACGGTCGCCGAGCATTTCGGGCCGGAGATCCAGGCACTGGCGCTGGCCTGGACGACGCCGTTCGCCGTCGGCTGCAATTCCATCACTGGCGCGCTCGCGATGGGTTACGACGCCGAGTTGTGCACTCGAACCTGCTCGCCGTCGCGCCGATCGGCCTACTTCGAGACCGCTACGACGCGGCCCTTCACCGATCTGCACCTGCGCCCTTCGATGCTGCTCGCCGCGCGCGACGTGGCCATGGCCAAGGCGATGATCCGCCGCGGCGTCGCCTCCGACCACACGCTGGGCCTGCGCGGCGCGCCGCCGGTCAACGCCTGGTTCGTCACCACGAACGACAAGGCCCGCAGCGTGCGCTCGGTGCTGTTCCCGCCCGCCGGCCTGGTGCGCGCGGCCGGCATCGATGTGCACACCGAAACCACGCAGGCGCTCGAAGACGTGAGCCGCGTGCTGCTCTACCAGACCGGGCTGGTGCAGGTCGACAAGCTCGACACCATCCGCTGGGTACCAGGCGCGCTGGCCGATCACCTGACTTCGACCGGCGGGCAGCTCGTGGGCGGCACGCAGATGTCGGCCATCGAGTGGATTGCATCGGGCGCGACGGCGAGCTACGGCACCGTCTCGGAGCCCTGCAACCACCTGCAGAAGTTTCCGCATCCGCAGATCCTGCTGCTCAACTATGTGCAGGGCAGCAGCGCGCTGGAGGCTTATTGGAAGAGCGTGGCCTGGCCGCAGCAAGGTGTGTTCATCGGCGAGCCGCTGGCGGCACCGTTTGCGAAGCGGTGAGGTTCAGACTATCGCCCGAGCCGCAGCGACGCCGCTTCGCACGGCGCCTTCCAGCGTGGCTGGGTAGGGGCCTTCGACATGGTCGCCCGCGGCGAAGAGGCCGGCTGCGATCGGCATGGCAGCGCGGGGCAGGCAGGGCGTGCAGCGGAAGGTCGCGCGCTTTTCGGTCAGGGTGCGAAGCTCTTGCAGCGGAGCGCGCAGGTGCGGCCCGAGCGTGGCCTGAGCCTGCGCGAGCGTCGCTTGCAACGTGGCCGGCATGCCACGATCGACCCAAGGCTGTGCGCCGCTGATGACGAAGGCCAGCAATCCACGCGGGCCGCCGAGCTGGCCGCGGTCGAAGACGAACTGGGCGGGCGCGTTGTCGTCGGCGTGCAGCGCCAGCATCGGCTCGGGCAGCGTCGTTCCTTCGCTGTGCAGGTAGAGTGTGACGATAGGCTCGTAGCGCAGCGCGGCGGCCGCGGCCGACCAGAGTGGCGCGATCGGTTCGGCGAGCCGCGCGGCCTCCGTAGGCGTGGTGGCGAGCACCACCGCATCGAAGCGCTCGCCATCGACATCCCAGCCCGCGCCATTCGCTTGCAGGCGTTGCACGCGGTGCGAGAGTTCGACGCGCGCGCCTGCCGCTTGCAACCAGCGTTCGGCCGGCGCGGGCAGCGCATCGCTCAGGCTGATGCGCGGCAGCAGCAGATCGGCCGAACCCGGGCCGGCGAAGAGCGCGTCTTTCAGCACCCGCAGGAACACGCTCGCGCTGGCATCAGTCGCGGGTGTGTTGAGGGCTGCGACGCAGAGCGGGTCGATCAGGTCCTCGCGCACCGCGCCCGGCACCTTGGCCGCGAGCGCGGCGACCGTCATCGCCGGATCGCAGCGGAAGCCGCGCAGCGACCAACCGGTGCACACCGCAAGCAAGGCCAGGCGATCACGCCACGACCACGCGCCATGCCGCAACACGGCGCGCGCAAACGCCGGAATCGCCGCACCGGCTTCGAGCTGCAGGCCAGCACCTTCCGGGTAAGTGATACGCAACGGTGTGCGCAAGAAGGCCGCATCGATGTCCACGCCGACCGTGCGCATCAGCCGCAGCGTCTCGGTGTACGCGCCGATCAGGATGTGCTGGCCGTTGTCGAGAGCGGACCCGCCTGATTCGATGCCACGCGAGCGCCCGCCGAGCTGCGCCGCCATCTCGAACAGCGCGACGGCATGCCCGCGCTGTGTGGCTTCGATGGCGGCTGCGAGCCCCGCCCAGCCGCCGCCGATGACGGCGACTTTCATCGTTCCATCATCTTCCGCGCCAGTTGGTGCGAACCGCGATCCACAGCTTGCGCAAGGGCGTGAGCGAAGTGCGCTGGTGCAGCACCTGGAAGTTGTCGGCCTCGATCTCGCGCAGCAGCGTGCGGTAGATGTTGGCCATCATCACGCCGGGCTTTTGCGCCACGCGATCTGCATCGGTCAGCAGCGCAAAGGCTTCGTCGTAGGTGCGGTGCGCGCGCTCGGCCTGGAACTTCATCAGCGCGGTGAAGCGCTCGCTGTAGCCGCGGTTGAGCACTTCCTGCGCCTTCACGTCGAACTGCTTGAGTTCCGAGACGGGCAGGTAGATGCGGCCACGCCGGGCGTCGTCGCCCACGTCGCGGATGATGTTGGTGAGCTGCATCGCGAGGCCCAGCTTGTGGGCGTAGGCCACGGTTTCGGGTTGGGTGCGGCCGAAGATGTTCGATGCCACCTCGCCCACCACGCCGGCCACCAGATGGCAGTAGCGCGCGAGGCCGGGGAAGTCGAGGTAGCGCGACTGCTCCAGGTCCATCTGGCAGCCGTCGATCACCGATTGCAGATGCTCCTGCGTGATCCCGAAGGTGGCGGTGTGCGGCATCAGCGCCTTCATCACCGGATGCGTTGCATTGCCCGCAAACGCCTGGCCCGCTTCCTTGCGCCACCAGGCGAGCTTGGTGGCGGCAACGCCGGGGTCCACCATGTCATCGACCACATCATCGACCTCGCGGCAGAAGGCATAAAACGCGGTGATGGCTGCACGCCGCGGCGGCGGCAAAAAGAGGAAGGCGTAGTAGAAGCTCGAGCCACTCTTGGCTGCCTTGTCTTGCACGTATTGCTCGGGCGTCATGCGGACTTTCTTTCCACAGCTTCGCCGCGCGTCGGCCGCATCCACAGCGCGCGCCAGACGAGCAGCGGCGCGTCGTACCAGCGCAGGGCAGGGCGCGTCGTCAGCGTCGCAAAGCCGAGTGCTTCGATCTTCTCGAGAATGCGCAAGCCGCCTTGCACCACGAGGCGCAACTCCCAGCCGGCGCGGCCGGGCACGCTGTGCACCAGCTGTGCGCCGCTCAGCATCAGTTCGCGGGCCCAGGTGACCATGCTGGCGATGAGGCGGCGGGTGTCTGCACTGTCTTCACGCAGCAGCACGTGCTCTGTCGCCACGCCCTGGCGCGCGCAGTCGGCCAGCGGCACATAGAGGCGCCCGCGCTCGGTGTCGATGCGGGCGTCCTGCCAGAAGTTGGCGAGCTGGAGCGCGGTGCAGATCGCATCCGATTGCCGCAGCGCGAGTGCGCCGTCCACACCGTAAAGATGCAGCAGGAGCCGGCCGACCGGGTTTGCGGAGCGGCGGCAGTAGTCGAGCAGCTCGGCGCGGTCGGCATAGCCGCGCTTCGTCGTGTCTTGCTCGAAGGCGCTCAGCAGGTCGGCCAGCAGGTTCAGCGGCAAGCCATGTCTGGCGATGATGTTTCGAAGCGGGCCGAAGACATGCGGCCAGCGCGCAGAGGGTTCGCCGCCGGTTGCCACGGCCAGCAGATCGGCCCGATAGGCGGCCAGCGCTTCCAGCCGCTCTGCGGCCGGCGCGTCGCCTTCATCGGCGATGTCGTCTGCCGTGCGCGCGAACCAGTAGATGGCGGACACGGCCGGGCGCAGCGCGGGCGGGCACAGCACGGAAGCGACGGGAAAGTTTTCGTAGTGGTCGATGCTCACGGCGGCGATTGTCCACGCTGCGCGCTCTGTCGATGTGTCATGCGTCTCGCCGGCATTTGCGGTTTGACTTCACCCCATGTGACGAATATATTACTGACCGCCTGGTCAGTTGCGGCATCCGCTCCGTTCGTCAGTCAAGGATTCACATGCGTCATCCGTTCCCGTTCGCCCCGGCATCGCGTTTTGCCGCCGTCTTTGCCGTGTCTGCAGCCGCCTTGCTGGCCGGCTGCTCCAAGCCCGAGCCGGCACCCGATCCGATCCGTGCGGTGCGCACGACCACCATCGCCGCACAATCGGTGGGCGGCGTGCACGAGTACGCCGGCGAAGTTCGGGCGCGCACCGAATCGCGGCTGGGCTTTCGCGTTGGCGGCAAGATGGTTCGGCGTGATGCCAACCTCGGCGATTCGGTCAGGGCTGGCCAGGTGCTGGCGCGGCTCGACCCGCAGGATTTGCGCCTCGGGCAAGACGCCGCCCGCGCGACAGTGGCGGCGGCGCAAGCAAGCTACGACCAGAACGCTGCCGATTTCAAGCGCTACAAGGAGCTCAGCGACAAGGGCTTCATCGGCCCGGCCGAACTCGACCGCCGCGAGATGGCGATGAAGACGGCGCGCGCCCAGCTCGACCAGACCAAGGCGCAATCGAGCGTGCAGGGCAACCAGGCCGCTTATGCCGCGCTGATCGCCGACGCCAGCGGCGTGATCACCGAGGTGAGCGCCGATGCCGGCACCGTCGTTTCGGCCGGCACGCCGGTACTGCGCCTGGCGCACGACGGCCCGCGCGATGTGGTGTTCGCGGTGCCCGAAGACCGCGTGAGTCTCATCAAGACGCTGGCCGCGCAAGGTGGGCACTTTCGCGTGCGGCTCTGGGGCGCCGAGGGCAGCGCGCTGCCGGCGACCATCCGCGAGATTTCGGCCGCGGCCGACCCGTTGACGCGCACCTTCCAGGTCAAGGCAGACATCGGCGCTGCAACCACCGCGACCGTCGTGCGCCTCGGGCAGACTGCGACCGTTCTGATGGACTTGCCGCAAACCGCTGGCGTGGCCAAGCTGCCGCTCTCGGCGCTGCGGGAAGAGCAGGGCCGCACCTCGGTCTGGGTCGTCGATCGCGGCAGCATGACGGTGAAGGCGCAAGACGTGCAGCTCGCCGGTGCCGAAGGCAACGATGCCGTCATCAGCGGCGGCCTGGCGCCGGGGCAAGTGGTCGTGACCGCCGGCGTGCACGTGCTGAGCCCGGGGCAGAAGGTCAAGTTCTACATCGATCCCGGCGTGCCGGCCGGCGCTGCCGCGTCGGCGGCGCGGGGCACACCGGTGACGGCGAAATGAGCGGCGAGCACTTGCCGCCCCCAGGTGACGCGGATGCGTCGCAAGCTGCGCCTTCGGGCGGCGCGGACCACGACGCGCCATCCCGCTTCAACATCTCGAAGTGGGCGCTGGACCACCCGGCGCTCACCCGCTATCTGCTGATCGTGCTGCTGATGCTGGGCGCGGCGGCGTACTTCCAGCTTGGGCAGGACGAAGACCCGCCGTTCACCTTCCGCGCGATGGCGATCCGTGTGTTCTGGCCCGGCGCCACAGCGCAGCAGGTGGCAGACCAGGTGACAGACAAGCTCGAGAAGACGCTGCAGGAAGTGCCGTACTCCGACAAGATCCGCAGCTACTCCAAGCCGGGCGAGGCGCTGATCATTTTTCAGGTGAAGGACTCGTCCCCGCCCAAGGAGATGCCGCAGATCTGGTACACGGTGCGCAAGAAGATCGGCGACATGCGGGCCACGCTGCCGAGTGGCGTGAACGGGCCTTACTTCAACGACGAGTTCGGCGATGTCTACGGCTCGATCTTCGCGCTCTCGGCCGATGGCTTCACCTACCAGGAGCTGAAGGACCAGGCCGACCGCGTGCGCCAGCGCCTGCTCAAGGTGAAAGACGTCAACAAGGTCGCCATCTTCGGCGCGCAGGACGAAAAGGTCTTCATCGAGATCTCGCAAAAGCGCCTGGCGCAATTGGGGCTCGACTTCAACCAGGTGCTGGCGCAGCTAGGCCAGCAGAACGCGGTGGAGTGGGGCGGCGCCATCAACGCGCCCACCGATTCGGTGCAGGTGCGGGTGGACGGGCAGTTCAACTCGATCGAGCAGATCCGGCTGTTCCCGATCCGCGCCGGCGGCGCGAGCTTCAAGCTCGGTGACATCGCCGACGTGCGGCGCGAATACATCGACCCGCCGCAGGTCAAGGTGCGGCATCAAGGCAAGGAAGTGATCGCGCTCGGCATTTCCATGGCCAAGGGCGGCGACATCGTCGACATGGGCAAGGCGCTGAACGTCACGGCGGATGCCATCCGCGCCGAGTTGCCGGCCGGGCTCGAGATGCACCAGTTCCAGAACCAGTCGAAAGTGGTCACGAGTTCGGTCAACGAATTCGTCGGCACGCTGATCGAGGCGGTGGTGATCGTGCTGGCGGTGAGCTTCATCGCGCTCGGCCTGCACTTCAAGCCCTTCCGGCTCGACTGGCGGCCGGGGCTGGTGGTCGGCATCACCATCCCGCTGGTGCTCGCCATCACCTTCGTGACCATGTACTACTGGGGCGTGGGCCTGCACAAGATTTCGCTCGGGTCGCTGATCATCGCGCTCGGCCTCTTGGTCGACGACGCGATCATTGCCGTCGAGATGATGGTGCGCAAGCTCGAAGAGGGCTACGACAAGGTTCGCGCCGCGACCTTCGCCTACGACGCCACCGCCATGCCGATGCTGACCGGCACGCTGATCACGGCGGTGGGTTTCTTGCCGATCGGCCTGGCGAAATCGACGGTGGGTGAATACACGTTCGCGATCTTCGCGGTGACCGCCGCTGCGCTGCTCATCTCGTGGCTGGTATCGGTGTACTTCGTGCCGTACCTCGGCACGCTGATCCTGAACGCCAAGCCCCACAAGGCCGGCGACCAGCCGCACGAACTCTTCGACACGCCGTTTTACGGGCGATTCCGCGCGACGGTGAACTGGTGCGTGAAGCACCGCTGGATCACGATCGGCCTGACCATCGGCACGCTGGTGCTCGGCCTGCTCGGCATGGGCAAGGTACAGAACCAGTTCTTCCCGGATTCGAGCCGGCTCGAGATCCTGGTGGACCTGTGGTATCCGGAAGGCACGTCGTATGCCGCCAACGAAGCCGTCACCCAACGCGTGGAAGCAAGGTTGATGAAGCTCGACGGCGTCGACAACGTGACCACCTGGGTCGGCAGCGGCGTCGAACGGTTTTCGCTGGTGCTCGACCAGGTGTTCCCCCAGACCAACGTCAGCCAGATGATCCTGATGCCCAAGGATCTGCATGCACGCGACAAGCTGCGCCAGGCGCTGCCCGAGATATTGGCGACCGAGTTCCCC
Source organism: Rhodoferax sp. (assembly GCA_026224975.1). Lineage (GTDB taxonomy): Bacteria > Pseudomonadota > Gammaproteobacteria > Burkholderiales > Burkholderiaceae_C > LMDS01. The sequence continues at coordinate 2,268 of JAMFRW010000074.1, read as the reverse complement.
GAAGCGCGCGCCCGTGCCAAGCTGCTGCCCAACGGGCCGCCCGTGCCGTACCCGGTGCAGTTCCGCGTGGTCGGGCCCGATCCGGCCAAGGTGCGGATCTATGCGGATGAGGTGAAAGCCATCATGCGCAACAACCCCAACATGCGCGGCATCAACGACAACTGGAACGAGTCGGTGAAAACGCTGCGGCTCGATGTCGACCAGGACAAGGCGCGCGCCTTGGGCGTCTCCAGCCAGGCCATCGCGCAGGCTTCGCGCACCATCAACAACGGCACCAATGTCGGCCAGTACCGCGATGGCGACAAGCTCGTCGACATGGTCTTGCGCCAGCCGCTCGATGAGCGCGCCGAACTCACCGACATGGCCAACGCCTATGTGCCCTCGACCAACGGCAAGAGCATTCCGCTGGGCCAGATCGCCAGCGTGCGCTTCGTGTGGGAGCCGGGCGTGCTGTGGCGCGAGGGGCGCGACTACGCCGCCACGGTGCAAGGCGACATCATCGAAGGCCTGCAAGGCGCGACGGTGACGGCGCAGCTCGACCCGCTGTTTGCGCCCATCCGCGCCAAGATGCTGCCGGGCTACCGCATCGAGGTGGCAGGCGCCGTGGAAGAGAGCAGCAAGGGCCAGGGTTCGATCGCTGCCGGCGCACCGCTGATGCTCTTCATCATGTTCACCTTGCTCATGTTGCAACTGCACAGCTTCAGCCGCTCGGTGCTGGTCTTCCTCACAGCGCCGCTCGGCATCGCCGGCGTGGCCGGCGCGCTGCTGCTGCTCAACCGGCCGTTCGGCTTCGTCGCACTCCTGGGCGTGATCGCGCTGATGGGCATGATCATGCGCAACTCGGTGATCCTGATCGACCAGATCGAGCAGGACCGCGGGCGCGGCGTGGCCACCTGGACGGCGATCGTCGAGGCGGCGGTGCGGCGCTTTCGGCCCATCATCCTGACGGCCGCGGCGGCCGTGCTCGCGATGATCCCGCTCTCGCGCAGTGTGTTCTGGGGCCCGATGGCGGTGGCCATCATGGGCGGGCTGATCGTGGCGACGGTGCTCACGCTGCTCTCCCTGCCGGCGATGTATGCGGCGTGGTTTCGGGTGAAATCGCCGGAGGACGAGAAGGCGGCAATGGACGCAGCAAACAAGGCAGCAACCGAAGCAACAGCGCACCCGGCAATACCCGACGACGGAACGGTTGCGACCTCGGGCTAAAATGCGCGGTTTTCCGAATCGCAAGCTGCACCCGCGCGGGTGGCGAAATTGGTAGACGCACCAGGTTTAGGTCCTGACGCCAGCAATGGTGTGCGGGTTCGAGTCCCGCCCCGCGCACCAGCCCTGCAATCTAAAGAGTTCACACATCATGTCCGTTCAAGTTGAAACCCTCGACAAGCTCGAGCGCCGCATCACGCTGACGCTGGCAGCTTCCACGATCGCTTCGGAAGTCGAATCGCGCCTGAAGAAACTCTCGCGCACCGTCAAGGCCGATGGCTTTCGCCCCGGCAAGGTGCCGCTGAGCGTGGTGAGCCAGCGCTACGGCTATTCGGTGCACTACGAGGTCATGAACGACAAGGTCGGCCAGGTCTTCTCGGAAGCCGTCAACGAAGCCAAGCTGCGCGTCGCCGGCGCGCCCAAGATCACCGAGAAAGAAGGCGCGGCCGAAGGCCAGGTCGCCTTCGACGCCACCTTCGAGGTCTACCCCGAGATCAAGCTGGGTGACCTGAGCACGGCCGAAGTCGAGCGCGTTTCGACCGAAGTGACCGAAGAAGCCATCGACAAGACGCTCGACATCCTGCGTAAGCAGCGCCGCACCTTCGCGCAGCGCCCCGCTGCAGAGGGCGCTGCCGAAGGCGACCGCGTGACGATCGACTTCGAAGGCAAGATCGACGGCGTGCCCTTCGACGGCGGCAAGGCCGAAGCCTTCCAGTTCCTGATCGGCGAAGGCCAGATGCTCGAGCAGTTCGACCTGGCCGTGCGCGGCATGAAGGCCGGCGAATCCAAGACCTTCCCGCTGCAGTTCCCCGAGGACTACCAGGGCAAGGAAGTGGCCGGCAAGGAAGCCGACTTCATGGTCACTCTCAAGAAGATCGAATCGCAGAACCTGCCGGAAGTGAACGAAGCTTTCGCCAAGTCGCTCGGCATAGCCGATGGCACGGTCGATGGCTTGCGTGCCGACGTCAAGAAAAACCTCGAGCGTGAAGTCAAGTTCCGCGTGTTGGCCCGTAACAAGGCCAGTGTGATGGATGCGCTGGTGAAAGTTGCCGAACTCGATGTGCC
>JAMFRW010000073.1 GCA_026224975.1 Rhodoferax sp. | reverse complement strand
CGAGGATACCGAGGATAGCGACGCTCTGCAGCAGCGTGAGCAGGTTGTCGATGCGCGCGAAGCCGGGCAGGAAGAGGGCGAAGGCGATGAACAGCGCAACGAACAGCGCGAAGACGATGGTCTGCTGAGAGGCGCGAAGCTTCACGGTGCGTCGATCCTGTTCAGGTGAGGGCGGTGTGAAGCGATTGCCGCAGCTCGCGCTTCATGATCTTGCCGTTGAGGTTGCGCGGCAGCGGCTCGGTGCCGATCGACCAGGTCTCGGGCACGGCGTAGTCGGAGAGCCGCGCGGCGCAGTAGTCGGTGAGCGCCTGCGCGGTGGTGCTGTCGTCGAGCGCGGTGACGCACACGAACGCATGCACGCGCTCGCCGAGCACGGCGCAGGGCACGCCGACGAGCGCGGCGTCCACGACCTGTGGGTGTTCGAGCAATGCGTTCTCGGCGATGGCGCAATAGATCTTGTAGCCGCCGCGGTTGATCACATCCTTCTTGCGGTCGAGGATGAGCACGAAGCCTTGCTCGTCCATGCTGCCGATGTCGCCCGAGCGCCAATAGCCGGCGCGGAACTCGCTCGCCGTCGCGGCCTCGTCGTGCCAGTAGCCGGGCACGACCATGGGGCCGGCGATCCAGATCTCACCCGCCTTGCCAGGCGGGACTTCGTTGCCCGCTTCGTCGACGATGTGGATCTCGGCGCAGGCCACGGGCTTGCCCACGCTGTTGCGGTGGGTGGTGGATTCGTCGGGCGGCATGATGGTGGCGGGCGAGCAGGTCTCGGTCGCGCCGTAGGCGTTCATCAGCGTGAGGCCGGGCAGCCGCGCGGCCATGCCTTCGATGGTGGCCGTGGGCATGGAGGCACCGCCGAACGCACCGATGCGCCAGGCCGAGAGTTCGTGCGATTCCAGATCGGGCAGCAGCAGGCACAGGTTGTACATGGCCGGCACCATGATCGTGTGCGTGATGCGCTCGGAGGCCGCAAGCCGCACGAAGTCATGCGCCTTGAACTGCGGCATCAGCACCATGCAGCCGCGGCAATGCAGCATGGTGTAGAGCTGCGCGACCAGCCCCGTCACGTGGCTGAGCGGCACGGCCACGGCGCTGCGGTCGGCGTCGGTGAGGGCCATGGCCTGCGCGAAGTGGATCACCGAATGGGCGATGTTCAGGTGCGTCAGCATCGCGCCCTTGGGGCGGCCTGTCGTGCCCGAGGTGTAGAGCAGCACGGCCAGGTCTTCTTCTTGTGCCGCATGCGGCGTGGCCAGTGGCTCGGCCTGCATCAGCGCGTTCATCGGCTCGAAAATCGGCCCGGGCGGCAGCGCGGTCACGGGCGCGGTGCTGAAGCGGTGACGCAACTGCGGCAGCGCGCTCGCAGGCGGCAGCAGATCGACCAGCTCGCGGGCGCAGACGATGGCCACGGCGCCCGAATCGTTCAGCGCGTATTCGAGTTCGGCCCCGCGGGCGCGGGCGCTGATGGGCACCAGCACGGCGCCCATCCAGGCGCAGGCGAAGGCGATGACCACGAACTCCAGCCCGTTGCCCAACTGCACCGCCACGCGGTCGCCCGGCTGCACGCCGCGCTGCGTCAAACCGGCCGCGCATTTGGCGGCGGCATGGTGCAGCTCGCGCCAGTTGAGGCGCAGATCGCCGAGCACGAGGGAGTCTCCGTCGGGCCGCTGCTCGATGGCCGACACCAGCATCTGCGCCAGGTTGGCGGGCCGCTCGGCGAAACACTTGACGACGCGGTGGCCGAAATGGACTTCGCGGCGGATCGTGGGCAGTGGTGGCGTCGCGTGAAGCGACGGTGCGAGGCCGTTGGTGGCCTTGCTACCCTTCTCTTCTACATCGCGAGTGCGCGCATCGGCCGGCGCGCCGAGCACGCCGCGCATCAGCATCTCCACGCAATGGCCGATCGCATCCTGCAAGCTGTGCGCCGCATGGTTCTCCGGCCGATACCAACGGCCCACGCCGGTGAGCGCGCTCACAGCGGTGTAGGCGGCCAGGCTCGCATCGCCCGGCACGATCCAGCCGCCATCCATGCCTTCTTGCACCAGCGTCTGGAAGACGGCATCGATGCGGCGCTTCAATGCGCGCAGCTCGTGGCGCCTGGGCTCCGAAAGCGGGTCTTCGCCGACGCGGATCACGCACAGGCCGAAGTCGCCGGTCACCACATCGGCATAGGTTTCCATCGCCGCGCGCAAGCGGGCCCGGCCGGTGAGCCCGCGCGCGCGTGTTTCCTCGATGCCGTCGGCCAGCGCATCGAGGCCGCGCTGCACGCAGGCGAAGAGGATCTCTTCCTTGTTGGCGATGTAGTGGTAGAGCGTGGGCTTGGTGACATCGAGGCTGCGCGCGATGTCGTCGAGCGAAGTGCCCTGGAAACCCGTCTTGGCAAAGAGGCGCGCCGCCGCCAGCAGCACGGCATCGCGCTTGGCTTCACGGCTGTTCTGGCGCTCGCGATGCACGCGCCACGGCGACTCGACCGATGGGGTAACCATTCGACCTTCCAGACAGCCGGCTGCATGAAAAGGCAGCGGCCAGCGAGCGTTCGTCGGTCGTGAGCGAAAAGGTACTCACGGGTAACGTTCTTGACTGGACGTGAGTAAATCACGCTGATTCAGCGGCTGGAATGAGGCAATCCCTGAGTTGCAGCGCAGCATTCTCGCCACAGACGGTATGAAAAGCGCTCCGATAATCGCTGCTCCTGCGGCTGGCTCTCGGCTGCGGGCAACCATGATCGAGGAGTGACCCCAATGAACAAGCTACTCATGGCCCTGGCCATCGCATTCGCCGGCACCGCCGCCTTCGCCCAAACCGGCACCGCCGTCAAGGAAACCGGCAAGGCCGTCGCCGAGAACGCCAAGCAAGCCAAGGAAACCGTGCAAGGCGCTGTGACCAAGGAACCGGCGAAGTCAGCTCACAAGGCCAAGGCCAAGGCTCACAAGGCCAAGGCCGCCAAGGCCGACGCAGCCGCCAAGGCCGCCGGCGACAACATCGGCAAGAAGTAATAAACAGCCGTCCCCGGCTGTCGTTCGGGCGGCCTCACGCCGTCCGAACGGTTCGACCCGAGCTCGACCTTCGGAAGGTCAGCGCGCCCCCTCCGCACTCCGCGCCAGCATCTCCGCGCGAATGTCCTTCTTCAGCACCTTGCCGACTTTCGATCGCGGCAGGTCAGCCCAGATGTCGACCAGCTTCGGTGCCTTGACGCTGCCGATGCGCGCCTTCACGAAGGCCACCAGCTCATCCGGCCGCACGCTGCAGCCCGCCCGCAGTTGCACCACGGCCACCACCTTCTCGCCCCACTTCTCATCGGGCAAGCCGATGACCGCGCTGTCCTGAACATCGGGATGCTGCATCAGCGCCCCCTCGACTTCGACCGAATACACGTTGAAGCCACCGGTGATGATCATGTCCTTCGCGCGGTCGACGATGAAGAGAAAGCCGTCGGCATCGAGCCGACCGATGTCGCCGGTGTGGTGCCAGCCGTGGCGGCCTGCTTCGGCAGTGGCGGCGGCGTCCTTGTAGTAGCCCATCATCACGAGCGAACTGCGGACGACGATCTCGCCCGTCTCGCCGGTCGGCAGCAACTCGCCGTCGCTGTTCATCGTCGCCACCTGCACCAGCGGCCCCGGCCGGCCGGCCGAGGAGAGCCGCGCCCGCGCCACCGAACCATCGGCGTTGAAGTGATCCTTCGGCGCCATCATCGAGATCATCATCGGCGCTTCGGTCTGGCCGAAGAGCTGCGCCATCACCGGGCCGATCTTCGTCAGCGCGTCTTCGAGCTTGGCCGCCGAAATCGGCGCCGCGCCATACCAGAAGCATTGCAGCGAGTCGCGCTTCGTGGCCGCCAACTGCGGATGATCCAGCAGCATGTAGATCAGCGTGGGCGGCAGGAAGGTGTGCGTGACGCGGTGCTTTTCCACCAGCGCCAGGAACTCGCTCAGGTCGGGCTTCGGCATGATGACGACGCGCCCACCGAGTGCCATCACCGGAAAGGTCAGCACGCCCGCTGCATGCGTGAGCGGCGCGAGCGCGAGGTAGGAAGGGCGGCCTTCGAACGGGTAGCCCATCAGCGTGAGCGCGCTCATGGTCTCGAGGTTGCGGCCCGAGAGCATCACGCCCTTGGGCTGGCCTGTGGTGCCACCGGTGCCGGCGATCATCGCGAGGTCGTCGATGACGGGCACGCTGATCGCGTCGTCGCCGAGGCCTTCGACCCACTGCGCCCAGGAGCGCGCGAACGAGGCTCTCATTCCGGATGTGAGTTTTAT
>JAMFRW010000072.1 GCA_026224975.1 Rhodoferax sp. | reverse complement strand
TTGCCACCAACGTGATCCCTGAGCAGGCGCTGCTCGCCGGCAGCATCCGCACCACGCGCGCCGCCGATCAGGCGCATTTGCACGAGGCGCTGCGCCGCATGGTCGAGCACACCGCAGCCACCTTCCGCGCCCGCGCCACCCTCGACATCCGCCGTGGCGGCCCGGTGCTGATCAACGAGCCTCGCAGCAGCGCGCTCGCGGCCAGGTGCGCGTCCGAGTTGTTCGGCGAGGCGAGCCTCATCGACTTCCCGCCGCTGATGGTCTCCGAGAACTTCGGCGATTTCCTCGACCACTACCCCGGCATGATGGCCCTCGTCGGCGCCGGCAACGAAGCCTGCGGCGCAAGCTACCCGCACCATCACCCGCAGTTCGACATCGACGAGCGCGCCTTGCAAAGCGGCGTGGCCTTGCATGTGCAGTACGCGATGCGGTGTTTGGCGGACGGTACTTTCGCGCGCTGACGACTTTTCCGACATGTGATGAGACCGGCCGGCTGGCATCACCGCCTGCCGTGCGCCGCCGCACGATCTTCCGCGCCACTCAAGTCAGGCGTAATATCTTGTCGCAGTGATTCCTCGTGTGCCTGTGGTTCGCAGCGCGTCGAATCGAAAGCCCGCGGCCGAGGGTCTCGCCTGAGAGGACGTTCGAACATGCTCATTTCCATCGTGCGAGGGTTGGCCTTCGCGTCCTTCGCGTCCTTGGCGTTCGCCGTGCCCCTGGCTTGCGCGCAGTCGTATCGGTGCAACGCCGGCGGCACCACCTACCTGTCCGATCGACCTTGCGGCGGGGAGTCGAACAGGACGCGGATCGGCATCTACGGCCCCTCGCGGGCAGCGCCCGCCACCCCGTATTCGTCCCAAGTTCCGGATGCGCCGAGAGCGCAGGAGCACATCAAGTACCTGCCTTCCGGCTGTGCGTCGATCGTCGAAGCCATCCGAACCGCGCCGACCCGCGGTGCTCGCTCTGAAGTCGTCCGCGGGTTGCAGGAAGAGTACGACCAGAAGTGCCAGCTCGAAGACCAGGAAGCGCGAAATCAACTGCGGCAAGAGAAAACCCAGCAGCAGCAGCGCAAGCTGGCCGAGCGCGATGGGGCGCAAAGAGAACGTCAACAAGCTGCCCTGCGAGCGGATCAGTGCGCCAACATGAGGGATGTCATCGCGCTCAAACGCAAGCGCGAGTCGCAACTCAACGGAAAGGAAGTCGAAGCGCTTCGCGAACTCGAAAAATCCTTCAACGACCGCTGCATCGCCCGCTAGCTTGCGGCGGGAGTAAACAGGCGCGGGCACAATCCCTCGGACCCGTACTCACCACAGGAGACAACATGACCGAATCGCCCCTCGCCACCTGGCACCGCCTCGTCGCCGACCACAACATGGAAGGCCTCGATGCCTTGCTCGACGACAACGCGGTGTTTTATTCTCCCGTCGTGCACCGCCCGCAAGTCGGCAAGGCCATCACCTGCAAGTACCTGATGGCGGCGTTTCACGTGTTCTTCAACGACTCGTTCCGCTACGTGCGCGAGCTGAAGAGCGAGCACGATGCCATCCTCGAATTCGAGCTGGAACTGGATGGCATCGCCATCAACGGTGTGGACATGATCACCTGGAACGATGCCGGCAAGATCACCGAGTTCAAGGTGATGCTGCGCCCGCTCAAGGCCGTCAACCTGATCCACCAGAAGATGGGGGCGAGGCTGCAGGCAGCGGCCTGAGGCGCGTTGTGGCAAGCTAGCGCCTCATCACCGATTCACCAAGGAGAGACGCCATGGCCATGCCGATCGAAGCGCTGGAGGCAGAAGTTCTGGGCTTGCCCTCGGCCGAGCGTTCCCGCCTGCTCGACAGCCTGATTGCGAGCTTGGAAATAGACCCTGCGGTCGAGGATGCGTGGATGAAGGAAGCGCGGCGCCGCGATGAAGAGATCGACTCCGGCGCCGTGCAAACGATTCCAGGTGATGTGGTTCTGGCGAGGCTTCGTGCGGGCCTGAAGTGAACTATTCGCTGCACCCGCAAGCGGCGCAGGATCTGGCGGAGATTCTCGGCTTTTACGAGCGTACCGCGACGGCGCGCGTTGCGACCCGATTCCTCGCGGAGTTCGAGCGCGTGGCCCGGTTGCTGGTCGCCAACCCAGGCTTCGGAACGCCTTTCGATTTGCCGCGCCGCATCTACCCGCTGCGCATCTACCCGTACTCGGTCGTCTATCGACCGACAGACGACGAATTGCGCGTGCTGACCGTGCGCCACCAAAGCCGCCTGCCGATCTACGGCGAAGGGCGGGCTTGAATTCGGCCGGTCCTATCGGGCCGGAAAGTTCCGGTTTGCCACCCGCGGCAGCCCCAGATGCTCGCGCAGCGTGCGGCCTTCGTAGGCCGTGCGGAACAGGCCGCGGCGCTGAAGCTCTGGCACCACCTGTTCGACGAAATCGTCCAGCCCCTGCGGCGTGCTGCTGAACATGATGTTGAAGCCGTCGGCGGCTCCGGTGGAGAACCAGTGCTCGAAGTCGTCGGCGATGCTTTGCGCGGTGCCGACGAGCATGCGGTGGCCGCCAGCGCTCCAGCGGGTGTAGAGCTGCTGCACCGTCGGCTGCTCCTTGCGGATCCAGTCGACCAGCAGCTTTTGCCGGCTCTGGTGCGAGTTGGTGATGGGTATGTGTTCGGGCAGCGGCACCTTGGCGGTCAGCGGCAATCCGGCCAGGTCGAGCCCCAAGCTCGCGTAGTTGGAGAGGGCGCGCAGCACCATCTCGGCATCGCGGGTTTCGAGCAGCGCGGCCCATTTGTCGTCGGCCTCGGCTTGCGTGCGGCCGATCACCGGCATCACGCCGGGCAGGATGTGGATGTGCTCCGGCGCGCGGCCGAGGCCAGCGGCGCGGGCCTTCACGTCGGCATAGAACGCACGGGCTTCGTCTATGTCTTGCGCGGCCGTGTAGAGCATCTCGCCGATGCGCGCGGCCAGGCCCTTGCCGTCTTCCGACGCGCCGGCCTGCGAGATCACCGGCCAGCCTTGCAACGGCCGCGCGGCGTTGAGCGGGCCCTTGACCTGGAAGTGCTTGCCTTGGTGATTCAGCACATGCAGCTTGGCCGGGTCGGCCCAGCGGCCGGTGGCCTTGTCGGCGACGAAGGCATCGTCGGCCCAACTGTCCCAAAGGCCGGTGACCACATCGACGAACTCGTGCGCGCGCTCGTAGCGCTCGGCATGGTCGCGGTGGCCGGGCAGGTTGAAGTTCTCGCCGCCGCCCGTCGAGGTGACGACGTTCCAGCCGACGCGGCCACCGCTCAGGTGATCGAGCGCCGCGAACTGCCGCGCCACGTTGTAGGGCTCGCTGTAGCTGGTGCTCACCGAGCCGACGAGGCCGATGCGCTCGGTGACCATGGCGAGTGCCGAAAGCAGCACGATGGGTTCCCAGCGCGGCGCTTGCGGGCTGCGCTCGACGGTCTTGGCATCCGTCGCGGCAAACACGTTGTCGTAGAAGAAGAGCGCATCGAAGCAGGCGCGCTCCAGCGTCTGCGCATAACGCTTGTAGCGCTCGAAGTTCCACGCCGCGTCCACGTCCGCGAGCGGGTGGCGCCAACTGTCACCCTGCACGCCGGAGCCGGTGAAGTAGGCGCCGAGCTTCATGCGTCGGCGAGCAGGGTTGGCCGAACTCACGGCTTGGTGCTTCCCACCGTGGTGGTCGACGGTGCAAAGTAATCGGGCAGGCGATAGCCCTTCCACACCGGATTGGACTCGAAGAACTTCTGGAACTCGGGCGCCTTGTACGCGGCCACGATGTCTTGCGCGAACTTCGCGTCCTTGTTGCTGCGCTTCACGGCCACGATGTTGACGTAGGGCAGCGTCATGTCCTCGAGCTTCAAGGCCTCGGTGAGCTTCAGGCCGTAAGCCACAGCGAAGTTGCCCTGGATGGCGGAGAGGTCGGCATCTTCCAGCGAGCGCGGTGCCTGCGCGGCATCCAGCGGCACGATCTTCAGCTTCTTCGGGTTGGCACTGAGGTCACGCTCCGAGATGTTGATCGCATCCACGCCAGGCTTGATCGCGACCCAGCCGAGGGCTGCCAGGATGCGCAGCCCGCGTGCCGTGTTGACCGGGTCGGAAGGAACGGTGACCGTCGCGCCATCGGGCACTTCGGCAAGCGTCTTGTAGCGCTTGGAGTAGAGGCCCATCGGTGGCGTGGGCACGTGGACGAGCGGGAACAGGTCGAACTTCTGGCTCTTGTTGTTGGCTTCGAGATAGATCGTGTGCTGGAAGATGTTGGCATCGATCTGGCCGCGTTCCACCGCGTCGTTGATCTGCACGCCCTGGCTGAACTCCACGTACTTGATCTGGTAGCCCTGCTTCTCCAGTTGCGGTGCGATGCCCTTGGTGAACGCATCGCGGTACGGGCCGGGCATGAAGCCGACCTTGAGTTCGGCGGCGTGGGCGGCCAGCGCCGAGAAGGCGATCAGCGTGGCGAGGAATGTTTTTTTCATGGAGAGCTTTCGAGTAGCGGATAAGGAAGAGAAGGAAGAGAGTGATCAGGCGAAATGGCAGGCCACCCCATGCGCGCCATCGACGGCCCGAAGCGCCGGCGCCTCGGTGCGACAGCGCTCTGTTGCCCGCGGGCAGCGCGTGTGAAAGTGGCAGCCCGAAGGCGGCGCTAGCGCGCTCGGCACGTCACCGGCGAGCGTGGGCGGCACTGCCTTGGCGGCGCCGCCCACGCGCGCACCAGGGGTCGGCGCTGCGGCCATCAAGGCCTGTGTGTAGGGGTGGCGGGGCTGGCGCCACAGGCTCTCGCGGTCGGCGAACTCGACCACGCGGCCGAGGTACATCACCGCGACCTTGTCGGCCATGTGCCGCACGACGGCGAGGTCATGCGAGATGAACAGCATCGCCAGCCCGAAGGATGCGCGCAGCTCCAGCAAGAGGTTGAGCACCTGCGCCCGCACCGACACGTCGAGCGCAGACACCGCCTCGTCACACACCAGCAGTTCGGGCTCCAGCATCAGCGCGCGAGCGATGGCGATGCGCTGGCGCTGCCCGCCCGAAAACTCGTGCGGATGGCGCTCGGCCACGTCGGCCCGCAGGCCGACGCGGCCCAGCATCGCAATCACGCGCTCGCGGCGCTCGGTGGCGTTGCCGCGTTGCTGAACGATCAGCGGTTCTTCGAGTGCGCGGCCGATGGTGAGGCGTGGGTTGAGCGATGCGAACGGGTCCTGAAACACCATCTGCATGCGGGCGCGTCGAGCGGCGAGGGCGCGCCGTGGCTGGGTGGTGATGTCGTCGCCATCGAAGACCACCTGGCCTTCGCTCACGGGCACCAGCCGCATGGCGACGCGTGCGAGTGTCGACTTGCCACAGCCGCTTTCGCCGACCAGGCCCAGCGTTTCGTGGCGATCGACCTGCAGGTTCACATCGGCCAGCGCATGCACCGTGCGGCCACCGGCCAGCTCGAAGCGCTTGCCGATGTGGCGTAGGTCCAGCAGTGGGCGCACGACGGTGTCGTCGCGCTTCATGCGGCCTCCCGCAGCCAGGTGACGTGGCGTGCTTCGGCAGGTGCGTGCGATGTGGAGGTGGATGACTCGACCGGTGTCAACAGAGGCGCGAAGCAGGCACTGCGCTGGTCCGCCTGTCCGCTCGCACGCAAGGTTGGCACCTCGTGCTCGCAGGCATCGACCACGCGCGCGCAGCGCGGCGCAAAAGCACAGCCAGCCGGCAACGCGAGCAGCGAAGGGACGCTGCCGCCGATCTCCGGCAGGCGCGAGCCGGGGGTTACGTTTTCCAGGGAAACAGATCCCAGCAGCCCCGCCGTGTACGGGTGCCGCGGATGCGCGAAGAGCTGTGCGACCGGCGCTTCTTCGACCACGCGGCCGGCATACATCACCGCGGCGCGGTCGGCCACTTGCGCGACCACGCCGAGGTCATGCGTGATCAGCAGCAGACCCATGCCGGTGTCGGCCTGCAGCTCGGCCAGCAGCGCGAGGATCTGCGCTTGCGTGGTCACGTCGAGCGCGGTGGTGGGCTCATCGGCGATCAGCAGTTCGGGGTCGCAGGCCAGCGCCAAAGCGATCAGCGCGCGTTGGCGCATGCCACCCGAGAGGCGATGCGGCACCTCGTGGGCGCGCTCTGCGGGCGACGGCATGCGCACCCGGTCGAGCAGCGCCACGGCACGCGCCCAGGCCGCGCGGCGCGTGGTGGTGGGCGAATGCAGGCGCACCGCTTCGGCGATCTGCGTCCCGATGCGCTCCACAGGGTTCAGCGCCGAGAGGTCCTGAAACACCATGCCGACGTGCCCGCCGCGCACCGCCCGCAAGGCGCGCGCGTCGAGCGTCAACAGGTCGATGCCATCGAGCAGCACCTGCCCGGCCACGATGCGGCCGGGCGGTGCGATGAGGCGAAGCAGTGAGGCGGCCGTGACCGATTTGCCGCTGCCGCTTTCGCCGACCAGCGCGACCGTCTCGCCGCGATCGACGGTGAGGTCCACACCGTCGACGGCCTTGGCGATGCCGTTCTTGTCGGTGAACCAGGTCTTGAGGCCGCGGACTTCGAGCAACTTCGTCATGACGCCGCTCGCTGCTTCAGGTGCGGGTTGACCGCGTCGCTCAAGCCTTCACCGAGCAGGTTGAAGGCAAGCACCGCGATCACGATGGCGGCGCCTGGCAGGGCGCACAGGTACCAGGCGTCGATGACCTGATCGCGCCCGGCGCCGATGATGGTGCCCCAGCTCATCACGTTGGGGTCGCCCAGGCCGAGGAAGGAGAGCGCGGCTTCGGTCTGGATGGCGTTGGCGACGGTGAGCGTGGAGACGACGACCACAGGCGGCAGCGCATTCGGCAGGATCTGAGTGAAGATCAGCCGCCAATCGCTCATGCCCATGGTCTCGGCCGCCAGCACGAATTCGCGTTCGCGCAGCCGCATGAATTCTGCCCGCACCAGCCGCGCCGTCGCCGGCCAGGAGACGATGCCGATGGCGATGACTTCGGTTGTCACCGAGGGCTTGAACAGCGCAACCAGCACCACGGCCAGCACGAACTTCGGCACGGTCTGGAACACTTCGGTGATGCGGCCCAGCAGCGAATCGACCCAGCCCCGATAGAAGCCGCCGAGCGCGCCGATGGTGACGCCCAGCACGGCGGAGAGTGCGCTGCTGACGAGGCCGATGAGGAGCGAGACGCGGGCGCCGGAGATGAGGCCGGTTGCGATGTCGCGGCCCATGAGGTCGGTGCCAAGCGGGTAGCCCGCGTCTTCTAACGGCCAGAGCGTGGGCGCGCCGGCCATGTCCCACGGGTCGCCGGGGCGGAGGGTGGGGCCGAAGAGGGCGATGATGGCGAGGGTGAGGAGCAGCACCGCGCCGATGAAGAGGGCAGGGCGGTGGAGCAGGGTGGATGCCATCGTGGTGATGCGGGAGGCAGCGGCCCTCACCCTGACCCTCTCCCAGAGGGAGAGGGGAGAAGTCCTCAAGACATCGTTGGCGGCGCCGCTCATGCCCGCGCCCCTTGCAATTCCACCCGCGGATCGAGCAACGCCGTCACCAGATCGACGGCGATGTTGATCACCGTCACCAGCAACGAACTCAGCAACAAGATGCCCAGCAGCAGGTTGAAATCCCGCGCCAGGATCGCCTCGAACGCGAGCCGCCCCAAGCCCGGCCAGGAGAACACCGATTCGACCAGCACCGCGCCGCTCAGCAGCGAGGCCACCTGATAGCCCAGCATCGTCACCAGCGGCAGCGAGGCATTGCGCAGCGCATGCGCGAACAGCACGCGTGGCTCGGAGGCGCCCTTGGCGCGCGCGGTGCGGATGAAATCGGCACCGAGTGTCTCGATCATCGAGCCGCGCATCAGCCGCGTGTAGACGGCCAGGTAGAAGGTCGAGAGCGTGAGCGCGGGCAGCACCGCATGGTGCGCCACATCGAGCACCTGCGCCCACCAGCCCTGGTCCAAGCCGACCGTTGTCATGCCGCCAGCCGGCAGCCAGCCCAGCTTGCCGGCGAACAGCACCAGCCCCATCAGCCCGAGCCAGAAGGTCGGCATCGCATAAGCGAACAGAACCAGCACCGAGACGCCATGGTCGAACAGGCTGCCGGGCTTCAACGCCGTGAGCATGCCGAGCAACACACCGACCGCGAGCGCGATGGCGATTGCCAGGCCCATGAGCAGCAGTGTGGCCGGCAGTCGTGTGATGATCAGGTCGAAGACCGGCATGTTCTGGCGGTACGAGAAGCCGAGGTCGAGATGCACCAGGTTCCACAGGTAGCTGCCGAGCTGCGCGATCACCGAGCGGTCGAGCCCGAACTGCGCGCGCAGGGCCGCCATCGATTCGGGCGTGGCCGCACCGGCTTCGCCGGCCAGCACATCGACCACGTCACCGGGCGCGAGCTGCAGCACCAGAAAGTTCAGCAGCGCGATGCCGGCCACGACCGGCACCACGTGCAGCAGCCGCTGGCGCAGGAAGGGCAAGAAACCGTGGCTCATCGCAAGTCTCTTCTCGTATCTCTTCGGCGTGCGATCAAGCCGCCTTGGGCTCGAGCCACGCATCTGCGAGCGATGCGAAGAGCCCGTCGCCCTGCGGCTTGAGCTTGTGCAGGCGCGCGCTCGAAACGGTGACCCAGGTCTGCTCGATCAGCTCGAGCAAGGGCACGTCTTCCTGCACGATCTGCTGCCACTCCTTGATGAGCGCCTTGCGCTTGACCGGATCGGGCTCGGCGGCGGCGTCTTCCATCACCTTGTCAAGCACGGGGTTCGAATAGCCCGAGCCGTTGGTCCACGGCGCGCCCTTGATGATGTTCTTCGTCCAGTAGAGCCGTTGCACGCCGAGCGTCGGGTCGGGCAGGCGGTGCAGGCTGGAGATCATCAGGTCGTAATCCTGATCGGTGAAGATGCGGCGCAGGTAGCTGGCCGTGTCGCCCGCACGCAGTTCCACATCCACGCCGATCTTGGCCAGCGACTGCTTGATGAACTCGGCCGGCCGCGCTGCCGTGGGCCCGCCGCCACCATCGAAGTCGAGCGTGATCTTGAGACGCTTGCCGCCCGCGCCGCGCTTGAGGCCCGCGGCATCGAGCAGCGCTTCGGCCTGCTTGAGGTCGAGCGGGTACTTCTTGACATCGGCGCTGTAGTAGTTGACGACAGACGACGGCACCGGCCCGGTCGCCGGCTTGCCGTAGCCGAGGAACACCACCTTGAGCAACGCCTCGCGGTCGATCGCATAGGCGAAGGCCTGGCGCACGCGCTTGTCGGTGAAGTAGGGGCGGCGCACGTTGAACTGCGTCAGGAAAATGGTCGACAGGTAGCGGCCGTCGTCGAGGTTGATCTCGTACTTCTTCTTGTCCTGGAATCGGTTGAGGTTGGTGAGCGGGATCACCGAAGCCAAGGCCGTGTCGATCTCGCCGGCTTCGAGTGCCACGGTGCGCGCCGCCGCATCGGGGATGAACTTGAACACCACGCCATCGAGGTAGGGCTGGGCTTCGCCGTTCGGCCCCTTGCCCCAGTAGTTGGGGTTTCGGTCCAGCCGCACATGGCTGCCCTTGACCCATTCCTTGAACACGAAGGGGCCGGTGCCCACCGGCGCGCTGTTGAGCGGGTTGGTGAGCACATCCTTGCCGGCATACAGATGCTTGGGCAGGATCTGCGCGCCGTAAGTGTTGATGTAGTTGAGGATGTAGGGCGCGGGCGAGCTGAGGCGCAGCACCACGGTGTGCTTGTCGGGTGTCTCGACCTTCTCGACATTCGCGAATGCGGCGCGGCCGAAGGGGTGCAGCTTCTTCCAGACTTCGAGCAGCGTGTACTCCACGTCGGCGCTGGTGAAGTCGGCACCGTCGTGCCACTTCACACCCTGGCGCAGCTCGAAGCTCAGCGTCTTGCCATCGGCCGATTGCTTCCACGACGTGGCGAGCGAGGGCACGGGTTTCAGGTCAAGGTCATAGCTCACCAGGCCTTCGAGGATCTTGCTCGACAGCATGCCGATGTTCATCGTGGTGATGAAGGCCGAGGTGAGCAGGGTGGGCTCGGGCGCGACGGCGATGTTGAGCACACCGCCCTTGACCGGGACGCCGGCCGAGGCCGACGACGAAGTGGGTGCCGCGGCTTCTGCCCACCACGGGAGGCCGAGGCCGGCCGCCAGACCGAAGGCGCCGGTGTTCGTGAGGAGCTTGCGGCGGGGGAGCGATTGGGTCATGAGCGTTGTGATGAAGAGATCAGGCAGGATGAATCAGGCAGGAGAGAAGCCGGTGTCGAAGGTCGTCTTCACATCGAGCCGCTGCTTGAGCAGGCCAGCTTCGAGGTAGAAGTCGGCGGTGCGTTGCTGATCGGCGAGCACTTGCGCATCGACCGCTATCCAGTTCTGCGCACGGCGTTCGAACTGCAGCCGCGCCGCTTCCTGCGGGATGCCGATGATTCGCGCCAGCGCGGCCGAATACTCCGGCACATGCTGGTACGACCACCGCTGCGCCCGCACCACGCGCTTGGCAAAGTCGGCGAGCGCATCGCGCTTCTTGGCGAGCGCCGTGTCGGTCGCGGCGAGGAAGCTCAGGCCCGATGACAGGCCACGCCCGTTGACCAGCACGCGCGCCTGGCCCGCCGTTTCGGCAAGCGCGGTATACGGCTCCCAGGTGGCCCAGGCATCGACCGCGCCTTGTGTCAACGCGAGCTTGGCATCGGGCGGCGGCAGGAAGCGGAAGGTGTTGGCTTCGGGCTTGAGGCCGGCCGATGCCAGGGCCTTGAGCGCCACGTAATGGCCGATCGAACCGCGGTTGGTCGCGATGCTCTTGCCCTTGAGATCGGCGGCGGTCTTGAGCGTCGAATCGGGCCGCACCAGCACTGCCGTGCCATACGGGTCGGAGCGATTCACGGCGAAGGCCTTGACGCGTGCGCCCGAGGCCAGCGCGAAGATCAAAGGCGCATCGCCGATCGGGCCGAAGTCGACCGCATCGGCGTTGAGCGCTTCGGCCAAAGGCGCCGCGGCCGGGAACTCGGCCCACTGGATTTCGTAGTTCAGGCCTTGCAACTCGTTGGCGGCTTCGAGCAAGGCGCGCAGGCCGCCTTTCTGGTCACCGGCCTTGAGCACGATGCCTTGTGCGCGGGCTGTGTTGGTGGCCACGCCCAGCGATGCGGCCACGCCGATCGCCGGCAGGCCGAGGGCGAAGTGGCGGCGCGTGATGGATCCGATGGGGTGGGTCATGACAGCAACTCCGGCTCGGCTTCCACCAGCCCTTGCCACAGCGAATCGAAGGCGCGCGCAGCGCCGTTGGGCTTGCTGATCTGCGAATGCGTCAACGCGGCTTGCTCGTGCGGAATCGGCTGTGGCTTGCCGGCGGCTTCGGCCAGCAGTTGGGTGTGGCAAGCGTTGTCGAGCGCGATGTACCACCATGCCGCCGCTTCGACCGTGGGGCCTGCGGTCAGGATGCCGTGGTTCTTCAGGATCACGCCTTTTTGCGTGCCCAGTGCCTTGGCGATCTGGTCACCTTCGCTCGTTTCGTAGACCACGCCGCCGAAGTCTTCGAAGAGGCCATGGTCTTCGTAGAAGGCGCAGGAGTCCTGCGTGAGCGGGTCGAGCTTGCGGCCGAGCGATGACCATGCCTTGCCATAGAGCGAATGCGTGTGCGCCGCAGCGACCACATCGGGCCGCGCTTCGTGGATGGCCGCATGGATGGCAAACGCCGCGCGGTTCAGCGGCCCTTGCCCCACGGCGATCTCGCCGCGCGAGTTGACGAGCAGCAGGTCGCTCACCTTGATGCGCGAGAAGTGCAGCCCAAAGGGGTTGACCCAGAAGTGGTCGGTCAGCTCCGGGTCACGCGCGGTGATGTGGCCGGCCAGGCCCTGGTCGAAGCCGAAGCGCGCGAAGAGGCGGAAGGCACCAGCCAGGCGCTCTTGCCTGTGGCGGCGCTCGGCTTCGATGGAACGAACGATCTCGGGTTCGTCGAACCAGTCTTTGCGCTGCGGGTTCGGGTTGAGCTTCAGGCTGCTGGGTTTGTGGTCGTAGCGGGTCTGAAGGGGAAGGGAATGAACGGCACTCATGCAAGCTCCTGCCGCAGGCTCATGCTGCGGATCAATCGGTGACTTTGGGGCTTGGGCGCGTGCGTAGGAAGTGATATTCCCGTAGATCGTTATGTGATTGGTGTATGTGCGGATTGGCGCTTGTCGGCCCTTCGATGGGCTGAGCGTGAGAGGAGATTCAAGTCCTGTGCTTCACCCACCTCCGTTCGCACTGAGCCTGTCGAAGTGCCTGCAGCGAGTCAGCCATGGCCCTTGTCACGACACTTGTCATCACCCTTGTGGTCCCCGCAGCAGAGCATGGGGTCGCCGCCTCCGTTCAGGGAATTCTCATTCACTGCGGCGACGACCCCATGCTCTGCTCGTATGAGGGTGGTGTGGCGTTGCTGCATCCGGCGAGTGGCGCTTCTTCATCTACCGCCGTTCGCAATGAGCCTGTATTTCCGCTCGCACCGGCCTTGATTTCGGGCCGCAATGAGCCTCTATTTCCGCTCGCAGCGAGCCTCCATTTCCGTTCGCACTGAGCCTGTCGAAGTGCCTGCAGCGAGGTACTCCATGACCTTTCGACGCGCTCAGGGTGAGCGGGTTTGGGCGGGCGAGTGCGGCAAGCCAAGCTGCGTTGCCTGGACCGGATCGGCATCCATCCGCGCGATCAAAGCGCCTAGGCCATCGGCTTCTGGCTTCGACGAGGTCAACCTCGAAGCCGATTCATCGGACCGACAAATCAAGTTGTCCTCGGACCAATCCGCCTGCCCCGCAGTGCCGAGCGCCCGCAGCCACCCATCGCGATCGACGATGAACTGCGTGCCGGTAAGCGATTGGGCTTCCAGGCCCGCCACGCTCGCAAAGGCGCGCCACGCAGCGGGCGATGCGGCTTCGCAGCCACTCGCCGATGCCGCGTGATTCGGCCGCAGCACGATGGTCACGACGCGTGGGTCTTCTCTCCATGAGGAAAAGGATTCGTTCTCGGCCTTGACCCGAGCTTCGCCGCGAACTTCACGCACAACGTTCACCCCAGCCACGACGCCCTCCGTCACGATCCTCACCCGCTGCCCGCGCCATTCGCTCAGCGCACGCGGCGGGCCGCCGTCGCATCGCACGTCGATGCCCGGTGCGCGCACCGGCCACGGCCAGCTCGCTTCTAGCCGAGCACTTTCACCGGCCGACAACGCCTTCATCCCATCGAGCACCGCCCAGGCATCGGCCTCGCTCAATCGGCCCGCGAAGCCGGGCATGGTCTGCGTGCCGTCGCGTGCGTTCATGCCGTGCAACACGCGCCACAGCAACTCGCCCTCGGCTCGCTTCCACAACAACCCCGCCGAAAGCGTCGGCGGCCACACGGCGAGGCTGGCGGCGGCCAGGCCTTCGCCGCGGCCATCGGTGCCGTGGCATGACGCACAGTGCTGTGCATAGAGTGCGAGGCCACGATCGATGGAGGTCGCGTCGAAGTGCGAGGGCGAGCGATGAAAGCTCGTGGGCACTGCATCGGTCAGGACGATGCTGGGCGAGGGCTTGGGTGCGATCAGCAGCAGGACGACGGCGGCGAGCCACAACGGCCAGCGCGCACGCCGCCAGAGCGCGCCGAGCGCGATCAACAGCAGCGCCAGAACAGCCGCGGCCAGGAACAAGGCCAGGTGCCGTGTGAGGCCGCGGTCGATCAGCAAGGTTTCGGCGGCCACGCGCCAGGCGAAAGGCCAGGCCGGCTGGCCGTGCACATCGCCGGTCAGCCCAAGTGCATGGAGCGCCTGGAGCAGCGCGGTCTGCGCAGCTTGCGTGAAGGTGAGGAGCGCGTTGAGGAGGGTGGTGCTGTCCACCTCACCACGTCGCATCCAGCCCCAGCAAGCGCAGCGCCTCGTGCCGCAACTCGCCCAACTGTGCATTGCCGCGCTGGCGCGGGTAGGGCAGCGGGTTGTGCAGCTCGGCGAGGATGCGCGCCGGGCGCTCGCTCAGCACGATCACGCGCTGCGCCATGAAGAGCGCTTCTTCCACGTCGTGCGTCACCAGCAGGGCCGAGAACTGCGCGCGTTGCCACAGCGCCACCAGCTCGCTTTGCATCGTCAGCCGCGTGAGCGAATCGAGCTTGCCGAGCGGCTCGTCCATCACCAGCAAGGCCGGGTCATTGACCAGCGCACGGGCCAATGCCGCACGTTGCGCCATGCCGCCGGAGAGCTGATGCGGCAGCATCCTGGCGTAGGTGGTGAGGCCGACGCGCGCCAGCGCCTCGTCGACGCGATGGCGCTGCGCCTTGAGCACGCCGCGCGCCTGCAGGCCGAGGGCCACGTTGTCCCACACGGTGCGCCAGGGGTAGAGGGTCGGGTCCTGGAACACGACGATGCGTGACGGGTCGGGCCGGGTGATGGGCTCGCCGTCGTGCGTGATGCGGCCGGTGGTCGCGGGTTCCAGGCCGGCGACCAGGCGCAGCAGTGTCGACTTGCCGCAGCCACTGGGGCCCAGCAGCGCGACGAACTCGCCGGGCTTCACATCGAGGTCGATGTGGTCCAGCACCGGCAGCGGGCCACCGGCCAGATCGAACTGGTGGCTCACGCCCTGGATGCCGATGTGCGCGCCGGCGGCGGCGTGCGGCTCCGGCCGATGGGCTGGCGCCGATATATCGGCAGTATGGTCCGGCGATCGATCGAGAAGGCTATCGAGAACAGCGCTCACCACTTCACCGTGCCTTTCTGCCATGACAGCGCGCGGTCGCGCAGCGCGAACAGCAGTGTGATCAGGCTCGAGCAGATGACCGCCATGACGATCAGCGCCGCATACATGTTGCCGTAGGCCGCCCAGCCTTGCGCCCAGGTGAGATACCAGCCGAGGCCCGACTTCACGCCCATCATCTCGGCCGTAACGAGAATGGAGAACGAAGCGCCCAGGCCCATGAAGAGGCCGACGAACACTTGAGGCAAGGCTGCGGGAATCGCCACGCGCAGCACCAGGAACAGGTTGGAAGCGCCCATGGTGCGCGCCACGTCGTAGTAGTTGCGATTCACACCGGCCACGCCCGACCATGTCAACACCGCAACCGGAAAGCCGGTGGCGAGCGCGATCAGGAATACTGCCGCCGCATGGCTTGACGGGAACACGAAGAAGGCCAGCGGCAGCAGCGCCGAAGCCGGCACCGGCCCGATGAAGCGGATGATGGGGTGCACCCAGTAACCCACCGCACGCGACCAGCCGATCGAGACGCCGACGAGAAAGCCGCTCGCCGAGCCCCAGGCCACGCCTGTCGCGAGCAATTTGAGCGAGTTCCAGGCGCTGTCGCCGAGGCGCCGCCAGTCGTCGACCGCCACTTCGGCCAGCGCCGTGGGCGGGGCGAAAAAGGGCGTGGGCAGATAGGCGAGCTTGGCGGTGAGCAGTTCCCAGAGGCCGAAGATGGCGGCGAGTGCCACGAGCCACGGGCCGACCGGGCGCACCGCGTCGAGCAATGTTGCGCCGGGCGCGCGGGCCGCGGGTGCGATCAGCGCGATGGCCTGCAAGACGAGTGCGATGGCGCCTGTGGCGATGCCGAACTCGCGGGTGTAGAGCCACTCGCTGAAGCCGGCCTCCTTGTTGGGCAACAACAGGGTGATCGCGGCGACGGCGGCCCAGGCGAGGGCGGCGAGGGCGCCGGTCCACCAGATGGTGGTGCGGGTGACGCCCTCACCCCAGCCCTCTCCCGCGTGCGGGAGAGGGAGCCTGACCGCGCTGGCGGCGGTCTCATGGCGCGGAGCGCCCAACGGCAGATCACTCATACATCCTCTCCCTCAAGCCAACACATCCGCATAAACATGCTGCGCCAGCCTGGCCGGATCGGTGCTCTTCTTGAGCACGCCGACCGAGCGGAAGTCACGCGCATAGAACTCGATCTCGGCCAGCAGG
Organism: Rhodoferax sp.; assembly: GCA_026224975.1. Classification (GTDB taxonomy): domain Bacteria; phylum Pseudomonadota; class Gammaproteobacteria; order Burkholderiales; family Burkholderiaceae_C; genus LMDS01. Next base: position 1,815 of record JAMFRW010000072.1, on the reverse strand, counting down.
TTGGTGCCGACCGGGTGGTGCTTGTGCGTGAGCGTGCCCAGCAGTGCGCGCAGGTCTTCGGCCGGCACCTTGGGCGAATACTTCGAGAAGATCTTGGCCGATTCGTTGGGGTGGTCGGCCACGTAGTCCGAGGCTTGCAGGATCGCGCGGGCGAGGCCGGCGGCGGCCGGCTTGTCCTTGCGCACCAGCTCGCCACGGGCGCCGACGATGCAACAGACCTTGTCCTTGTATTCGCCGCTCAGGTTGGTCGCGATCTCGGTGTAGAAGCCGGGCGTGCGCTTCTCGATGAGGTAGAGCGTGGGGTCGCCATCGGCGATGGCCTGGATCTCGCCCTTCTCGGCGGCGATGCCCAGCAGGTCGCCGGGGTACTGGCGCCACTGCACATCCTTCTCTGCATCGATACCTGCCTTGGTCAGCATGATGGCGAAGAAATTCTTGCCCGGCCCGCCCAGGTCGGAGACGCCGATGGTCTTGCCCTTCAGGCTGGTCAGGTCGACCGCACCGGCCTTCTTGGCCCCGACGAGCCGCACGCAGCCGCCGTGCGAACTGGCGATGAGCTTCACGTCGAAGCCCGATTCGAGCGGCTTCAACCAGCGGTGGATCATGCCGACCGCGGCATCGGCCTTGCCGGTGGCCAGCGATTCGAGCAACTGGTCGGTCGAGCCGGTGTAGTTGATCAGCTCGATCTGCAGGCCGTTGCGTTCGAAATAGCCCAGCTCCTGCGCCACGACGACGGGCGAGAGGCAGAACGCGTTGGCGTTCCAGGCGAATGTCAGCTTCTTCGTCTGCGCCAGTGCGCCCGAAGTGGCGATGGCGATGGGGCCGACGACGGCGGCCGCGCTGGCAGCGCGCAAGACGCCGCGGCGGCTGATGTAGCCCCGATCCGTTCGGGCTGAGCTTGTCGAAGCCGGCCCTTCGACAGGCTCAGGGTGAGCGGTGGTGTTCGTGTGCATGGCGTACTTCATGATGGTTCGGGATGTGACTGGATCAAGCCGCGCGCCGCTGGCCCTGAGCCAACCGCCCCGCCACCAGCGCCCGCGTGCGCGGAATCAGCTCGCGGCCGAAGTCGATGGCGTCGGCCAGCGGGTCGAAGCCGCGGATCAGAAAGGTGGTGACGCCCAGGTCGTAGTAGTCGAGCAGCGCATCGGCCACCTGCTCCGGCGTGCCGACAAGCGCGGTGCTGTTGGAGCGCGCGCCGGTCTCTTGCGCGATGGCGGTCCACAGGCGCTTGTCGACGCGGTTGCCGTTGCTCGCAGCGGCCAGCAGGCGTTGCGCCCCGACGCTTTGCTGCGGGCCGCCGCGGCTGTAGCCGGCCTGCACGCGCAGGCGCTTGGTGTCCTCCAGAATGCGCTCGGCGCGCGCCCAGGCGGCGTCTTCGGTCTCGGCCAGGATGGGCCGGAACGAGACCGAGAAGCGCACCGTGCGGCCATGCCTGGCGGCTTCGGCGCGCACGCGGCCGGTGAGTTCGGCCACCTGGTCGAGTGATTCGCCCCACAGCGCGTACACATCGGCATGCTTGCCGGCGACAGGAATCGCGGCTTCGGAAGCACCGCCGAAGTAGACCGGCACATGCGGTTGCTGCAAGGGCTTGACTTCCGAGAAGCCGGCCTCGAAGCGGTAGTGCTTGCCTTCGTGGTCGAAGGGCTTGTCTTCGGTCCAGAGGCGACGCAGCAGCGTCAGGTATTCATCGGTGCGCTCATAGCGCTGGTCGTGGTCGAGGTAGTCGCCATCGCGGCGCTGCTCGGAGTCCGACCCGCCGGAGATGAAGTGCACGCCGAGCCGGCCGCCGCTGAACTGGTCGAGCGAGGCGATCTG